>CAYJDS010000142.1:0-1516 GCA_964369015.1 uncultured Staphylococcaceae bacterium | reverse complement strand
AAAACAGCCACTCCAAAAGAATGTTATATAAATATAAAGATTAAAGATTAAACCAGTAACGGCGAATTTCTATTCCGTATTTTTCACAATATACTTGGTTTTCAAAAAGACCACCATTTGCAATAATTGTGCGAATTGATCCGATATTATCAAAATCGGTCGTCACCAAAACCCGAAATAGTCCTTCTTTTTTACATTGGTTAAGAGCTAGTTTTAACGCGAGTTTCGCATAGCCCTTTTTTCTTTCTTTTGGGCGTACCGAATAACCAATATTGCCACCACATTCGTAAAGAAAATCGGTTAATATGTGGCGAATTTCAACTGTGGCAACAATTTTGTCGTCCTTTTCACGAACGAGAAAATATTGACTCGTTTTCACTAGTTGCTTTGCATAATCCACCGTGTCGAGGGCCTCAACTTTTCGTAGATAACTTTCCCATTGTTCATAGTTATCAAAATTTTCGATGGAACGAACGCCATTTAAAGGGTCATTGGCCGCAATCATTTCCGCCTTATAAGTAAAAATGTCGGCGGCGTATTTTTTATGTGGCTTTATAAATTTAATCATTGTTTTACTGTTTAATAATATTAAAAACGAACGCCGCAAACAAGAAATGTTTATCATCTGCTCAAAACGAACCCTTCATTGCGCTAATGGGAATAATAGCGGATAAATGATATGATTAGGGACAATCAATATGAAATACGCGCATTAATCTCTGGCGCTTGCTCAGGTCTTGCTCAAGCGGTTATCAAGTCTCTAGAACACGATTTTATCATCTTTGCTTGTGATATTAATCCTGAAATTCTTGAAATATACAAGGGTCATCGTAATATTTAATCCTTTCTCTGCGATGTGACCGACATATCACAAATTAACTCGATTAAAGATAAAATTTCACTCACTAGCAATAAATTAGACTTGATAATCAATTTTGCAGGAATCGTCTTTTTAGGTTCCGTTATTGAAATGGCACCCGAGATAATCGAAAAAACGCTACAAATTAACTTAATCGGAACTTATAAAATAAATTACGTCTTTTTTCCTTTAATAAAAGAAGGAAAAGGGAGAATCATTATTATGAGTAGTGAGTATGGCCGATTGCTCGGACTCCCTTTTCATTCTTTTTATACTTTATCAAAGCACGCACTTAAAATTTATGATGATTCCTTAAGAAGAGAGGTTCAATGTTTTGGTGTAAAGATCATCACAATTCGGCCTGGTTCGTTTAATACTAAAATGGTCAGCAATATTAATAATCAGTTTAATGAATTAGTGGTTGCTACTAAATCATTTAAAAAACCGCTTAATAAAATGAAAGCAATGATGCTCGGCGAAATAAGAAAAGCAAAAGATCCCAACAAAATAGTTAAGACATTTAATAAGGTGATAAACAATAAAAAACCTCGACTTATTTATTGTGTTAACAATTCATTAAAAATAAAAATGCTCAATATTCTTCCTAGTCGCCTTCAAGATTATATACTCAATAAGTTTTTTAGAAATGACTAAATC
>CAYJDS010000141.1:0-1532 GCA_964369015.1 uncultured Staphylococcaceae bacterium | reverse complement strand
TGGACGAAGCAACCGCGAACATTGATACTGAAACGGAAACAATGATTCAAACCGCCCTCAAAAAAGTTAAGAGTGGCAGAACGATGATTGTTATCGCCCATAGACTTTCCACGATTAAACACGCCGATAAGATTGTAGTCCTTGAAAACGGCATAAAGGTAGAAGAAGGAAAACATACTGACTTACTCGCCCAAGACGGGGTGTACGCGAATATTTATCGTTCACAGATAAAAGCTCGAATTTAAATACTAATAATAAAGCGACGCTTTTTTTGGTTAGATTGACGGAAAAGAAAAGTTAAATCATATTAATTGCAAGGTCTTTTTGATTTGATATAATAAATATGAACCACCGGCGAGTTGCGTATTCAAGGGTGGTGTTTTTTTATTTTGGAAAAATAACGATTCCGTATGGATTAGTCTTGCTAGCATCAAAATTTATAATTGGCTTGAGAATGTTGAGAATTTCCTTTATAAAACAACGCGTAATAAATGTCGCACGATTTCTAAATATTGTATTGTGATAATTAATTTGGTAATACTTATATACAATCGTGGCAACAAAATCAGCAATTTGCAATAGATTTGAATTTTTAGAATCTCTTTGGATTGGTTTTTCAACTAGTTTATTTAGTTTAAAATTTTTCTTTTTAAGAGTTATGTTATCAAATAAATGATTGTTAAGCCGCATTTCTTTAATTAGCTTTTCCCAGTTGCTAATTCTGCCTTCATCACAAAATAACATATAATATTTATCTTCAGGTGGAAATTGTTTATATTTAACCGCAATTGTGGTGTTTATTCTATTTACAAGGTGGTTTACACCGTAGTTAAAGACCTTAACAATGTTTTTATTAGGAATAATTTTTGTTTTATCCACCACCGTTGTTGTACAGGAAATATTTAATTTAGAA
Source organism: uncultured Staphylococcaceae bacterium (assembly GCA_964369015.1). GTDB lineage: Bacteria > Bacillota_I > Bacilli_A > RFN20 > CAG-826 > UBA1361. The sequence continues at coordinate 619 of CAYJDS010000141.1, read as the reverse complement.
ATGAACTCAGCGTATTTTTTCAAAACATCCATAATTTCAATATCAGTCATTAATAAGCCAGTGTATGGTTCTTTTTTGAATATTATATTATTTGTATGAAATTCAAATTTAGCAGGAATCTTAGTCAGGGTCGAAAGTTCTATTCGAAAATTCTCTATCTTTTTTTCAATTATGTTCCAATTTCTGCTATGGATTTTAATTGCGGTATTTAAAAAAATCTTGGAGCTACCGGGAAAACCATCATCACCAGCTTCATCTATGTATATTAAAAACATTGTTTTCTCCTTTAGTTAGTTACTTATAAATACAAAAATACATATTTTTTATCTTGTTTTCTCGCAAATTTTATTAGTATAAGAAATAATCAAGCAGACATTGTTGTTAGTAAAAATCAATTCGAATCAATCATTATTTTTAATGAGGATGCAAAACAAAATGTTTATCCCTATGTTAACTCTACACTGATTGATTTGTATTGGAAAATCGGAAGGTATATAAGTGAAGCAATTCCAAAACATGAATGGAGAAAGCGGTTAATTGAAGACTTATCAAATTCAATTCAAAAACGATATTCAGGTATAAAAGGGTTTTCACCATCTAATCTATTAAGAATGCGTCA
>CAYJDS010000140.1:0-1568 GCA_964369015.1 uncultured Staphylococcaceae bacterium | reverse complement strand
GGTTATGGGCCCGACGAGCTACCACTGCTCTACTCCGCGATGTAAAAGTATTATAACATCCTTTCTCCTTTTGTAAAACAAAAAGCAACGATTTAATGAGTAAACCAGCTTCATTTTTGTGTTTTTAATTAATAACTTCTAATTAACGACCCGATTTTAATCGTTCAGTAATAACTTGTGCTTTAGCGTAAATTTCTGCAATTGGTTCATCTAAGAAAAATTCACCATCTTGGTAAAGAATCTTGCCATTAACCATCGTCAAAGCGATATTTACTTTACTTCCGGAATAAACTATGTTCTTCTCAATGTTATTAATCGGTTGCATGTTTGGTTGCATTAAATTAATAACCGTCAAGTCGGCGTAACTTCCAACACTAAGATAAGTTGAATCTTTTAAGCCTAATGCTTTTGAACCGTTAACGGTAGCGATTTTTAAAACGGCCAAGGCGTCGACTGCACTCGCGTCATCTTCGCGTAATTTTGCTAATCCTGTAACTAAGAACATTTCACGGAAGAAGTCTAAGGAATTATTACTTGCGGGTCCGTCAGTTCCAAGCGCAACATTTAGTCCGTTATCTAAAAAGCTCTTAATCGGGGCAATACCGCTGGCAAGTTTTGTATTCGCACTTGGGTTAGTGACAATCGTCAAATTTCGATTCTTGTAAATTTCAATGTCCTCTTCATTAAAATGGACACCATGGAAACCGCCGCCGCCGTAATCATATAAGCCTAAACTTTCAATATAACGGGCAGGTCGCATCCCGTGGCGTGCAATACATTCTTCAACTTCAGTTTTTGTTTCACTAATATGACTCCAAATTGGGGTTTTCAACTCATGGGCGGCTTTAGCTAATTCTTTTAGTATTTCTGGGGTTGCGGTATATTCAGCGTGAAAGCCTAAATGATAACTAACAAGCGGGCTCATCTTATTAATGCTCTTGTAGGCAGCTTTCATCTCGGCGACGCTTTCTTTGTATTTAGTTACTGTTCCCACTAATGCACTGCGGAAGCCAACATCAATTGAAGCTTGCGCGGTTTCAAGAGGGGAATAATACATATCAAAGCAGAAAGTAATGCCACTGCTTAAATACTCGGCAAAAGCGATTTTACTTAAAATATATTGGTCGCCTGGTTGTAATCGATCTTCAAGCGGGAAAACCGCAGTGTGAAGCCACTCAAAAAGCGGCAAGTCATCAGCGTAACTCCGTAAGAAAGTCATTGGTGAATGAGTATGTAAGTTTTTGAATCCGGGCATTATTAAATTGCCCTTTAAGTCAATTACTTTATCAAAAGCTTCACTTTTAGGTAAACTTGGACCAACATAAGTAATCCGCTCTCCTTCAACATGAAGTTCTCCTTGAAAAATCGAACGATTTTCTTCCATCGTTAAGATTCGAGCATTAATAAATTTTATTTTCATAACTACCTCTTTTTTCTCTCTTAATTTTATCATTTTTTAATAAAAAGGGCGGTCTACAATTAACCAGCCCTCTTTATCAACAAATTTTAGTGTCTATTCTTCGTTATAAGGAACGATATTTTCAGATGTTGCCCCGCAATATTCACAA
>CAYJDS010000139.1:0-1569 GCA_964369015.1 uncultured Staphylococcaceae bacterium | reverse complement strand
ATCTGGGGAAGAACTTGATTATCTCACGACGACGCTGACTATTTTGTCAATTGAAGACGGAGTAGAATTTTTACGTGATAATTATCCAGAAGACGACGTCCAACTCGCCTTTGTTTGTGTCGATGAAAGTGATTATTACATTCGCCGTTCAGCAAGTTTTCCAGGTGGAGAAAAAGCAAGTTTTCTGGCCCAAAAAGAATATGGGGATTTTTTTCTCGATTTATTATAATAATAGTTGCAAATTTATAAATATCGTTTTATTATATACCCAGAAGGAAAAAGGAGAAATTATATGAAAAAAATGAATCTATTACTCGCATTTGTTGCAAGTGCTGGATTACTCGCTGGATGTAACCAAAATTCAAAACAATATTTTGGTTTCGGAGCGGTTTCGCATTTTGAAGAATTTGCAAAATCCGCTGCAAAAGGCTATGACATCGAAACAACTGTTGATTATGTTAGTGTTGTAGTTAATAAAAAAGGAGTCATTAGTAATTTAAGACTCGATACAACCCAAATTAAGGTTGAAGGAAAAGTTACTGAAGTTGAAGATGGAGATGATGTTCTTTCAACGGTTATTAAAAGTAAAGTTTTTGGAACCGAAGAAAATCCATCAGACGACATTAAATCAAAATGGGATTTACTTGGCGATTATGGAATGGCCGGAAAAGTTCCAGGCACCATTGGTAAAGAATGGTACGAACAAGCCGCTAAGTTTGAAGAATGGGCCGTTGGTAAGACAGTCGAACAAGTCAAAGCTGGAATTGCCAATGATAAATTAACTGATGGGGCAACAATTGGGGTCACAATTACGGTTGATGCCTGGGTTAGTGCGCTTGATGTCGCTCTTGAATCCAAAGTTCAAATTAAGGGTAAAGTTGCTGGTTTAGGTGTTGGTTCCTTAAACGAACATGATGCATTACAAGATAACTTCTACGTTGCTGGTGCCGCCTTTGATGCCGATAAGAAAGTTTTAGGATCACGGGTTGATACATTCCAAGTTCCATACGTTGTCTCAGCTGAAGGCCTTGCGACCATTAACAAAGCCGCCACTAAGAAACAAGTTGTTGCTAGTGAAAATCGGATTAAAGGAAAACAAGAATTGAAAGCCGATTACGGAATGACTAATGCGAGCCCAATTAAAAAAGAATGGTTTGAACAAGCACAAAGCCTTGCTGATTACCTTGTTGGCAAAAAAATTAGTGATGCCTTAGGCACTTCTGCCAAACTTGAAAATGGCGCCGAAATTGGTGTTACCGTCACCGTTAGTGGTTACCGTTCAGTCTTAAGTGAAGCCGAATATACCGCCTTCAATGACCGCATTGCTAGCTAATTAAAAAAAACAAATTAATTTTAAAGGGACTCGAAAGAGTCTCTTTTCTATTCTTTTTGGGAATGGATTAATGATATGTAACTAACAATTAATCTTAGGCTTATTCTGACGATTTATAATGGTAAGAGATTTTGCTAATTATAATGAATTTCTTTGCTTTTTCTTATAAAATTTGTTATCCTTTTTGAGATAGGGGCGTCGTATAACGGCAATACTTTGGTCTCCAAAACCAACTA
>CAYJDS010000138.1:0-1577 GCA_964369015.1 uncultured Staphylococcaceae bacterium | reverse complement strand
ACTATATTGTGATCCATATGTACCTGGATTATTTTTATTTGGTGTTATGTTAGTTTCTAAACTACTAGATGCTCCGGAAACTGAATTATTAATTAGTACTTCAACTTTACTTGCTTTAAAGTCGTCATTTAAAGTTATTTCTAATGAGCCAGAGTTACTGCTAGAACCAAGCGCAAGACCGCCACCTCGTGGTAAATAAGATTGGTTTGAAGCCACATTACCGATAACTTGTTTGCCCCCAAAACCATGAAGACTATTACTTCCACTTGTGCCATTGTTTAAGTTAACCGCTGTCACTGCACTACCAGTATTATTGCCACTTGAATCATTATAAAAACTCCCCACTATTGTTGTTACTGGTGCGGGAGCAACTACACTAACAAGTGCTGAAGCAATAAAATTACCGTCATTTGTTTTCGCGCAAATTGTCGTAGTGCCTTTTTTAAATCCGCTCACAATGCCGTTACTTACCGCGGCAATTGTTGGATCACTACTTGTCCATGTAATACTTTTATCCGTGGCCCCACTTGGACTAATGGTTGCAACTAATGTTTCAGTTTTACCAATTTCTAAAGTAGTAGTTGCTTTGTTAAGACTAATTCCACTAACTGGAATTGTCGCTGAGACTACTTCAATTGAAACTTGAGCTTTTTTATTTGAATTAGAAGATGAGGTGGCAAAAATTGTTGTGTGCCCAACACTAAGACCAGTAACGTAACCTGAACTAGAGACACTTGCAACATTTGGACTTGTACTACTCCAAGTAACATTCTTATTACTAGCATTAGCAGGCGTAATGTCAGCATTTAACTGCACTCCTTTTACTTCGGAAAGAAGATTAATTGTTGAATGGGTTGGTGAAACAGTCACTCCTTCAACTTCGACTGGTGTGAAAGAAGCACAAATACTTTTCGTATTAGTGTTTGTCTCGCCCCAAATTGAACACGCATATTCAGTCCGATCAATAAACGGATTACGATTATAATTTAAGGAAATATCCAAGGTTTCATTTCTAATGATTTCTTTTTGATTAACGGGGTATTCAAGGTTCCATTTAAGTAAGTCGCCAAGTTTCCCCATTTTGGTTTTAGTGCCTGCTCCTTGACCACGGCCAACGTCTTCAAGAGTTAATCCCCCACTTTTACCAATAACTGCGCCATAGAGAATAATCCGTGCTGCCATACCGCGGGCTTCCAAGTCCCCAAAACTTGCGGGATCCCAGCCATTAGCATTAGTCGCGGCAAAGTATTTGTTGCCCCTTGTACTATTTTCAGAGGTAAGTGTTGGACGGACCATATGTGGATCATTATCAATTTTTCCACCCCCATGCGAGTCAGGCCATGTATGTTCTTTATTCATCCCTGTATACCCTTTAGCGGTTTTACCAGAATAAAAACTAACGATATACCCATCATTGGGACGAGTTGGATCAACATCGGTATACGGGAATGCACTAGATTGAAGTGAATCATAATTAAAAGAGGCCTTCCGTTCCGCTTTAAGTCGCGATTCAAGCGCTCCTGCTAATGCAGAGCCTGTTAATGATGAACTAATTGAACTATAGTATTCATTAATAT
>CAYJDS010000137.1:0-1593 GCA_964369015.1 uncultured Staphylococcaceae bacterium | reverse complement strand
GCGGCGACAAGGTCATCATAGATGCCTAAAATAACAGCAAGTGTGCCACCACCCATTGCCGATATAAATGCCACACCAATTAATATTCCGTGGATAAATCCCTTTAAATGCTTTTTCATACCTAAATCAACTCTCAAATAATATTAACATTATCACATAAACCACCATTAAATGATATAATTACAAAAGGTAAAACAATGAAATTAATAGTAGGTTTAGGAAATCCAGGAACGAAATATCAAAACACTCGCCACAATATGGGGTTTAGAGTAATTGATGCTTTTGCTGACAAACTCGGTGTTGATATTGATAAAAATGACTTTAAGGGAACTTATGCTCGTTTTAAATATAAAAGTGAGGATGTCATTATTTTTAAACCGCTGACATTTATGAATCTTTCTGGCGAGGCCTTAGTTGAAATCAAACAATTTTTTAAAATCGATCTTGAAGATATCATCGTCGTTTATGATGATTTAGATTTAGAACCCGGACAAATTCGCTTGCGCCTAAACGGCTCTAGTGGCGGACAAAAGGGGATGCAAAACATTACTGAATTGCTCGCGACCCAAAACATTAAAAGAATTCGCATTGGTATAGGTAAGCCTATTTATAACGTGGTTGACTATGTGCTTGGACAAATAACAGGTGAAGAAAAAACCAAACTTGATGAAGCAATTAAAAAAGCAAGTGACGCGCTGAAAGATATCCTCGACTATGGATTTCTCCACGCGATGGCGCACTATAACACGAAAGTAAAAGCGGAAAAAGAAGGTAGCGATTGAATATAATTGATTTAATTAAAGCAAATAAATTTTACCCCCCCTTTAAACAAAATAAGGGGACTTTTGTTATGGACGAAGTTATAGGTCCAACTCTATTTGTGGCCGCAAGTTTCTTAGAAAAACGGCAAAACTACATCCTGGTCGCGCCTAATATGTATGTTGCCCAAAGACTTCTTAGCTTTTTACAAACCTTCATTAATAGTGAAGACTTACTTTTTTATCCTCATGAGGATTTATTACAAACCGAAATTATTTCAGCGAGTAAAGAATTAGAAGCCCAACGGCTTTATACCTTATATAAACTCACCCAAGGCGGAGAGCATATCGTTGTCACTAGTGTTGGTGGTTTTACTAGATATACAATTGATTCAAAAACATTTTTAAACCACATTGTTACATTAGAAAAGGATAAAAAGTATGACCTTACTAAGATAGTAAAAACGTTAATTGAAAACGGCTATCAACGAGTTAATAAAATAGATCAAACACTACAATTTGCCTTACGCGGAGACATCTTAGACATTTATAGTGTTAACGCAATTAATCCAACGAGAATTGAATTTTTTGACGACACGATCGAATCGATTCGCTACTTTGATATGGCCTCGCAAAACTCAATTGAAGAAATAAGTGCGACGACAATCGTCCCCGCTAGTGAAGTTATTATTGATAGCGAGAACTTGGAAGACTTATTTAAAACAATACGAGATGCAGCAAAAAAAGAAGCTGCAAAAGTTGATATTGCTAGCAAAGAACTATTATTTGAAAATCTTGAAAATCATATCGACTCAATAAGAAATCGTACAAATAC
>CAYJDS010000136.1:0-1650 GCA_964369015.1 uncultured Staphylococcaceae bacterium | reverse complement strand
GAACACGAGCTTTTTTCTCACTTTGTTCAACTTGCTCTTTAAATGTCGCTGCGGGCGTCTTTGATCTTACACTATAGGGAAAGACATGGAGTTCAGAGAACGCTACTTTTTGGATGAATTCAACTGATTCGTTAAATAGTTCCTTACTTTCGCCTGGAAAACCAACAATTACGTCAGTGGTAATAGCGACGTCGCCCACTACTTCTCTAATTTTCTTAATTTTAGTTAAAAAATCGGCTTTTGAATAATGACGATTCATTTTCTTAAGGATTTCGTCACTCCCGGCTTGCAGTGGAATATGAAGATGACGGGCCAGACGACTATCTTTAACCATTAGTGAAAGTAATTCGTCATCAATCTCATTTTCTTCAATACTAGAAATCCGTAATTTATAAAGATCAGGACAACTATCTAATATTTTTTTCACAATATCGGTAAATGAAGTCGCTTCTAAGTCACGACCATACGCTCCAGTGTGGATACCTGTTAAGACTATTTCTTTATAGCCTTTACTGACTAGTTCTTGGGCTTCTTTAATAATGTCACTTTCTTTGCGGGAACGTAATCTACCCCGCGTCAGGGGAATAATACAAAAAGTACAAAACTGGTCGCAGCCATCTTGAATCTTTAAGTAAGCTCGCGCGTGTTTCGTTAAACTTGTCGCTTTTAACTCTTCATAGTTAAATTTACGAGACTCACTTTCTACGGCAATGATTTGTTTTTTATCTACTCTATATTCTTCAATGTACTTAGTAAGGTTTTTCCGTCCACTTGTGCCCACAACTATATTAATTTCAGGAATAGTCTCCGCGAGTTCTTTGTTTATTTGGGAGTAACAACCCATAACGACTAAAATAGCGTTAGGATACTTATTAGCAAGACGCCGAATTTGTTGACGGCTTTTTTGGTCGGCACTGCTGGTGACACTACAAGTATTAATTAAAGCGACTCCTACTTCTTCTTCATTAAGCGCCGGAGTAAAACCCTCTTCAATTAATTCTTGAACAATACTATCACTTTCATAGGCATTAACTTTACAGCCTAAAGAAACACTAACAAAGGTCTTTTTCATTATTTTCCCTTATGGAGTGAGACTAATTTATTATAAGCCTTAAGACTAACTAGTTTTTGTTCTTTAAGGGCATTTAAAAAGTCACTTCTTTCTAAGTTATAATAAGCGTTCACGACTGGTTTTAACCGTTCAATAATATTGCGGTAATCTGGTTTAACAAGATCACGGTCAAAAAGACTTATCCGAACATCAAGTTGCCCTTGATCGTTAATGATGTAGATTGTATGAAAGTCATAATGGTAATAAGCTTTTGTATGTTCGTCGCCCGTTAAATAGACAAAGCTTGTTAAAGCGGAATCAAAAAGGGCAAAGTTATATAATTCAAAAGCACTAATGGTGTCGTTTTCTAAACTTAAATTATTAATTCTTCCGTTAGCGATTAGTAAGTTATTACTAACACTAAGCAGCGGACAATATATTGCCACATCTTGATATTTAAAAAACGGCGGCACCGCGGTTTCTATTTTTCCTTTTTTGCCTTCTTCTTTCCACTTCATAAGGGCGTGAAAGGCTTTAACGCTTTCAATTAAGATATTTCCTAAAATTATTGTAAACTCGTCTTTGGTATTAAGAAAAGG
>CAYJDS010000135.1:0-1651 GCA_964369015.1 uncultured Staphylococcaceae bacterium | reverse complement strand
TCTCGGGCTTAGGATTAGACGAGAGTGTGTTAACAATGCCAATGAAACATCTTTCAGGCGGAATGAGAGCGAAAATTATATTAGCAAAACTCCTCTTAGAAGAAGATGACGTCTTACTCTTAGACGAACCAACAAACTTTCTTGATGTTATGCATATTAGTTGGCTCGCTAAGTTTCTTAAAGACTACCCAAAAGCCTTTATTGTAATTTCGCATAACGAAGAATTTATGAAAGAAATTGCCACCGTCGTCTTAGCGCTTGAAGGGGTTAGTGTTAATCGTTATAAAGGTGATTTTGACTATTACTTAAAAGAGCGGGTCCTTCGCCTTGATCATCAAGCCAAACAATACGAAAATCAACAAAAGATGATTGCTAAAACCGAAGACTTTATTCGCCGCAATATTGTTAGTGCCACGTCTTCCAAAGCCGCGAAATCAAAACGAACCCAACTGGCCAAAGTTGTTCGCATTGAAAAACCAAAGAAATTAAGTAAGACGTATAAGTTTTCTTTTCCGGTCGTGGGTATGCCTTGGAAAGACGTCTTAAGTGTCAAAGACTTAGTAATTGGCTACGGTGGGCCATTACTGGAACCAATCAATTTAGAGGTAAAACGCGGCGAAAAGGTCGTAATTACCGGCAAAAACGGCATTGGGAAATCAACGTTTATTAAAACAATCCTTGAACAGCTTTCTCCTTTAGGCGGAAGTTTTACTTGGAGTGAAAACACGAAAATCACTTATCTTGCCCAAGACGGAACGTTTAATGAAAACGACACCCCATACTCAGTGGTTGCGAATCATTTTCATAACTTTACGAAGTTTGAAGTTATGTCCACTCTTGGTGAGTACGGGATAACATTTGAAATGGCAACCCGACCTTTAAAGTCGCTTTCTGGGGGCGAACAAACCAAAGTTCGGCTTGCATTATTAAAAAATCAAAAGGGTAATGTTTTAATTATGGACGAACCGACTAACCACTTAGATGTTGAAGCAAAAGACGCCCTTCAAGCCGCACTTATTAAATATACCGGAACCTTGATTTTGGTTTCCCACGAAAAAGGTTTTTACGAAGATATTTGTGATTATGAACTCTCACTCTTTAATGAAGATAGTGACTAATTTAACGCTTTCTTCTTAAAAGAAGGTTTTAAAATATTTCGTTTGTTAATTTATCTAAATAGTGCTATTATTATGCATACTTACTTAGGAGCACTTATTAAATCCTAGGCGGAAGGAGAAAACAAGATGAAAAAAGGTATTCATCCAGTCGTGAATAAAGTCAAAGTAACATGTGTTAGCTGCGGTAATGAATTTGATACATTATCCACTAAGAAAGAAATTCGGGTTGATACATGTGCGAATTGCCATCCATTCTATACTGGTAAACAACGCTTCACTCAAGCTGATGGACGTGTTGATAAATTCAATAAAAAATACGGAATTAAATAATTCTAAAAAGAACTGCTACCTTCCGTAGCAGTTTTTAATAAAAGGGCGGGAAACTATGAAAAAGAAACTCTATATTACAACACCTATTTATTATCCAAGTGCGAAGCTTCATATTGGGCATGCTTATTGCACGACGCTGACTGATGTCATCGCTCGTTATAACCGAATGATTGGTAAAGAAGTATATTTTTTAACTGGCAGTG
>CAYJDS010000134.1:0-1678 GCA_964369015.1 uncultured Staphylococcaceae bacterium | reverse complement strand
AATTCTAAAAAGAACTGCTACCTTCCGTAGCAGTTTTTAATAAAAGGGCGGGAAATTATGAAAAAGAAACTCTACATTACAACTCCTATTTATTATCCAAGCGCAAAGCTTCATATTGGGCATGCATATTGCACGACGCTGACCGACGTCATCGCCCGTTATAACCGCATGATTGGTAAAGAAGTATATTTTTTAACTGGCAGCGACGAACACGGCCAAAAGATTGAAGATAATGCCAAAAAAAGAGGAATGAGTCCGCAGGCGTTTGTCGACGAAATGGTCCAAGGCTTTTATAAGCTTTGGGAAAAGTTAGAAATCACAAATGATCAGTTTATCAGGACCACTAACCCCGCGCACGTTGAAACTGTGCAGAAAGTCTTTTCGCACCTTTTAAATAATGGCGACATTTACTTAGGACAATATGAAGGATGGTACTGCACGCACGAAGAAACATTTTGGACGGATACCCAAGTTGGGGAAAACAAACTGTGTCCAGAATGCGGCAGACCAGTCCACCGTGCAAGCGAAGAATCTTACTTTTTTAAAACAAATAAATATGTTGAAAGACTTTTAGAAATTTTTGATAATCCAAAGTTTATGACGCCTGTTTCCCGCAAAAACGAAATGGTTAATTCTTTTATTAAACCAGGTCTAGGTGAACTTGCAGTCAGTCGGACTAGCTTTGACTGGGGTGTTAAAGTACGGGAAAACGAGAAACATGTAATCTACGTTTGGCTTGATGCCTTAACTAATTACATCAGTGCTTTAGGCTATGATTCTAAAGACGACGCTTTATTTAAAAAGTTTTGGGAAGACGAAGATACGGAAATTATTCACGTCTTAGGTGCAGATATTGCCCGGTTCCATTCAATTTATTGGCCAATGTTTTTAGAAGCTTTAGGTTTAAGACAACCAGATCGGCTTTTTATTCATGGACTTCTAATGATGAAAGACGGGAAAATGTCGAAGTCTAAAGGTAATGTGGTTGATCCGTTTCCACTTGTAGACCGTTATGGAGTGGACGCAGTACGTTACTACTTAGCGCGCGAAACAACCTTTGGCAGTGACGGAAGCTTTACGCCCGAACAATTCGTCGAACGTTTTAACGTTGATTTAGTTAATGACTTTGGTAATTTACTTAATCGCACTGTTAGCATGATTATTAAGTATTTTGATGGTGTTATTCCCGTCTACACGGGCAAAGTTACTGCCTTTGACGGTGCGCTTGAAGATTTAGCAATGACTGTTATTAAAGAATATAACGAAAACATGGTGGACTTAAAAGTAACGGAGGCGCAAATTAGTATCTTTAAACTAATAAGCGCCACAAATAAATATGTTGATGATACAAAGCCATGGGAGTTAGCAGCACAAAACAAAACTGAAGAATTAGCCGCTGCTATGAATCACTTAGCAAACAACCTCTTTATTGCGGGTATCCTTCTTCAACCAGTTCTAGTAAATAAAACAAAAGAGTTATTTAACCAACTTGGTGTAAGTAGTGATCTAATCGACATTAAGTCACTTCTGAAGTATGGTATTTTAGGCGGACAGAAGGTCGCTAAAGGTGAACCACTCTTCCCACGGCTTAAAGTCGCAGAAGAAGTTGAATACATTAAAAGTCTCATGAATAATGGTTAAAGAAAACGAAAAATATATTGTGACAGGCGTAGATTAT
>CAYJDS010000133.1:0-1679 GCA_964369015.1 uncultured Staphylococcaceae bacterium | reverse complement strand
TTATAGCATGCCAAGAAGCAAATCCGAACCTTGAACAAAATCCAAAAATTTGTTTGTAAATAGACATAGTAATATCCGTTATTAACACGCGACAGCATTTTTCTTTGGCAAATTATAATAAAAGTGTGTTTTAGTTCTTATTTCCCGCTACTGAAAGGAGGAACTTATGAATACCCAGGGAAGTAAACACTTAAATTTAGCTGATCGTCAGATGATTTTAATGATGCTTATTGATAACAAACCTTTATGTGAGATCGCTTCTATTATCAAAAAAGATCCACGCGCTATTAGTCGTGAGGTTCGTAATCGTCGTGAGCTTGAAGAAAAACCAGATTATTATAATTGTGACGAAATATACAAGAAACCTTGTAAACGCTGCTCGCGCTTTCCTTTTGTTTGTGATGGTTGTCCTAAAAAACGTGCCTGTAATTATCTAATGCGGTTTCATTATTATCCTGAACCTGCCCATAAGATGTACAAAACCACTCTTAAGGAAGCGCGCATTGGGCTCAATCTTACCGATGCTGAGTATAAAAAACTCGATGAAACGGTTTATCACGGGGTATGTAAAGGTCAATCATTACGCCATATCTTCGAGGCCCATGAAGATTTACCAGTCTCGCTTCGGACGGTTTATCGTTATGTTGATCTGCAATTACTTTCGACCAAGAATATTGATCTCCGTCGTAAGGTAAGACTCCGTCAAAGAAAAACTCCAAAGCAGAATAAAGTGCTCTTGGACCGCGCAACACGCCTCGGTCGCCTCTATACCGACTATATTCGCTTTATTGCCGCGCATCCTGGCATGCCTATCACCCAAATTGATTGTGTTGAAAGCTGTCGGCCGATTCCTGCATGCCTTCTTACAATTCACGTCATCAACTCTCACTTTATGCTTGCCTTTTATTTACCAAAAAAGGATAGTGAATCAGTCACCACTGTCTTCCGTTATCTTCAAGATACACTCACCACTGCTGAATATAAGAAACTCTTTGGTATTGTCCTTACTGACCGTGGTCTTGAATTCTCGAACCCGCTCGGCATTGAAGTAAACTACAAAACTGGTGAGGTGTTAGGAAATGTCTTCTATTGTAATCCACAGGCGAGTAATCAAAAACCGCAGATTGAACATAATCATTCATTGCTCCGCTACGTGGTACCAAAAGGAACTAATCTCACTTTCCTTAAAGATAATGAACTGCTTGAATTACTTATTTCACATCTTAATTCGTATTATCGTGCCTCTGTTGGAGCTACGCCTTACCATCTCTTCTCCATTTATTACGGACAAGAAATACTTGAAAAGTTAAAAGTCAGGGCTGTTCACCCTGACGATGTTCACCTAAAGCCTGACCTATTCCCCAAATAACGAAGGCTTTAGACTCTCTACTTAAGAACTAGAACACAGCCAACGGATTTAAGTCTGTCAAACGGATTTAGATCCCCGCTTTTTACTATGTTCTTTTTCCCTTTTATCTACTTTCATTCTACATCAAACGGAAATTACGTCAACCAAAATTCTCTAAGTTATGCTATTTAAATTTTCAAAATTGTCGCTTTAGTTAATAACGGATATTACTATGTCTATTTACGTAAAACAATCTTATTGTGTATAATGAATAAAAGTGTCCTAGAAATAAAGACGTAGACAAAGTATGCAAGTTTAGACAAAGCGTCTA
>CAYJDS010000132.1:0-1700 GCA_964369015.1 uncultured Staphylococcaceae bacterium | reverse complement strand
GCGGAACAATGATCATGACTAAGACGAGCAAAATTCCCGTCCCGCCATTACTCCGGGTTCGCCCTTGGACTAAAATAAGGTCAGTAATCGTAATATCTTCAACTTCCATCGCCTCGTCACTTAAAAAAAGTGGGTCTTCTAAACCAAAGCGATTATAACCGGCATATGTTTGATCATCATAGTTATAAACCGTAATAATGCCGTAATAGAATTTAGTGTCGACGTTAAGATCAACATCATATTCATAAAGATAAAAATCATCGTTTTCAGTTTTATCTCTTCGCGTTAAGTTCGTAATATTTTCATAAGTATATTCGTCACTAAGCTTTACAAAAGCTTCAACTCTAAGTTCCGTTTTCGCAGGATCAAAGTCCTCCCTTGTCGTAAACTTCAGTTCGTAACTGGCAGCCGGCAAAATAACCACATCTAGTTTGCTCGAGTAATAAACCCAAACGTCTTCTTCTTCGTTAATGAGAGTTGTTGCATTTACCCTAATGTAGTTATCGCCAGTATTGGTAATTGTCGTTGTATAAGTAAACTTATCCCCTTCACTTCCTTTAACAAGCGGTGTCGCTAGATAGTCTTCATAAAGATCAGCATTAGGATAGGGCGAGGGGGAATTAGCTAAAAGTAGTGGAAAAATTAGTAACAATACTAAAACCGGTAACTTCTTTTTCATAACTCACCTCACACTAATAGTGACAACATCTTAGGACTTTAAGAAATCAATCAAGGCTTTTTGGCCTTCTTCATCTTCTTTAAAACAAGCGGTATTCTTTAACACTTCTTGGCAAACGTTACTCATATAATTATGACCAAAACTATCGAAATCTTCTTTTTTAACTTTTTCTTGGTAAAGTTTACGAATAAAATCTTCATGTTTTTTTATTTCAGGATAATCACTTAACATACTTGGCAGTTTAACTTTAGCAAAATAAAGCTCGGCAATTTTGGCAAATTCTCTTTTTAGACGTGCTGGTAAAATAAAGGTTCCCATTTGTTCAATTAGGCCAATGCCTTCTTTCTTAATATGGTGATACTCAGGATGAGCGTGGAAAATACCTTCAGGATACTTCTCACTCGTCCGATTATTACGGAGCACAAGATACATAATGTAGTTCTTCTTGTTTTTGGCAACAATTGGGGTAACCGCTGCGTGACGGACATCACCGGAAAACGGAATAATCTCTAACGCTTCATTCGTATAATTAAGCCATTTTTCACTAATCTTACTTGCGGTTTCTAAAAGGAGACTCTTTGAATGACTAACAATTTTAATAATATTACTATCCCATTCAACAACACTAATTTTAACTTTTCGTTCAAGTTTATGTTTTAAAACATATCTGTCTTTAGCGTCAAAAACGGGCATCACCAGCGCTCCACCTTGGAAATGTTCGTGATCAAGGATTGACCCGCCGACAATTGGTAAATCACTATTACTACCAACGAAGAAATGAGGGAACTTGTCAACAAACGTGAGTAAGCGAGCAAAAATCCGCGGCGAAATTGTCATTGGCTTATGGTCTTTACTGATGACAATCACATGGTCTTGATAATAAACAAAGGGCGAGAATTGTAAATACCAATCTTCTTTATCTAATTGAAGCGGTACGGCGCGAAGATTTTGCCGCGGCGGTGTAGATTCATTACCGCCAAAGCCAACATTTTCTAAACATAATTGACAGCTTGGATATTTA
>CAYJDS010000131.1:0-1702 GCA_964369015.1 uncultured Staphylococcaceae bacterium | reverse complement strand
GTTGGTCGCTATTTTTACGGAAACTAGTATAATACTAGAGGTAAACCGCTACCAAGAAGGGAAAAAGACGTAAATGAGTGTGCTTGATGTTCTAAAACTTACCTTTAGTTACGAAAACGAAAACCTCTTAAAAGATGTAAATTTTCGTCTTTTTGATAAAGACCACGCTGTTTTAGTTGGCCCTAATGGCAGCGGGAAATCGACGATTTTAAAACTAATTAGTAATAAACTCCATCCTGACAGCGGATCAATTAAATGGGTCAATAATATTAAGGTCGGATATCTTGATCAATATCGGGTTTTACCGCAAAGCTTAATTGTTGAAGAATACTTATACGACGTTTTTGCGGATCTCTTCAAAAAAGAAAAAGAAATGATTGAATTATATGAACGCGTTGCTCGTGTTAGTGAAGGAGATTACGAAAAACTTCTCTACCGGGCCACCGCGATTAGTGAAGAATTAGAAGAAATTGGTTTTTATGCCCTCTCAGCGCGGATAAATTACGTTATTACCGGGTTAGGACTTGATGATAACGTATTAAAATTACCAATTAAGCATCTTTCCGGTGGAATGCGTGCCAAAATAATCTTAGCCAAACTCTTACTTGAGGAAGCCGATGTTTTACTACTTGACGAACCGACAAACTTTCTTGATGTAATGCACATTGAATGGCTTGCGAAGTTTTTAAAAGATTACCAAAAAGCCTTCATTGTTATTTCCCATAACGAAGAGTTTATGAAAGAAATCGCGACAGTTGTCCTCGCGCTTGAAGGCGTTAGTGTTAATCGTTATAAAGGTGATTATGACTATTACTTGAGAGAAAGAGTATTACGTCTTGATCATCAAGCTAAGCAATATGAAAATCAACAAAAGATGATTGCTAAGACTGAAGATTTTATTCGTCGTAACATTGTCAGTGCAACGTCTTCAAAAGCCGCAAAATCAAAAAGAACCCAACTCGCCAAAGTTGTCCGTATCGAAAAACCGAAGAAACTTAGTAAGACTTACAAGTTTTCTTTTCCGGTCAAAGGCGTACCATGGAAGGATGTTCTTAGTGTCACTGATTTAGTAATCGGATACGACGAAGCATTGCTTGAACCAATCAATTTAGACGTAAAACGCGGCGAAAAGGTCGTAATTACCGGAAAAAACGGTATTGGAAAATCTACTTTTGTTAAAACAATTCTTGAACAAATCCCCTCTCTGGGCGGAGCCTTCACTTGGAGCGAAAACACTAAAATAATTTATCTTGCCCAAGATGGCGCTTTTAAAGGAGACAATACACCATATAGCGTCGTGGCAAATCACTTTCATAATTTTACGAAGTTTGAAGTAATGTCAACGCTTGGTGAATACGGGATAACATATGAGATGGCAACTCGTCCTTTTAAGTCACTTTCAGGTGGCGAACAAACGAAAGTCCGGCTGGCACTACTTAAAAACCAAAAAGGAAATGTCTTAATAATGGACGAACCAACTAATCACTTAGATGTTGAAGCAAAAGATGCCCTCCAAGAGGCACTTATTAAATATCAAGGAACATTAATTTTAGTATCACACGAAAAAAGTTTCTATGAAGAGATT
Source organism: uncultured Staphylococcaceae bacterium (assembly GCA_964369015.1). Lineage (GTDB taxonomy): Bacteria > Bacillota_I > Bacilli_A > RFN20 > CAG-826 > UBA1361. Next base: position 117 of record CAYJDS010000131.1, on the reverse strand, counting down.
TGTGATTATGAACTATCGCTTTTTAGTGAAGATAATGAGTAAATTGTCATTTTCTTCTTAAAAGAAGCTTTTAAAATATTTTATTTGTTAAATTAATTGAATAGTGCTATTATTACC
>CAYJDS010000130.1:0-1763 GCA_964369015.1 uncultured Staphylococcaceae bacterium | reverse complement strand
CTTTATTAGTTGGAGGATTTGCTTTTGAGTTTCAGTTAAATTTATTGTCTCATTTGTCTCATTTAATGTCTCATTTCGCACTTTCTTATTTTCCTGTTTTAACGCTCTAATTTGCCGTGCAATTGTTTGTCTAACAACATTTAGTGTTTCAGCTAGTTCTTTTTGGGAAATTTTCGGGTTTTTATTTATTAGTTGGAGGATTTGTCTTTGAATTTCAGTTACATTTAATGTCTTATTTGTTACATTTAATGTCTCATTTGTTACATTTAATGTCTCATTTGTTACATTTCTTATATCGCTAACTGAATGGTTCGTTTCTTCAAAGTTTAAGTTAATTCTTATAAAATTGGGATAAAATTCAAAGACATCTTTACTGTAAGTTTTTAAGATTCTTGCAACTCCAGTTCCTAACTGCTCGACTAATCCTAAGTCTTTAAACACTCGCATAAGTTCTGGATGCCTGGGAGCGGAAAAACCATTTAAAAACTCTTGTTTCGTAAAGCCTTCTGGTAATCCACCACTTGAAGATATTGAAAGATGATCAGAAAATAATTCGAATTTTGGAGGATACTCACTAAGCCAATCGTTATGTACAAGCGCATTGACAACGGCTTCTCTTAAAGCAATTTCGTCAACCATTCTTAATTCATGCCGTTCAACACCAGTTATCTTGGTAATTGTTTTATTTTCTAAATTCATTTTGTTAATCACGTTCTTCGCGGTTTTGACTAAACAATTAAATCCGAATTCTTCGTTTTCAATAAGGTCATAGGAAGTTTGTCCTTTATATTTTGCAACTTTAACTGAGATAGTATTATTGTCAGAAAGTAAATAGGCAAGGTAGTTGTATTTTCTGTCTTCAGTAAACAAACTTAAATGATTCAAGAAATTGTCACTAATTGAATAACCTTTTTCTTCGTAATATATTTTTACCTGGCTGAATGATAATTTTTGGAGTGGAGAAACAACATTTCTTAAAGAGTTCCTTGTTCTTTTTGAAAACATTGAAGTGATCATATCAGAAGTCATACTTTCAGTGGCGCTGCCAACTCTAATGAAACAACCGTCAGTAGTCATACCCAATTTTCTTAAGTAATATGGTTTTTCATTACCGCTTGCGATGACGACATGAATAATATTTTTGTTATCCAGTGTTTCCACTACAATATCAAATAGTCCGAGTGGAGTAGGCGAAATATTATTCTTAATTCGATCTTTAATTTCTAATTGAAGAGCATCAATATCTTTATTAACACCCACTACCTCATTTTTATCGGAAATTCCAATATAGATGTTTCCACCTTCTTTACTATTTAAAAAACCCACTACTTCTTTTTCAAAGTTTTGATTAAGCTGTAATTTCAATTCCACACGAGCACTTTCAAATATTCTTCTCATGCTTATAAATATTATTTAATAATAAATTCTGTTACAGTTTCTAGTAACTTCGTTAATTTTTTGGTGACTTTAAAGATTAGTCTCCTTAAAAATACCGACATGACCGCCTTTTTAAATTTTGTGCTTTTGGTATTTATGGTAGATTATTGCTTGCAAAGTAATAAAAAAACATCTTGAACCAAATTCAGGGAAGGTGTTTCAAAATGTTGATTTTTTCCGTGGTCTCATTATTTACTTAAAGGGTTAGACTTTTTTGACCTAAAATTTGTAAAAGGGTTAGTTTTTCCTTTTGTGGGTAAATAGAGGAAACTGTGGGTATCTGTGGTCAAAAGGGGATGTTTTTTGTAACTTTCATAAAAGGGTTA
>CAYJDS010000129.1:0-1803 GCA_964369015.1 uncultured Staphylococcaceae bacterium | reverse complement strand
AAACTTATATTTAACAATTGAAAAGCCCTTGATTAGTGTTTTAATCAAAATGGAAAAAGAAGGTTTTCCCGTTAACAAAAAAATCTTAGATGAAATCGGCGAAGATTATAAAGCGACCCTGGAACTGTTAAGTCAAAAAATCTACCAAGCCGCAGGTTATACCTTTAACATCAATTCTTCCCAACAAATTGCCAAACTGCTCTTTGATGATTTAGGCCTTCCCGCCAATAAGAAACGTTCAACCGCAATTGACGTCTTAAATTACTTAAATGACAAGCATCCGGTCGTTGCTCTTATCTTAGAATATCGAAAATATCAAAAGATCATTTCAACCTATATTGATGGGCTATTACCACACATTAAAAGCGACGGTAAAATCCATACGTCCTTCAATCAATTACAAACGACGACCGGGCGGCTTAGTTCGACTAATCCAAACTTACAAAATATTAGTGTTCGCAATGAAGAAGGTCGTGAAGTTCGCAAAGCATTCAATGCAGAGAATAATACGCTCCTTTGTCTTGATTACTCGCAAATTGAACTCCGACTTTTAGCTTGTATTGCTGAAGAAAAAACCCTTATTCAAGTATTTAATGATGAACGCGATATTCATGCCGAAACTAGTAGTCGCCTGTTCCCGCTTGAAGATATTGATTACGCTCGGCGGAAAGCGAAAGCCGTTAACTTTGGTATCGTCTATGGGATTAGTGATTTTGGTCTAGCTGAACAACTTGGGGTCGGGTTTGATGAAGCTCGGGGAATCATTACCTCATTTTATGAAAACTACCCCGCAATTCGTACTTATCGCGAAAATATTATTAAACAAGTCCAAAATACCAGCTTTGTTGAAACATTAACGGGTCGCAAACGCTATTTGCCACAGATTAATGACACTAATTATCAAACCCGCGAATTTGCTAAAAGAGCGGCGATGAATGCTCCGATTCAAGGTAGTGCCGCTGATTTAATTAAACTTGCCATGATTAAAATTGACCACCTCTTAAGTAGTGGTAATTACAAAACAAAACTTATTTTACAAGTCCACGACGAACTCATTTTTTCGCTAGACGCTGCTGAAAATGAATTAGTGGATAAACTTGTCGCCATTATGGAAAATGTCTTTGATTTACCACTAAAACTTAAAGTCGGCGTTAAGCGTGGAAAAACATGGTTTGACGCTAGCTAGGAGGAAGAATTATGCCAGAATTACCAGAAGTCGAAACTGTTAAAAATATTCTCAATACTTTTATTGTCGGGCAAACAATAAGTGATGTCATTGTTAATAAAAAAGGGCTCATTATCGGTAGTGTTGATTCATTTAAAGACGGGTTAAAAAATCAAACCTTTCGTGAAGTTAAACGGATTGGAAAATACTTAATTTTCACTTTTGAAAGTGATTTAATATTACTCTCACACCTCCGTATGGAAGGAAAATTTATTGATAGTTCAAATGAAGAAGAGTTATCTAAATTTGCCCATGTTATTTTTAACTTATCGAATGGTCGACGCTTAGTCTACGAAGATACCCGCCAATTTGGCAAGATGGAATTATCAACAAAGGCAAGTTATTTAACGACCAAAGCACTGCAAAACGTTGGACCTGAACCATTTGTTATTGATAAGGACCATTATTTTAAGGCTTTACAAACAAAATCAATTGCCATTAAACTTGCGCTTTTAGACCAAAAACTGATGAGTGGTCTCGGCAATATTTATGTTGATGAAGTTTTATTTTTATCTAAAATCCATCCGCTTACACCTGCAAAAAAATTAAGTAAACAGGAAGTTTATACTATTATCGAC
>CAYJDS010000128.1:0-1808 GCA_964369015.1 uncultured Staphylococcaceae bacterium | reverse complement strand
CCATTGCTTATTCTAGAACTGGCGGCTTTGCCATTACAAAATATCAGGATATGTCGCAAATTGGTATCGTGATTACAATGATTACAATGTTTATTGGAGCCTCACCTCTATCAACTGGTGGTGGCGTTAAAGTTACCACTGTTTTCGTCGTAATTCTCACAACATTCGCCTATGTACGCGGAAAGAAAGTCCATGCCTTCAAACGTACTTATTCGCACAAATCTTTTATACAATCAACAGTTATTGTTTTCTTTGCCTTCTTTACAGTTTTAATTGCTTACATTTTGATTTTGGAATTAGAGCATAATAATGAAGCGATTAATATTCAGGACTTAGGAACAAACGCAATTCTATTTGAGGTCATAAGTGCCTTTACAACGACCGGATCTTCATTTGGAATTACCCCACTATTATCAGATGCTAGTAAACTAACCTTAAGCATCTTGATGTTTATCGGTCGCGTTGGTCCGCTTACACTAATGGCGACAGTTAGCGATGCAATTAATCGTGAACAAAAATTGCATTACCGTTATATTGAATCCGACGTAATTGTCGGCTAGGAGGAACACATATGAAAAGACGAAGTTTTGCCGTCATTGGCTTAGGTGAATTTGGGATGACTCTTGTAGAAGAGTTGGTCGCTCTTAACCGTGAAGTAATTGCCATCGATAAAGACGAGGAAGCCGTTGCGAAGGCCGCAAAGTTAATTCCAACAGCTTTTATCGCCGACTCGACTAATGAAAAAGCCCTCAAAGAATTAAATATCGACGAAGTAACAGACGCAATTGTCTGTTATGGCGATAACGTCACGGCTTCAATTTTAACGACCGTTATTTTAAAAGACTTAGGAATTTCTCACATTGTTGTGCGAATGGATGATGAATACTTCATCCCAACGATTAAACGGCTCGGTGCGGATGAAGTTGTCACTCCACAACGGATCGCCGGTATTGGGCTAGCCAACCGTCTTGGTAACGAGAACTTCCTCGATTATTATAATTTGAGTGGAAGTTATTCCGTTGTTAAAATTACCGTCAATAAAGGATTTGAACCAATCACCCTCCAATCTTTAGATGCCCGGAACCAATTCGGCGTTAATATTATTTTAATTGAAAGAGAGCGCAAAGTTTTCTCCCCTAAAGGTAGTGACATGATTCTCCCGCTTGATACAATTAACGTTGTCGGTAAACGCCGTGAGGTTGAAGACTTCTCGAGTTACATAAATCCTGAAGACACTAGTGAAGTAAAGAAGAAAACTAAAAAATAGTTTGAGCCAATATAAAAAGCCGGCAACCGCCGGCTTTTGTTTTATCTTGTTAAACTTTATTCTTTTTCGATGTCAGCGAAATCAACTTCTAAGACCGTTGGACGACCGAAGAACACTGTTTCAAGTCTGACTAGACCTGTATCCTTGTTAATATCAAGAATACGACCATGAGTACCCTCAAGTGAGCCGTGAACAACGCGAACTAGATCATCAACTTGGTAGCGATCATACATACTCGAGTTAATTAAGCCTAAACGTTTAAGAACAGGTTCGATTTCTTCGGTAGGTACTGGGAAAGGTTTTGCACCCCGTCCACTTGATCCAATAAAGCCTGTGACGCCTGGTGTATTACGAACAACGAACCAAGCCTCATCACTCATTTTCATTTCGATGAAGACATATCCAGGATAAAGGTTTTTCATTTTTTTCTTGCCTGATGGAAGTCCATCTTTGCCAAGAACGTCGATTTCGATCTCAGCGACCAAAATTTGTTTAATAAATTCTTTAAGTTCTGGGGCGTTGATAATTCTGGCTTCGAGAT
>CAYJDS010000127.1:0-1842 GCA_964369015.1 uncultured Staphylococcaceae bacterium | reverse complement strand
TCTTAATGGTATTACGAATAAAAGAAAACGAAAAACTAAATTTTGTTCAGCAAAAACTCCACAAACTAGTGTCTTACCCGTCAGACGAATGGACGGATCCAAAAGCGGGCAAATATATCCCCCATATTTCTATTTACTATAATCCTGGTGAAGATATTCGTGAAACTTATAAATATTTCTTTAACACTTTTGTTCCTTTTATTGGAAAAGCCGTGGCTATTGAACTTAGCGAATATGACGGGCAAAGCTTCCGTGTATCCCATCGTTTTGAACTTAGAAAGAGGTTATTTTAATTATGATAAGTGACGCAACTATTACAAAAATATTAGCTTTTCGTGACGCTCGTGACTGGAAGAAGTTTCATAACGGCAAAGATTTAGCCATATCCCTAAACTTAGAAGCAAGTGAACTTTTAGAACTTTTTCAATGGAGTGGAACAGACTTAACTGCATTAGAAAACAAAGCTAAGATGGAAGAAGAACTCGCGGATATTATAATGTACGCCATTCTGTTTGCGGATGCCTATAAGATTGATGTTGAAAAAGTGCTTTTAAGTAAACTAGAAAAGAATAATAATAAGTATCCTGCAGAACTTGCAAAAGGAAGAAAAGATAAATATACGGAGCTTAAGAATGGAAAAAAATAAACTCTGGATAAAAATATTAGGTATTGTTGTCCTAATTGGCGGTTTCATTTTAACTGGCTTTGGACTAGTAGACTTCATTAAAGTTACAATCGCAAACTCCGGCAAAGTGATTGGCGATACAACTAGAGAAACTATGAATATGTGGTATCCATTACTAGCCACACCTGTTTTATTCAGTGGATTCTTCTTAGTTATTCTTGGATTTGGAAAGAAGAAAAATAATGAACAAAGATAGAAATAATAAGACTAAAGCGTTTAGAGTACGAGATGATTCGCTCTTACTGGAGTTTCTTTTAACCATCCCGGGTTATTCGAGAAATAACATCAAGAGTCTCTTGTCAAGAAAACAAGTGTTAGTAAATGATGTTCCGATTAGTCAGTATGATTTTAAAGTGTACCGTGGAGACGAAATTAAAATAACGCCTTTTATGAATAAAAGGGTGACTGCCACTAAAGGGAACAGGGTGAAGATTATTTTTGAAAACGACGAAATTGTTGTAATTAATAAACCGGCGGGACTACTTACTATTGCTACTGAAAAAGAAAAAGAACATACAGCTTATAGATTAGTTAATGAACACGTTCAGCATAATGACAAGAAAGCTAGAATCTTTATTGTTCATCGGCTTGATCAAGATACAAGCGGAGTTTTAATGTTTAGTAAGTCCGCTGAGCTAGCGAATGCTTTTCAACAAGACTGGAATGACTTAGTGGAAAAGCGTGGGTATTATGCCATAGTTAAAGGCATTTTGCCGGAAAACGATGGTAAAATAAAGTCTTACCTATATAAATCAAAAACAAACGAAATGTATAGTGGACACAAAACAAAAACCGGCAAGTTTGCGGAAACTCATTATAAAGTTAACAAAGTTGGTAGTGAATATTCACTCGTCGATATTAACATTTTGACGGGGCGGAAAAATCAAATTAGAGTTCACTTTAAAGATTTGGGTTTCCCCCTTGTGGGCGATAAAAAGTATGGTGGCGAAAAGTCTCCTATTAATCGTCTTTGTCTTCACGCTTACGAATTAAAATTAAAACATCCACTTTCAAAGAAACCTTTAAGCTTTAAAGCCCCATTACCAAAAGAATTTACTGATATAGTGAGGTAGATAGCACATTTTTCTTTGCCAATACTTGAGTGGTTAACAAATATTTTTGATTTTACAAAAGCGCTTTTCCTATATTTTTTAACT
>CAYJDS010000126.1:0-1848 GCA_964369015.1 uncultured Staphylococcaceae bacterium | reverse complement strand
GTTAATGAGGTATTCGCCAGGTATAGTTCGATATATTGCCCGAGGTCATAAGTCCGTTCCACTTTGTAATAAGTTTCACCAATACGGACAAATTTCTCGCCGCGATAAAGAAAGGAAACCACCAGCACTTTTCGTTCGATTTTTAACTTCGTTTGGATACTTGTTTCAAACTCATTCGTGGTGAGACTTCGTTCCATCCCAATCACGTCTTTTTCACTAAGGACAAAATAATGTTCTTTGCGTTTTTCAACCCGTAAGATGGCGATGCGAATATTTGCCATATTTACCCGCCTTTCGCAATCGCTAATTGATTTAGGATTGTATAAAAGCTACTTGGTAACTCACGGACACTCCCGTCACTTTTAAACCCGAAGAACGTTTTTGTATAAATAAGTACAAGCGTTAAAACGACTTCTGAAGATTCAATGGTGTCGTCACTTACCCCCGTTGAGGAGATTAGTTCTTTACAGGCAGTGATTAAGATACTAATCTCCCCATCAGCAAATGATTCTGATTCGGGAATAAGGAGACTCTTTTTAACCTTCGTTAAAAGCGAGTCACTCATCAAGACTACTCTTCGTCTTCGACTGCGACTGGTTCGCCCTTAACCACCCGGACGAAACCTTTGTAGCCAATAACGTTGCCCCCAACAAAGACACTGGCTTTATAAGAAATAATTCCTTGTTTGAATTTATAGTCGTTTGATTTAGCAATCTCGACTGGCGAGAAGACAGCGACTTCGTAGTTCTTAAGGGAACCGTAAGCAATAGCGTATGCCCCAACTGGAGTAGCTGCATTTGAGATCGCACTAGTGTTGGAGTTAATGATGTAAGGAATCCCGTCAATCGTGTGACTCACGTAATCGATGGTATGGACTTTCCGGCCTTCTTTGGTCCGTAAGGCCGCAAACGCCCGCAGGTCATTTTTATTGAGGATTAAGACGGCGCCACCTTCAACGTCTTCATTACCACCATAAGCGAAGATAATATCATCAAGCGTATTTTCGTTAATGACACTAATTGGTAAATCGGTCGTATCAGCTAGAGCGACAGCCTTATCGGAGAAAAGTCCGGTAAAGTTATTAGCGGTACCCGCCCCTTTCAGGATTTCGTAACTTAGTTTTTTCTTTAAACTAGTTTTAATATTTTTAATAACTTCGGCTTGGTAATCGACACTGGGGAGCTTTTCAAGTTCTTCGGTGATTTCGGTATAAGCCGTAATTTTACATTTGGTAATCGTGACATAACCAAATTCGGGTTCGACTTCGTTATAGTCCGCCCCTTCGGCGGTAAACCCAGCGGTAGCACTTTCTTTTACGAATGTTTTCTTGTAGGTTTCCCCACCGTTCAGGTTCACGAGGTTAATGTTATCAACGAGTGAACTTACTTCACTAAAGGGGTAAGCCGTTAGTTTATTATCGACATGCTGTGGTAATAAGATTTCGTCTTGGCTGACTTGGACGGCCCGTTTTTCCCGAAGGTCCACGCCGCGTTTTTCAAGCATTTCGGTGGTGGCTGCCCCTTTTTCTTCAGTCGTCACCGTGGTTGGGACAAATTTTGACGCTAAGAGTAATTTTTTATCAATTACATTGCGTTCTTTCAGTAAGTCATCGAGTTCCTTATTAAGCGTTTCTAACCCTTCTAAATCGGCTTCGTCGGCTTCTCGCTTAATCGCTTGGATGCGAACTTCAATTTCATTTTTGCGAACATTTAAATTCATTTTCTAGAATTCTCCTTTGATTTTAATTTTGGTTCTTATGATTTGCTTTTGTCGTTCAAGTTCGAGGTTCTCCAACCGTCTTGTTTCACCATCCAGCAATTCAAGACTCCTTGCGTAGACACTTGTTCC
>CAYJDS010000125.1:0-1919 GCA_964369015.1 uncultured Staphylococcaceae bacterium | reverse complement strand
AAAAAAATCGGTTCTTTTTTCAGAGATATCGATAGCGGTAATATTGCCGAAATCATTCAAGCCGAGTTATCAAGACGTGGTTTTAATAATAACAACACTAATGAAATTAGGTCTTGGGAAAACTCCTTAATGCAAATGAAGAATGTTTTAAACGTCAATGATTTTTCGACAGACATTCACATAGCAATTGAATATAACATCCCTAACACTTCAAAGCGGGTAGATTTTATAATTACTGGGCATGATGAAAAAGATAGTCCACAAGCGGTGATTGTTGAACTGAAACAATGGGAACAAGCTGAAAGAACTTCACGCCGCGATTTAGTAACAACTTACGTCGGCGGTTCATTACGTCAAGTTACTCATCCCTCCTACCAAGCTTATTCTTACGCTAAAACAATTGAAAACTATAATTCCTATATTACTAAAAATAATATTACTTTAACTCCTTCCGCTTATCTTCATAACTACAAAGAAGAATATCGCTCTGAACTAGACAATCCTTTATACGATCATATTATTAAAGAGGCACCAATCTTCTTAAAAAAAGACACCGAAAAATTAAGAGACTTTATTAAGCGTCATATAAAAAAACCTGATAACGGTGAACTCTTATATCAAATCGATCACGGTAAGATTAAGCCTTCCAAAGCACTGCAAGACGCTATTTATTCGATGCTTCATAAAAATCAAGAGTTTTTATTAATTGATGAACAAAAAGTCGCTTATGAAACAATAAAACGCCTAGTTGAGAAATCACTAGATACAAACCAAAAATACACAATAATTATTGAAGGCGGTCCAGGAACAGGAAAAAGTGTAATTGCAATTAATCTTCTCGCGGAATTTAGATCAAAAATGGTTCAATACGTCACAAAAAATGCCGCTCCTCGCAATGTTTTCTTTCAAATGCTACGTCGGGACAATTATAAATTAAGCCCTGTTGGCGAATTATTTAAAGGTTCTGGAAATTATGTTAATTCTCAGAAAAATGAATTTAAATTACTTATAGTGGACGAAGCGCATCGTCTTAATGAAAAATCAGGTATGTTTAGTAATCTTGGTGAAAACCAAATTAAAGAAATAATTAATGCCGCGAAAGTGAGTGTTTTCTTTATTGATACCGACCAAATTGTTACGACTAAAGACTTTGGATCAATTGAAGAAATAAAGAAACAAGCTGCTTTACTTGGTTCAAAAGTAATACATAAAGAAGACTACAATCTAGTGTCACAATTCAGATGTAATGGTAGTGACGGTTATTTATCTTATTTAGACCATGTATTAGGAATAAGGGAGACAGCAAACTTTGATGGTTTTGATCTTGATTATAATTTTCGGGTATATGACGATCTAATGAAAATGAAAGAAGATTTGAAGGAGTTAAACAAAGTTAACAATAAATCCCGTCTCATTGCTGGATATTGTTACGAATGGAAAACAAAAAATCATCCAAAGGATCCAACTGTTTTTGATATCGAGCTTGGAGACTTTAAAGCTAAATGGAATTTTAATAATACAAATACTTGGGCAATTGATGAAGATTCTTTTGATCAAGTTGGCTGTATTCATACTTGCCAAGGATTAGAGTTTGATTATGTTGGTGTTATTATAGGTAAAGACTTATTAGTTAAAAATAATAAAGTGGTTACTGATTACAGGGAACGCGCTAAGACTGACCATAGTTTAAAAGGTATAAGACAAAGTAATAACTACGCTTTAGCGGATAAAATAATTAGAAACACCTACAAAACACTATTATCTCGCGGACAAAAAGGCTGTTTTATTTACGCAGAGGATAAAGTACTAAGAGAATACCTAAAACGTGAATTTATTAGAATTAACAAGTTAGCGTAAAAGATTCTTAAGATCAAGAAACTTAGGCTTTAACTTCATATTTGTATCGCGCACTATAAGAA
>CAYJDS010000124.1:0-1987 GCA_964369015.1 uncultured Staphylococcaceae bacterium | reverse complement strand
CATTAAAGTTGTAATATATCAATCCTGACTTTGGTAATTAGCCCTAAAATAAGGTGTTAAAATTCAAAATTAAGAATATTTTCCACATCTTTTTTCTTTAAATATAAGTTGCCGATTTTAGATATTCCAAGTGTCTTTTTAATAAAATCAAAAGTTGAACTTTTAACTGAAGCGTTAATGAAGGAACCATCAAAATTTTCAGTGACGTTGAAGTCACGAATATAGTTAATAATTTGATTTATTGGTAATAAGTCACCAAATACTTTTAGTTCAAGTAATCTTAAAACTACGAGTGAAAGATAATTTACGAGGAAATGTCCATAGATAGAATCTTGCTTTTGAAGATAAGCCGGACGAGCGTCCAAGTAAGATTTCATTACTCTAAAGGACTCTTCAATACGCCATAAACTGTGATATGCTTGATACACCTCTTGCGGTTTCATCTTAGTTTCTGAAGTAACAAGCAGGTTATAACCTGCATATTTCATATCTTCTTCAATCTTATCTTGGTTAAGTGAAGAAGAAATTTCAACATCTTTTCCTTCTTTGTCAGAAGCAGAAAAGTTAACATATTTAACCGCGTCACCATACTCTTTGCGGCCAATCCCCTTCAGCGTCATCATCCGAGCAACTTTATCAACTTCCTTTTGAATTTGGATTTTTTGTTTGGCAGCTAAACTTGGAGTAAAGGTAACAATGCGTTGTTCTTTAACAGTAAATTTAGTTTCTTTCGAAGAATTTTCGTCAAGTTTACACTTGTAATCATAAGTATCGATGACTGCTTTGTAGCGGTAAAGGAGCGTTTTACCACGCATAACATCAGTCCATTGGTGGAATTCATCATCCTCAAGCGGGATGAGACGCCGGTCAGATTCAGAGAGACTATTACCGTGAATTGACTTCGAAAAGATGTAACCGTCATTAGCTTCAATAACAGCAGCGTAGATATTACGCGCGCAATTTAGGCCTTTATCGGCGACTTGAATGACTTTCCCGTTAATATCAAAGCGATCTTTCATATCTTCAATAAGTTCGCGAAGATACGGTTTTTCACTGTTGTTCCCGGGATACATTTTCATAGCGATCGGAATTTGGTGGCGGTCTAACATTAATGCTTGGCCGATGATGGGATTATGAGTGCCCATTTTACAAGGTCCTTTTTGTTTGTCTTCCAGTGGAAGATCAATTTCAAAATAATAATTAGTGCAATCAAAATAAAGGCGCGAAGTGTCACGCGGAAAGAGTTTATCAATTTTGTGATTGAATAGTTCAATGTACTTTTGATAGTCAGTACCAATATATTCAATCGCGTCTAAGATTTGGTCATAAGAGAAAGAAGAAGAGTCATAACCATAGAGACGAGGAATAACATTTTCCCAAGCCATATGTTTGGAAGAAGGATTATACACTTGTGCGTAAATCATGGTCTTGAGAAAATCACTAACTTTAAAACGAAATCTTTTATTGATCGTCATTTTTTTAATATGGTCATCAATATCTAGTTCGGAGAGCATTGCTTTAAGAAGAAAATAACCAACGTTCTTATGAACAGAAACAGAACCAATTTCAATATCGTTATTTTGGCTTATTATTGCATTGAGTTCATCAACTTCAGCTTGAAAGTGAGAAACGGGATCAAAAATACCCGAAGCAATTAAGTCATCAAGATAACCAAGCTTCTTAAAGGAGCGGTTACGATTACCAATTCCAGAGATATAATGCGACTCATAAATTTGTAAATAGACACCTTTTTTAATGGACGACTTTTTTAAGAAATAACGCATATAATAACCCCTCAGATGCTTAACACCTTTAACACCTTATATTATACACCCATAATAAAAAAATTCAATATTTTTAATTACAAAGTAATTAACTTTTTCAACTTTCTATTTTTATCTAAAGTTTAAGGTGTTAAATCCTAAAGACGGGATTTCAGTTTTTAATTGTTGGTGTATTAATGTTTGTTACCGATTTAATATTCAAA
>CAYJDS010000123.1:0-1994 GCA_964369015.1 uncultured Staphylococcaceae bacterium | reverse complement strand
CCATTATAAAAGATAACTTTTCCTTGATAAAGGATTGTGTGAAAGAAACCAAAAGAAGCCAAAGTCGCAATTAAAGAGATTAACAGTGGAATTGTTAGTCCCGCTAAAAGCGTAATATATACCGTTTTTGTCGAAAAAACACGACTCTTTTGCAAAAAATAACCAAGCAGGATAATCGCTAGTAGTGAGAAGGCACTAATCAGACGCTCAAACATTGAGTAACCCATCGTTGTTACAACTTGACTATTAAACCCTTCAATCTTTCCATAGGCTGGTGAGAGGAGAAGAAAGATGCCATAAAAGAAAAGTGGCATCAATAAAAAATATAAACCGGAAGCTAAGTCTGCCTTTGTTTCTTCCCAAAAAAGCGGCAATAAGATTAATGCAAATACAACTGCAATTCCTTTTAATATAATACCAATATTACCAAGATCAAAAGCAATAAAAAGCATTAACTCTAAAGCAACAAACAAAGTTAAGAGGCGTATATTTTCAACACGTGATTTATTTTTCATTACCAGTAACATCCTTTCTCTATCTTCATAAACCCAGTCGGCTTTCGTTCTGGACGAACCCAATGCGGATTAATATGTGTTTTAACGTATTCGCGGTTTTCCCATCTTTTGCCAATAATTCCAAAAAGAAGCTGCGTGGCTCCCCCGCTTTGAATCGCCATTTTCCCAATTTCTTTAATGTAGAGACATAACGGCGTACCATAAGCTCCTGCACCAACAAGGGCAATATCAAAATCAACTTTTAAAATTTCAATTTTTAAATAATCAAGTGCATCAAACCAATTAATAAACCGTTCGTCTTCATCCGCGCCGTTCGTAAGCATTGATTCAACTGTAACAAGCTCAAAATCAGGCAAAATGTTCGGGTCTTTGCTAAATAGAAGATGGCGCTTTTGATACTGTTCTTCAATTTGTTTCGCAAAAGGGGAGATAACTAACACTTTTTTACCCGCAAGCAGGTGGGACCATTGCCCAAGCAGCGGATCAAGGCTCCAATTTTGGATTGGTACTGCGTTTGGTGTTAAAGATTTAAAATAATAGTTTTCCATATGAAGGCCGCTAATACCTAAATAATCTGTTTCTTTTAAGTGTTCAATCATATATTTAGCATAGTGCGTTATAATTTCAGTCGTTGGTGGAAAAACTCCGGCGTTATTCTTAATACTTGAAACAACACTCTTCTTATATTTAAAGGCAAAGTTAAAGCGAATCTTTTCGTAATTATTAATCGCACTAAGCTCAACCGCTCCAAACCGAACTGCGGCAAAGGCTTCACCCTTTTTAATCGCTTCTTCAATACTATTGTTGCTTTGAATAAGCGGAATTTCTTTATATTTTCCAATTCGATCAGTCCGTGGTTTAATTTTAAAAAGTTTGTATTTCAACACACTAACGGAACTTTTTAAAAATTCAAGAACATAAGTTCTTCTTGTTCGTTTCATATTTAATATCATACCATACTATTTTTCAATAATCTTCTTAAAAATATAACTCGCAATCGCTAGTCCTGAGGCGGGCGGAACAAAAGATGTGCTTCCTGGTTTCTTTCCGTTATTAGGCGCAGGAAGTTCGCTTGAAGTAACAACGGTAAGTCCTTTAAGTTTAGCTTTGCGCAGTTCAAGCCGAACTTTCTTTGCTAACGGGTCTCCCGAAGTTTTATTAATATCGGTAATAAAAACTTTTGTTGGATCGAATCGATTGCCTGCTCCCATAGAACTAATAATTGGTAATTTATTTACTATCGCATATTTAATTAAGGCCGTTTTTGCATAGAAGTCATCAATTGAGTCAACAATAAAATCATATTTTTCTAGCTCGAATTCATTGATGTTTTCTGCATTTACTGCGGTGAAATGCGTCTCAATTGTGCAGATTGGATCAATTTCAAGCATTCGGGCTTTCGCAATTTCGACTTTTGATTGACCAATGTTTTTGGAAGTTGCAATTAGTTGTCGATTTAAATTTGATTCATCGATAACA
>CAYJDS010000122.1:0-1998 GCA_964369015.1 uncultured Staphylococcaceae bacterium | reverse complement strand
TTTCAACATTGCCAGGAGAATACGAATTCAATTTAAGTGAAGACGGGACAAACATCAGTCAAGGCCAACGCCAATTAATTACCATTGCCCGCGCCATCATTTCTAATCCCAAAATTCTCATTCTTGATGAAGCCACTAGTAGTGTTGATACACGAACTGAATTTGCAATTCAAAGCGTATTAGAAGAATTAATGAAAGGAAGGACAACCTTTATTATTGCCCACCGTTTAAGTACGATTAGAAGTGCGAAACTAATTCTTGTTATGCATCATGGTAACATTGTTGAAACTGGTACCCATGAAGAATTACTCGCTAAAAACGGTTTCTATGCAAGCTTATATAACGCCCAGTTCTTAGGACTTGATACAACGACATTAAATACGGAAAACACGTAGTTTAGAGCTTTTTTACCTACAAAAAGGACCTACATTTAACTTGTAGGTCCTTTTTCATAATATAAACTTATCTATTATTTGTAGTGATATAGCTTCTTATAGACGCCCTTAAGGCGCGGGTAAAGCTTTTTATAAACATTATAATAAAGTTCATCATAACGAGCGTGATTATCCATATTTGGCGTAAAGGTTCGTTCTAAATGAACCATTTTTTCCACTGCTTCTTCAATCGTTTTAAATTCTTTTAAATAGTAAAAAGTTGTTAGTGCCGTCCCAACAATGGCTGTTTCATAGGTTTGTGAACGCTTGACTGGAAGGCCAAAAACATCCGCGGTGATTTGACAAATTGCGTCACTTTGTGATCCGCCACCGGAGACTCGGATTTCTTTAACTTTATGGTTTTGCCGCCACTCAATAGTTTCGAGTCCGTCGCGTAAGGCATACGCGATTCCTTCTATAATTGCGCGGTATATATGGAGCCTTGTATGTTGATTATTGAAGCCAACAATTGCTCCGCGAGCTTCGGGTCGCTTTAAGCCTGGGCCCCAATATGGTTGGAGGACAAGACCATCCGAACCGGGAGGAATTTCGAGCATTTTATTATTTAAGACTTCTTCCTCAGCGAGTGCTTCAATCTTAGCTTCAAGTGATTCATCACTGCCAAATTCTTTAATAAACCATCCGACCATCCAATAACCGCGGTAAATTTGCACTTCTAAATGATACAAATCATTAAATGGCGCACAGTAAGCTGGTAAAAATTGTTCTGGTTCAATATAGCGTTTGTTTGGAACAATGATACTAGAAGCAGTCCCATAAGATATTGCGGCAACTTCTCTGTTCGTTGCGCCCGTTCCCGTTGCTTCACATCCTTTGTCAGGTCCTGTCGCGTAAATTGGTGTGCCAACTGGAACACCAAGTAACCGACTCATTTCTTCATTTATTGTTCCTAAAATACTTCCTTGCGGGACAATGTGGGTTAGTCGTTGCCGATTAACTTGATAAATATTCTTTAAAGCCTTTTCTTTATACCAAACACCTTTTTTAAAGTGAATCGGGAAGTGCCCGGTTTGATTTGCTGAAGAATCAATTAATTTACCAAGTAATTTGTAATTAATATAGGTCGAAATATTAACGTAATACTTTGTTCTTGCCCAAACTTCAGGTTCGTTTTCTTGAACCCAAATTGCGGGAGTTCGTTTCATATTTAAATAAACTGATTCAAGCATGCCAATAACTTTAAAAATAAGCCGATTAAAGAGCGGTGGCTTTTTATGAAGTGCGGCTTGCCGTTGATCAAGCCAAAGTACCATTGGCCGCGTTTGTTCAAATTTTTCATCTAAAAATACCGGGCTGTCGCGGAAAGTTGTAATTGACATCGCTAAGACTTGCTTTATTGTTTCGGGATTCTTCTCTTTTAATTCACTAATTGCGTCACCGAAGGCGAGCCAATAATAATTAGCGTCTTGTTCCGCAAAGCCTGGTGAATTACTAAAATAAGGCTCAATATATTTATTTTTAACAATGGCGATTATTTTTCCACTTTGGTTCACTAATGAAACACGGACTGACTGTGTCCCAAAATCAACTGCCAAAACGATCT
>CAYJDS010000121.1:0-2000 GCA_964369015.1 uncultured Staphylococcaceae bacterium | reverse complement strand
ATATTAGTGCTTTTTCTATATTTTTTCTTTTTATTATTAATAATAAAAACACATTTTTCTAACACTTTTAATCCATGAAAATTTAGATTGTGGTCAAAATTTTGTCTTGTTTTCTTGTCATTTAAAGGTTAATAATTTAACCATGCAAATTTAATTTTTAATGAGCGGTAAAGATTAAAAAAGCCACTTTTTTGGCGTGGCAATTTATTTTAAAATGTAGTGTTTAAATGAATGTTAAACGGATACTTCCGTTTGAAGTTAAGGCACTAACTAAGCGTGTTTGATCACTGTTATACGTGCCGTTATTATATTTTTGGTTATTAATTCGAATGTTCCCGTTGTTCGTATTAACAGTTGTGCGAAATTCGGTAAATATTCCTTTAATAATTAGAATAATCTCACCATTTGAGGTTGTAGTTGACAAGTTATCACTTGTAATATTTTCTAACCGAATTTGTCCGTTTGCTGATCGGGCTTCCATAAGATTACTGACAATATTCTCGCCTTTAATCTCGCCATTAGTCGTGTGAACTGAAAGCGAAGTCGAATTAATCTCATTAACAAGAATGGCGCCATTTGAAGAAGTCACATCCCCATTAGTTATTTTCGAATTTTTAAGGTTAATTGTGCCATTTTTAGTTTCCGCAATTAAGTTTTCTGCTTCTAAATCACTGACATTAATCGATCCGTTTTGAGTATTAACCTTAATGAGATCTAAACTGCTCGCTGGAACACTAATTTCGATTGTAGTAAATAGGGGGTTATTTGTTAAATTAAATAAAGTTGTACTATATACTAGACTTTCAAACCAATTAGTTCTTAAGTTAAGGCTGAGGCTTTCGTTATTTGCCTCTAAGGAATGAGTGTCAATTTCGCTGACATAAAACTTAATGTTAATTTTTTCACTCGTGCTTTCAATAATATTAACTGTCCGCTCATCAGCAACAACTATTATTTGACTAACTTCAAGCGGATCATATTCGCCACTTATTAATTGATAATTGAGGCGATTCTTTAAGTCATCCCGGGCATTAAGACCAAAAATCGTCATTAATAATCCACTCAATATAGCAATAATACTGTTTATTTTGAGAAAAGTTTTCATTGTTTTACCTCTCCTTTTGATAATTTGTCACTAACAAGTAATTGCAATTTTTCAAATTGGCGTTTAGAGTATTTAAAAATATAAACAAAGGTGAGAATTCCAAAAATTACGAGTGTTATTTGGAAAATAATATGAAAAACATAATAAAGTTGGGCACTGTTGGTCATTGTGTCACTAATAAGATGATAAATACTTGTGAAAATTGAAAAGAGTCCAGTTGCTACTAGACCAGTAGCGAAAACCGCTAACATCACAATCACAAAAAGATAAAGCGCAAAACTTAAAACTTTGGTCACTACTGAAAAAGTTTGGGTTGCACTAAAATTCTTTTTGGCTTTGATGTTAGCTTTAAAAGTATCATCGCGATGTAATTTGTGTTTAATTTCACTTGGTGTGCCCAAATGTTTAATAAAATCTTCTTCATTTTGACTATTACTTAAAGCCTCATTAATTAACTCTTCATAATACTCAATGATTTCGCGCTGATCGGGGAGATTTGCCAATTCTTTCTCTAGTTTTGCCAAAAACTCATGTTTTTTCATACTTCCTCCTTAATAACAAAGTCATAAATCTTCTTTATTTCGTCAAAATCGTGCTTTACGTTAGTCAATTCTTTTTTTCCGGCGAGCGTAATTTTGTAGTATTTTCGTACCCGCGAGAGGTGAATAACATTATAGGTTGCGACATAATCTTGTTGCTCAAGCCGACGTAAAATTGGATAAAGGGTTGATTCAGAAATTTCAATAAGGGGTGAAATATCTTGAATAATCTTATACCCATACGAATCCTCTCTTTTAAGAGCGGCAAGGACAACAAGTTCTAACAAGCCTTTTTTTAGTTGCGGATCCATCAATACCTCCTTATACATAATACTATACAATACATAGTATAACGC
>CAYJDS010000120.1:0-2015 GCA_964369015.1 uncultured Staphylococcaceae bacterium | reverse complement strand
TTTTAACCAAACAAGGCTACATTAAACGGGTTGATCCAAGTGAATTTAGAATGATCAAACGTGGTGGCGTTGGTGTTAAAGGGATGAAAACTAAAGAAGAAGACTTAGTGGAAGTGATGTTACACACTAATACCCATACCGATATCCTCTTCTTTACAAATCGGGGCAAAGTTTATCGGAAACGTGCCTACCAAATCCAAGCCTTTAAACGCGAAGGAAAAGGATTACCAGTTATTAACTTATTAAACTATGAACGGGACGAATCAGTCCGCGCGATGGTAAGTGTTGATGAATATAGTGATTCCCGCTACCTCTTCTATGTCACGAAAAACGGGGTCACCAAACGAACAACCTTAAGTGAATTCTCGCGCATTAATCAAAATGGGAAAATTGCGATTGATCTCCGTGAAGGTGATGAGCTGATTGACGTTAAAGTGACTGACGGCACTGCACTTATCGGGATTGGCGCTTCAAACGGCAAAATGGTTAAATTTAATGAAACAGATGTGCGCGCCATGGGCCGTAACGCCGCTGGGGTGCGCGGAATTAACCTTGAAGAAGGTGAAGTTGTCGTTGGTGTTACTACCAGCTTAGAAGGTAACTTAATCTTTGCCTTATCGACAAAAGGATATGGTAAGTTAACTCCGGCAGAAAATTATCGTTTAACAAAACGCGGTTCAAAAGGAGTTATTACGATTAAAGAAAGTGAAAAAACTGGCAGTTTAGCGGGAATTCGCGCGATTAAAGGCGACGAAGACCTCTTTATTACCACTGCCTCGGGCATGGTTGTCCGCACAAACTTTGCGCAAATTAATGAAACTGGCCGGAATACGCTTGGCGTTAGAGTCATTCGTCTTAAGGAAGACGATAAAGTCGCTTCCTTTGCCCTTGTCGAAAAAGGTGAAGACGAAAGTGAGGACGGCGAAGATAATAGTCAGGAAGAATAAAGATGAAAGTTTTAATATCATTTTCACGAAAGCGCGATGATCTCTTCTTTGAAGGGGATTTACTTGCTAATCAAATTAAGAAGGCATGCCGCGCTTCAACAGTCGTCGAAGAATTTGCGCGTGATGTTGATATTGCTAATTTTATTGCCATTGATAAAAAAGCCGTTAAAACGATTCGGCAAGCAACGGAGTATAGTATCCCAACGCTTTTATGGATGTTCTTTGCTAATATTGATGAAAAGGTCCGACTTGTCGCCTTGCGAAAAGACGGGAAACACTATATTCCAAAATATAAACTCGATGTAATTAATATGATGGATGGTGTCGTTGTGCCAACGCTTGAAGCGCGCCTCCTGCTTCGTTCATACGGCGTTAAAATTCCAGTCTTCATTATTAATGGGGCGATTAATGTTGAACGGCTTGATCAAATTAAAGATAATAGCCCCGACGTCTTTGCTCGTTATTTTCGAATTAGTGAAGAAAAGCCCTTTGCATTTTCAGTTTTAAATATTAATTCTAGTCAAGAAATAAAAGAGTTAGATTTACTCGCTGCGGCAGTTCCCGAATATACTTTCTACACCTTTGTTAGTTCAAATGGCGGGCTTTTTGATCTCGTTAAAATTAAAGCACTAAACGGTAAAACAAGTAAAAATCTTATTATTACTAATGTTGTTCCAGAAGACGTCTACCGTTATGGGTTAACGAAAGCAAAGTACTTTATTGACTTAGGAATAGATAAGATGAGTCTAACTACGATCTATGAAGCAATGTACTTAGAGGTACCGCTCATTATGAATCGACAAGCAATCTTTAAAGAAATTGTCGATGAGAAGAAAGCCTTTGTTGTTCATGATTATAGTGGCGCAGCCTATGTGATGCGCAATAACATTCCCGCTGAGAGCAATGTCAAAAATGCGAAAGCTTATACGAAAACGGTTAATGAAAAAACGTTTACCAACGCAATTTTAGCGCTCTTTAAGAAAATATATACTCGCTAATTGCTTATTTCTGACTTTGTTTGTAAAATAGAGTTGTTCAGTGAAGAGACTAGTAGTAATTTTAATGTTT
>CAYJDS010000119.1:0-2040 GCA_964369015.1 uncultured Staphylococcaceae bacterium | reverse complement strand
CCCATGATATAGGCAGTCTTACTACCAACATCATCGTCGGTCAGAACAGGTACGGAAGTACCAGCGGCGGCGGAAGTCAGTGTAGCAGTACGCTTAAACCAGACACCGGACTCGGCAGTAATACCCTCGACGATACCCTGCAACGTCGCAACGTCACTGGCAATGATTACCGGGTCTACAACATTGAAAGTAACAGATGCGCCGGTCTTTGCTTCTTTGGTATAGCCAACAAGGTAGTTGCCAATGGTTGCGTTATTGGAGAACTCTCCGGTAGACGGTTTCCAATATACAGGAAGTTCACCAGTCGCCCAAGTCGCTTCACCTGTAACAAACGCATCAGCCTGTACTTTCTTTCCGGCCAGCTTTTCAAACCCGCCTACTGCAAGAGGCGCAATTGCTTCGGTTGCCTTGAGACACTTGCCACCCATGACGACAAACTGATCCTCTATCAAATCGCCTCCAGTCATATTCTGGAGACGGGAGCCGTTTTCGCTCTCGTACTCAGTGTAAATAGTTGCCATTACTCATTCCCTCCGATTTCAATAACGGGAACACCGTTATAAGTCTTGTTCGTTTCAGGCATCGCGTTTTCGGTATGGATAACCTGCATGAAGATGTCCGCCTGACTGCCACGGATAGCTTCCATAACGCCGTCATCCTTGAGCGCGTTCATAGCCGCGTCGAGGTCAGCGCCGTTCTTACCTGCGCATTTTGCGTAAGCATATTCGTAAGCGGTGTTTTTCGCTCCGTCTTTCTCAGCGAGTCCGTATTCAGCGATGATACGATTCTTTACAATCGCCTCAGCGTTATTTTTGTTCTCGGCAAGAATAGCATTGATAGCGTCAATCGGCTTTTCGCCAAGATTCAGCGCGTTCAGTGCTTTAACCATTTCGGCGTTCTTGTCATCCATTTCATTGCGGATAAGCTTATCGCACCCCGCATTTTTGGCGATGTCTGCAAAGACGGCCTGACCGTTCTTTACCGCTACACCTACCATGTCAATAGCTTCTTTCAGTTCCACGGTTTTACCCCCGTTTTTAGTTTTGTCGATCATGGAAATAAGTTCAGAGTATTCGGCTTTGTTTTCGCAGTCAGCACGGGAGACGATCTGCCTCAGCGCGGGACGGGAGACCTTACCGTTCTGTATTACATTTCCATCGATATTTTCATGCGTCACCTGACCATTACTGACCAGATCGCGCAAAAGTCCAAAGTCATTAGATTCAGTAGAGTTTACAGTCTGCTTCATTGCTCCTTCCTCTACTGCATCGTTTCTATCCCCGCCCTTAGAGCCGACAATGAGATACTTGCCAGACTTTGCAAGTTCCTTTTCATCGTAGACGGGTTTAGACACAAGCGAAAATTGCAACAGCCCCAGCTTAGCGTCTCGAATCAATCCGTAGTTGTCGCCACCGTTAAAATCTTTAGGCGGTATGTAGTTCTTGAAGTAAGCCGTTCCTGTTCCGTCTCCATTGCTGGCAAGTTGCATACCAACAAGGAATATGTCATTTGTCGGCTTGTCACCGTATGAGTGCCCATTCTTTGAACCGGGAATAACATTCTTTTTCAGTGACTTTTCAAGGCTCTGGAAGTACTTTTCGGTATACTCTCCCGGCACTCCCCATATATGCGTGTTGCCCATTGCCGGATACTCGATAGCCTCAACAGAATAATACGGACTAGAATCGCCATTGAGCAATTCAGCCAGCTGGTTTGCAGGGATGGTATTTGCAATATCATCTGCGGTAAGTTTCGAGGCGGTTTGTTTGAAGTTAAGAACTACAAAATCTTTGTTCATATGCGTATTATACCATAGTGTATGATTTTATGCAACAAAAGTAGTATCTTTTAATGCACACTTGTTGACTTTTTTTATACAGTAGTGTATATTTATCTTGTCGCGGCGTGGTAAACCTTGACAATCATCTTATAAGAGGTGATATTAATAGAAGCCTTTTGCGTCCCTACGGTGCTTATACACCGGATACTGTCTTACCAACAGGGGGATACAAAAGGCTTTTTGTTTAGGCGGATTAAATG
>CAYJDS010000118.1:0-2099 GCA_964369015.1 uncultured Staphylococcaceae bacterium | reverse complement strand
CTGTAGAATTAAGCAAAGTTGCCGATGTGATTATTTTAGCCTTGCCACTTAGTAAATATAATACGTTAGACCCTAATTTATTTAGCGATAAAATTGTCCTTGATGCGATGAATTACTGGTGGGAAGTTGATGGAACTCCTAATGTTTATTCGGATGAACTTTTCTCCTCATCAGAGCGCGTTGCCCGCCATTTTAATAAAAGTAAAGTTGGTAAAGCTTTTAATCATATTGGCTATCATAACCTCGCCGATTACGCTACCCAAGCGTCAACTAATAATCGTAAGGTTGTTTTATTTGCAACCGATCATCAAGAAGTAGCAAAAACCATCGAGGAAATTATTAGTGATTTTGGGTTTACTCCGCTTTCGCTTGGCGGTCTTAAAAATGGTCGAATCTTAGAAGCGGGACAGGCACTATTTGGGGCCACCCTTGGTCTTGAAGAAATTTCATTACTCGTTGAAGAAGCATTAAAAAACTAATTTAAATTAAATCCGAGTTCTTAATAAACAAATAAAGGCAATCAGTTTATCATCCGACGATATTCTTTTGGGGTATAACTTGTGACTTTTTTAAAGACACGCGAGAAATAGTTATAAGAGGTAAAACCTGTCTCCTCGGCAATTTCTTCTAAAGTGAAAGCACCTTCAATTAGTAATTCTTTTGCTTTACTTACTCGAATATTATTCAAGTATTCAATAATTGTAATGCCCTTTTCTTTTTTAAAAACGGTATGACAATGGGTTTTTGTAAAGTAAGTTTCTTTTTCAATATCTTCAAGTGTAATCGGCCGTTTATAATTGTTAAGCAAAAAGTTTTCGATTTTACGAACGAGTTCATTAAGTAGTGGTTTAGTAATTTGATCTTTAATAATTCGCAAGACATTGAGCATTATTAAAGCGGTATTAGATTTTTGCAAAGATATTTCATTTAAAGAATCCGCAACTGCAATTAAAAGTTTTATGTTATTGTCCATGATATTTGGCAAAAATGTCGGTATAGACATCAGTTCAATTAAATATCCTGGTATTTCAGGTGGACTAGCGCCAACTAAAGGGAGCGTGAACAAGTCTCGTTCGTGTTTAATGGGCGATTGTGAAAGTACAAAATTAAAACTAACGTAATTAGTAGGTCCTTTTGGTTGCAACCGTTCACGCGTGTCCCCGTATTTAATAAAGACTGCGTCCCCGGCATTAATCTCGTAACTTTTATCATTAACAATATAAGTTAGAGTACCATGAAAAATAAGTGTTAGTTCATAAAACATGATGAATGAACGAGGCACGACAACAAGCGGTCTAAATTTATTATGACGATAAAGAATTATTTTTGGAAGCGCATCCATTTCCCTACCTCCTCTTAATTATTGTGCTAAAAAACCCTAAAAAACCCAACTTTGTGCATATCACTACATTAATTATAATGATAAAATTTTTTTGTACATAAACATATCTATACGTAAGCAAATTTTCTTTCAATATTTTTTGCAAATAATTGACGGTAAGGATAAAAGATAATGAAAAACAAACAACCGATCTTCACGTCGCAAAGTATTACCAAAAAATACGGACCGACAATCGCCCTCAATAATGTTGATATTTTCATTCACCCAGGAGAAGTCCGTGGCTTTATTGGTGAAAACGGGAGTGGTAAATCAACGATGGCCGCTCTAATGACGGGAATTCATCACGTAACAAGTGGAACGATGACCTTTAAGGGCGAGAATTGGGCACCTTTAAGCACAAACGATGCTCTTAGTCGTGGTATTGGAATTGTCGTTCAAGAAAACGGCACAATTCCACAAATTAGTGTTGCCGAGAATATTTTTCTAGGCGCACTTGATCAATTTAAAGGAGTTAATTTCTTTGAAGAACAAAAGGTTGAAAGTTTTTCTATGTATTTCACTCCTGACTTTTTAAACGAATTCAAAAAATTAAAAGCTGAAATTGAAACTAAATTAAAAAGCATAAAAAAAGACGGCGAAGATGTTTATTACAAGACGAAAGAAATAATTAAACTGGTCCATAAAGATAAAGTATTAACAAGTGGTGAGAAAAAAACCAAGATAGTGGAACTAAAGCGCATCTTAAGTGACGCAAAAG
>CAYJDS010000117.1:0-2158 GCA_964369015.1 uncultured Staphylococcaceae bacterium | reverse complement strand
ATAATTGTTCAATACGATGCGATAGTACAGCCTAAGAACGTGATAGGGTAGGTGATAAGATATGGCTAAAAAAATATATATAGGGGAAATACTCGGGGAAGTCATGAACAAAGTTAGTTATCTACAGGCTGATATGCAAGCAGTAGCAAATCAAATGGTAGCTGTCGCTAAGAATACATCATATTTAGAAAACCTTTATTTAGCAACAGGGCGAAGGTCTAATGTCACCTACTCGGCGGGTGACGATACTCTCTCAGCTAGAAAAACAGCGGATTTACATTTGGAAACAATCTCGTATACTCTTGGGGAGGCAACAACTCTTAATTCTTTTGGGGGGTTTACTTTTTATAGGGCTATTAATGACAGCGGTTCTCTTGAGAGTATGAATACGATTGATGTTTCGTCTTTTAGTGAATTGTCTTTTATTCCTTATGTGGATGAAGTAAGTGATACTGGTTTGGTTGAGGTTCATTTAGAAATTGATGATGTGCTTGTTCCTGGTAGTGCCTTGAGTGCGACAGAGCCAGGCAAGGTTTTTGGTTCTAGGCTATCTATTGATTGTAGCGGTTTAGATGTATTGGAGTTGAAAATGGTTATTGAAACTCCGTCGGGTATTGGTAGGTATTGTGGTATATCGTCTGTATACGGGAAATTGGCAAATGGTAGTATAAAGTTATGGAATTATGCTGCGTCTTCTGTTATTTCATTGAAGAAGATAAAAGTTGCAAGTGGCTTTGATTCAGCTCAGTTTACATTGATGCCAGTAACAGGGCTTGCGGTTGCTGGGTGGGATTGTATTACATGGTTGATTGAGAACAACAATGAGTATACTCGAATTGATGTCCTTGATTCGGGTGGGAATTTGTTACTACGCAATATTAAAAGTGGTGAGGCATTGTCTGAACTGAACGCTATTAGTTTTTATTTAAGATTTACTTTTCAAAAGATTGGTGGGGTTTCGCCAGAATTAGCGGCGGTAAGTTATTTGTATTTAACATAAGGAGAACAAAATGAAAACTAAAAAAGAATTTGCAGAGAAATACAAAGCAAATGTAAACGGAATAAGCAAAGCAAATAACGTGGACACTTCTGTGGCCACTGATATGTTGCTTTTTGTAGTTAAATCTTTGAGTGACCAGGGTCCTGACTTCTATCCTGGAGTAGGTACAATAAACCTTGATGCGGCGGTTAAAGATTATAAAGCCTTAGAAGGTAGCTGGGTAGCTGGTCGAGAATAGGCTAGGGGGATAAAAATGGCATTGTTAATAGCGAACCCTGATGGCACTAGTAATGCTAAAGTAGGGGATAGGGTAGTAACTGGTGGCGGAATCTTCGAGAAGCTGGCAGATGGAACCAGCAAGCTCGTTGATTCCTTGCCTACTGGGAGCGGTAAGACAAATTCATATGCAGAAGTACAACGAATCTATGCCAATATAGTAAACGCTGGTGGGGGCGGTGGGTCAAATCCAGAACCTTTATTAACTCCAGTAGTAGAAGATACTTCATGGAATTACGATAGCTTCACAGGGGTAGGGGATGATTATAACTTCTCTAGTGGTAGTAGTTCCTTAAACATGAGTACTATTATTGGTTATGGGATAGTAGCATTAGTAGGTATCGTTGTGCTAGATAAGTTCATGGGTAAGTAATATGGCAGATTATGAAAGAGGATCTAAGCATAAAGTTGACTTAGATTCTCATAAAATAATTAGCGGAGAAGCTAAAGAAAAAATGCAACAATCAACGGATAAATTTTTTAACGTGGTAGGAACTATAATCAAAACACCATTTGATTTTGTTGGCTGGTTATATAATAATTGGCAACTTGCGATTATTGGCATTGTTGCGTTATTGGTATTGCTTAGGGATTAGGTTTGGTGTAAAATCAAATAAAAACGGAGGTACTAATATGGAGTTTTTAGGAGATTTAGAGTTTATGTTAAACTCAATGTATCAAGCCCTTTATTATGCAAAACCAATAGCAATAGCTATAGGTTCACTTTTGGGTATCATGTTCTTTATGCTGGTGGCCATGGGAAGTAGATTAAAAACCATGGAGCTGCAGCTAAACAAACTAATAGACCCAGAAGGAAATAAAGAGGGGGATAACACAGATGGAATTAATGATGGTAGCAATATTTAGGGGAATAGCGGCGGC
>CAYJDS010000116.1:0-2165 GCA_964369015.1 uncultured Staphylococcaceae bacterium | reverse complement strand
ATAGATAAATAATTATCCGCGACAAAACATGGCTTACAGGATCGAATACTCACTAGAAGGAGAACTATGAATTTACCGAATAAACTGACGACAATGAGAATGGGTCTTGTTGTTATTTTAATAGTATTACTCTTACTTCCGTCGGGTTGGCTTTTTAATATTGATAGCGTTTTGATTTTTGGCAGTATCTATTTACGGCACTTCATCGCTGCAATAATTTTTGCAATTGCTTCAATTACCGACTACTTTGATGGATATATTGCCCGTAAATACAATTTAATTACAAATTACGGCAAATTTATGGATCCAATTGCCGATAAATTACTTGTTAACTCAGTTTTGATAATCTTAGCAGTTAGAGTTTCAACCCGTCCTTTCCAAGCAGTGATTCCACTTGTCTTTGTTGTCTTAATGATTGCCCGCGATACAATTGTTGACGGAATGCGACTCGTTGCGGTTAGCCAAAACAAAGTTTTAGCCGCAAATATTTTTGGGAAAATAAAAACAGTTTTACAAATGGTTGCCCTAATTCTCTATTTACTAAATGGGTGGCCCTTTTCAAATCAAGTTATCAATAGTGCTCCGCCAATCGTTGCTTACATCTTGATGGCATTAGCAACCATTGCTTCGCTTGTCTCTGGGATTATATATATAGTTCAAAATCGTAACGTTTTGAAAGAGGAAGTATGATTGAGAAAAAAGTTGTTGAAAAATTAATCGAAAAAGGATTAACGCTCGGTAGCGTTGAATCTTTTACAGGCGGACTTTTCGCGGCGACGGTTGTAAACTACAGCGGTGTTTCCGCTATTTTTAAAGGAGCGCTTGTTACTTATCAAAACGACATCAAAACGAAGCTTGTTGGCGTTAAGAAAGAAAGTTTAGAAAAGTTTGGCGCTGTTTCGAGCACCGTTGCTTTAGAAATGGCTCGCGGTGGAAAAAAGAAATTAGGGGTCGATTTTTGTCTTGCTTTTACGGGTTATGCTGAAAAAAGTAAAAGTAAGGAAAAAGGCGGCGAGGTTTATATTGCTTTAAAGTATGGTAAAGACGAAATTGTTGAGCACCACTTTTTAAATGGAGAGCGAAATAAGGTACGCGGTGAGGCAGTTGCAATTGCCTTTAAGATATTAGAGCGCGTACTAGAAAACTATTAATTGTTGTATTTATAAATAGGAGAAGAAATTATGGCAAAAAAAGAAGATCTTAATATTTTAGAAGAAACGTTAAAAGATATTGAAAAGTCTTTTGGCAAGGGCGCAATTATGAAGTTAGGGGATCGACCGGTCATTAATGTTGACGTTATCCCTAGTGGCTCGTTATTAATTGATCAAGCCTTAGGAGTGGGTGGTTACCCTAAGGGGCGGATTATTGAAATCTTTGGTCCAGAAAGTAGTGGTAAGACAACACTTGCGCTGCACGCCATTGCCGAATGTCAAAAGAAAGGTGGTCAAGCTGCCTTTGTCGATGCTGAACACGCAATTGATCCAATTTACGCACAAAATCTTGGTATTAATATTGATGAATTAATTTTAGCGCAACCTGATTCTGGTGAACAAGCACTGGAAATTGTTGTCCGCTTAGCGGCAAGTGGGGTCATTGACCTAATTGTGGTTGATAGTGTTGCCGCCCTTGTCCCTGAAGCCGAGTTGTCAGGGGAAATGGGTGACAATCAAGTTGGAGCGCAAGCACGCTTAATGTCAAAAGCAATGCGTAAACTTGCTGGTGTCCTTAATAAAGCCGAATGTAGTGTAATCTTTATTAATCAACTACGGGAAAAAGTTGGCGTTATCTATGGTAACCCCGAAGTTACTTCTGGCGGACGGGCCCTAAAGTTTTATTCCTCAATTCGGATTGATATTCGCCGCGGCGAAGCAATTAAACAAGGAACAAAACTCATTGGTAACCAAGCAAAAGTTAGAATCGTGAAAAATAAAGTTGCGCCACCGTTTGCCTCATGCGAAATTGAAATAATTTACGGTAAAGGCGTTTCTAAACTTGGGGAAATCCTCGAACTTGCGGTTGAAAAGGGCCTTATTAAAAAAGCCGGCTCGTGGTATGAATACGACGGGCAAAAGATTGGCCAAGGTAAAGAAGCCGCGCAAAATTACATTAACGAACGGCCTGAACTCTTTGCCCTTCTTGAAAAAGCCGTGCAAACACAAGTAAGC
>CAYJDS010000115.1:0-2196 GCA_964369015.1 uncultured Staphylococcaceae bacterium | reverse complement strand
CCACTGCTTTTAAGTGACTGACTTGCGGAATGTTTAAGAATTCGGCAACTTGCGGTCCAACTTGTGCAGTATCACCATCAATAGCTTGATAGCCAGCGATGATGAGATCATAATGAAGTGTTTTAATAAAACTCGATAAAATCGTTGATGTGGCTAGGGTGTCACTACCAGCAAATTTTGGGTCGGTCAATAAATAGGCACCGTCAATTCCGCGCCCATAAAGTTCGCGGATCATACTTTCGGCTTGCGGTGGGCCCATTGTGACAACCTTCACCGTCCCGCCATATTGTTCTTTCAGCTTTAATGCTACTTCTACTCCGGCTAAGTCGTCAGGATTAATAATGCTTTCTACCCCTTTACGAATCAGCGTATTAGTCACTTTATCAATTTTTATTTCACTCGTATTAGGGACTTGCTTCACTAAAACTAAGATATCCATTAATGTAACACCTTTCCGGCAATAACCATTTTTTGTACTTCCGAGGTTCCTTCGTAAATTTCGGTAATCTTTGCGTCACGATACATCCGTTCAACTTCGTAATCACGAATATAACCATATCCCCCTAAAAGTTGGACACATTCATCACACACTTCAACCGCCGTGCGCGAAATGTATAATTTCGCAATCGCCGCACTTTCGTTATAACTCCGTCCATTTTCTTTATCACTAACTGCGGCCTCAAGTAATAATTCACTCGCTCTTAATTTGGCGCGCATTTCCGCAATTTTAAATTGAGTATTTTGAAAAGAACTAATTGGTTTATTAAATTGGACCCGCTTTTTAACGTATTCAACAACGCGACCAAAAGCTCCTTCAGCGATTCCTAAAGCTTGCGCGGCAATGCCAATTCGACCACCGTCAAGCGTATTCATTGCGATTTTAAAGCCTTCATTCTCGACACCTAAAAGTTGGGTTTTATGGAGGCGAACATTATTAAAGACAAGTTCACAAGTTGAAGAACCACGAATTCCCATTTTGGCTTCTTTGGGACCAACACTAAATCCAGGAGTGTCTTTTTCTAGAAGAAAAGCGCTGATGCCTTTTGTGCCTAAACTTGGATTAGTTAAGGCAAAGATAACATAAAGATCTGCGTAGCCAGCATTAGTAATAAAGATTTTACTACCGTTAATTACGTAGTGATCACCGTCTACTACTGCTTTAGTTTGTTGACTACCAGCGTCAGTGCCAGCGTTTGGTTCGGTTAAGGCAAAAGCACCAAGCATTTCCCCCTTAGCTAATTTTGCAAGGTATTTTTCTTTTTGTTCCTTACTGCCGTAACTTACAAGCGGATCAATACAAAGTGACGTATGAGCGCTTAAGATAACGCCAGTTGTCGCACATTCGCGAGAAATAATCCGGACCGCATTAATGTAATCGCCGACCGTTGCCCCAACTCCACCGTATTCTTCGCTAATAGTTAAACCTAAAAGTCCAAGTTTACCCATTTTCTCAACATTTTCAAGCGGAAAACGTTCTTTTTCGTCAATTTCACGAGCAAGCGGACTTACTTCCTTTTTGGCAAAATCTTTAAATAACTCTTCTAATAAATTGTTTTTCATCATTAACTCACCATTACTAAAGCGTGTCCAATGACAACTGCTTCGTGGTTTTGATTATAAGCTGTTGTTTTTAAGACAAGACGCTTTTTTTCAGCGATAACTTCGCTTACTTCTACTTCCGCCGTAATTATATCACCAAAGTAGACGGGACGGACGAAACGGGAGTCTTGTTCCATGTATATTGTGCCTTCGCCTGGTAATTTAGTTCCTAACACCGTTGAAAAGAGCGCAGAAATTAATCCACCGTGTGCGATTTGCTTTTTGAAAACAGATTTTTCGGCGTAATCCCTATTCGTATGCACCGGATTATCATCGCCCGTAACATCGGCAAATGTTAAGACATCTTTCTCCGTAATCTTCTTTGAATATGTCGCTTTGTCACCAATGTGGAAGCGTTCTTCAATTTTCTTTGCCATCATCTATTCCTCCTCGAACAAGCCAACATGAATACTTGTTCATGTTTAGTTTACCACTTCATTTTCAATTGTCAACACTTTCGGTAAATTTTTCTCTATATTTTTTTTAAATTGAAATCCGACTATTTTATTCTTAATTATTGAATAACAAAAAAACCTCTTTCGGTAATCTTTTTAATATATGTTATAGAAATTTGTACTCTACAGTAGAGTTACTTAA
>CAYJDS010000114.1:0-2197 GCA_964369015.1 uncultured Staphylococcaceae bacterium | reverse complement strand
CAATTGAAGGCGCTAATACGACTGTTTCCGAATACTTAACAATCATTCAAGAAGCACGGATTGCTTTTGCCGAGGCAATTGCTGATTCCAATTTAAAAGAAGCAAATGATCAAGCAAATATTGTTGATTCAACTTTTATGAATCTTGTTGCTTTCATTGAAGACAATCCCGAATCATATAACACGGTCAATCTTTATAGTTCTTTTCTTGGTGAATTTAGTGCGAGCACTAATCAAGTAATTTATAACATTAATCTTTATAACAAAAAGGTTGAAGCCTATAACATTCATATTAAAAAGTTTCCAAACATAATTTTCTTAGCGGGGAAAACACCTTACGCCGTTTGGGCATTAGCTAACTACAACGCGACTTTGCCAACATTTAAGTAGGTGCGGCATGAAGACGCAGAAGCTTGCTACATTTTTAAGCTTTTCTTTAAGCACACTCCTTTTAATCAGTGGTTGCACAAAGAAGGATTCTTTTCCAGCGTCAAATGCCTTTTACATTAATGATCAAGCCGGAGCGCTTTTATCAAGCACTGAATATTTAATTTATGCTACTTCCTTAAATCTTTATGAAAACACTTCGCAAACAAGCGCCGCGAAGGAAGCAAAAATCAGTGGCGCGCAAATAGTAGTTGCAACTGCACTTGCGCCCCTAGATTCACTCCCAAGTACTGATATTTTTAACACTTGGGGAATTGGTGATAATGATATGGGGCTCTTCCTTTTGCTCTACTTTGCCCCTAACGAAGAAGATGAATATTTCCCTACTTATCTCGGAATGACGATGGAAATAGGGGAACAAATGTCCGGTCATCTTTCCATGGCACGCCTAACCGATATTCGAGCTGAAACTTGGGATAATAGCGGACTTTATAGTGATGACTATGACACTAAACTAGTGCATTTTTACCTCGGAATTGTCGATGAAATTAGTGAAAAGGTGTATTTAGCTTCTTTTTCACATGAATCAAAACTTGAGTGGTATGAAGAAAATCGTTATGCCAGTTTTAGTGATTATATTCCAAGCGGAAATGTTAGTGAGGCTCCCCTTCCATGGTGGGCAATAGTTTTAATTGTTTTAGCGCTTCTCCTTCTAACTGGAGCTAGTCCGCTTTTAAGTTTACTATTAACTAATAGTGGAGGAAGTGGTCATAAAGGAGGCGGAGGCGGCTCACGGGGCTACAAAACAACGCGGAGGTGAACTATTTTCTTCAATGTGCTTTAAGTTGCATAATGCGACTTTTTTGATAAAATAATCACATGCAAAAAGAAACGCAAATAATTATAAGTCGAGGTTATTAATTATGGTTATCGAACTATTTAATTTTTGGTATTTCTTCTATATCTTTATCGGGATTGGCCTTTATTTTGGGCTTTATTTTCTTTTAAGAAAAAGAAGTAAAATAGTAAAAAATTTAGTTATCGGTGGGCTCTTAATCTTTAATCTTGCACTGCACTTTTTAAAATTAACTTTTCATCCTTATACTACTTATCCCGAAATTGCCGCCAGTCAAATTTGGTTTGTTAATATGTGTGCCGTCAGCATTTTAGTTTTTCCGTTTATTTTCTTTAGTAAAAGCAAGACACTTAAAGACTTTATGTTTTATCTAGGTGTCTTAAGCGGCTTCCTTGCGGTCGTTTTCCCTGCCGATAACTTACAGAACCCCGCTTTTGCGCTTGATTCAATTCGCTTTTATACGGCCCATTTCATTATTATTATTGCCCCGCTTTTAATGATCACGCTCAAACTACATACCGTCTCTTATAAGCGGATTGGGTCAATGCCCTTGTTAGTGGGTGTTTATCTCCTTTTTATTATGGTCCAAAATGTAATCCAAAGTGAATTAGGCATTATTGCTTTTAGAAGCGCTAATTTCTTTAAACCAAATTACCATAATCCTTCGTTTGTTTGGGGCCCCACTAATTCCCTTGGCGAATTTAGTGATCTTGCCAAACTTTTTACCCCTTTTACTCCAAAATTTCTGAAAACTGTTCCTTTTGGAATTTTTAAAGGTCAAGAAAAATACTGGCCCTTCTTTTGGATTATGCCCGCCGCTTTTGTTTATTTTTGGAGTTTACCACTGATTTTTGTTTTAATTATTCCCGATAGCCGTAAAGAACTATTTACTGATATACAAGCATTATTTGCAAAGATTAAAAAAATTGTTAAGCGTGAGCCTAAAGTTAACGAT
>CAYJDS010000113.1:0-2202 GCA_964369015.1 uncultured Staphylococcaceae bacterium | reverse complement strand
ATTTTATTATAATTAATAAAAAAAGACCACCGTGATATAACTAGTGGTCTCTAATATTTATTAATTTAGCTTATTCAACTGGATAAACACTAACTTGTTTACGGCTTTTGCCAAGTCGTTCGAAACGAACAATCCCAGCTTGGGTCGCAAAGATAGTATCATCATTGCCGCGCATTGTGTTCACTCCTGGATAAATCCGAGTTCCACGTTGGCGATAAATAATTGCCCCAGCTTTAGCAAATTGACCATCCGCCCGTTTAGCGCCTAAACGCCGTCCGGCTGAATCACGACCATTACGACTTGAACCAACCCCTTTTTTACTAGCAAAGAGTTGGAGATTTAAAATAAATTTCATTATACTTGTTTCCTTTCTTCACGGATTTTTAGAAATTGAGAGTAACTCTCTTCAATCGTCTTTAAACTTGTTATTAATACTTCGAGAACTATTTTATCGTGGTCACTAGGTCGATAGAGGGGGGTGATTTCAACATAACCTTCGTCGACTTTGGTTCTAAAACCAAGTTCGACGTCACTAAGCGAATTTAATGCCCCAATTGTGACGGCACTAACACCGGCGCAAACAAGATCGTGCCCGGCAACACCGCTATAAGCGTGCCCTTTAATGACAACGTTAGTAACTTCATCATTAGTAAGTTTAATAACAACTTTAATCATTAATTAACCTTTAATTTCGAGAATTTCGAGCGATGTATAAGGTTGACGATGACCTAACATCCGTTTATGGTTTGTTTTCGCTTTATAAGTAAAAACTTTAAGTTTGCGATTTAAACCATGTTTCAATACTTTCGCGGTAACAGACGCACCCTTAAGATAAGGCGTGCCAACTTTAGCTTTTTTATCACTAACGAGAAGTACTTGATCAAAGGTAAAAGTAGAACCTTCTTCAACATCGAGTTTTTCAACAAAGATGACTTCTCCAGCGCTAACTTTAAGTTGTTTGCCACCGGTTTCGATTATTGCATACATTACATAACCTCCTTTATAAATTCACTTGGACTCGCTATGATGGTAGAATAAATCTTTAGTGACCACTTCTAGGCGGTTAAAGCTAGTGAGGCTATAACAAAAGAACAATACCACAAAGGGCAATTTAATTCAATTATTCCGATACTTTTTCGCTTAAATTATTGCTAAATCACTAAATTCTTATTAATAGGGCCCGAAAACGGGAGTTAATTAAATGACCAAAGAATAAGAGAATGGATAAAACACCTTTTCAAAGAACGGAAGAAATTTAATAAATCAGTGAAATAATTAACTACTGGATATAGCACTTTATCTTTAAGAGAATTAGCAACTTTTAAGGTTTCATAACATTGCTAAATTTAATATATAAATCGCAAATTGAATATTAAATAAAAAACTAAAGAGCAGAACAAACAAGAAAATAAAATATAAAGATTCCATTAAGATTATCAATAGTTTCACCGAATAAAAAACTCGTGAATCAAAGTTCAATTTATTAATTAACAGCTTAAAAATATTTGCACCCGCAACCAAAGATGACTAACGTCTCTAGGCAGCGGAATCACTGGTTTTGGCACTACTGGTCCGATATCGGACGGTCCATATAATCAAAAAGACATGGATAGCTTAAATCACGATTTTTAGAAAAGATACTCGCAAAGTAATTAAAGCCATCGATAGCAAAATATTTTAAAAAATAAAACAGGCGAATAAAGACTGTCCAATTAAGTCCAAGAACTAAAAGAAAGAATAAGGATGATAATTGCAACAATATGCAATGAATTTATACGGGTTTTTGACATATTATCTCCTTTCCCTTGATTTTAGTTACCAATTGTTTTAATATAAACTTGTCAATAGAGACATGCGACTTAGTCGATACTTCTATTGACGTTTTTTTATTCTCTTAACCTTTCTTTTATCGTTTCTATCAAAAAACCATCTACGTTTTGGTTTATCAAAAACAGAAATTTCATCTACATTTACTTTAGGAATTAAGTAAGCTTTCCTTTTATCATTTGGATTAGGGTTCTTATATAATTCAATATTTTTCTTTTTTCTTGTAAAATCTGCGTGTGTAATAGTAATCGAATGATATTTATTTCCACGTTTTTTAAAGACATAAGTCGGGTGTTTTCTTCTTCTATTAAACCGAAACTCACTAATAGCCATAT
Organism: uncultured Staphylococcaceae bacterium; assembly: GCA_964369015.1. Classification (GTDB taxonomy): domain Bacteria; phylum Bacillota_I; class Bacilli_A; order RFN20; family CAG-826; genus UBA1361. The sequence goes on along the minus strand of CAYJDS010000113.1, from coordinate 40 downwards.
ATAACCTTTCTATTTCAATAAATACATATAAGTATTAGTG
>CAYJDS010000112.1:0-2203 GCA_964369015.1 uncultured Staphylococcaceae bacterium | reverse complement strand
CTAATCAAGAAGAAAGTAAATTCACCGTAACGTGGAAAAACCATGACGGAACAGTTTTCGAAGTAGATGAAGAAGTAAGTAAAGGAAGCAATCCCTCCTTTGATAGTGCTACACCACTTAAAGATAGTGACGAAGAATATCATTACTTCTTTTATGGTTGGACAACTGCTCTTTCTCCAGTAATATAATCAATTACTTATACTGCACTTTTTGAAAGTGTGCCAAACACGATTGATCACGCTTATGACCTTGAATACTTTTTAGCAATATATCGCACCTCTTTTGCGGATGTTCGGGCAATTACCACGACTGGCCAAGGCGAATATATGTGGCATAACACTGACGATTATTATTCAGTCGCACTAATTGACGAAAAACAAGACGTCACGAGCTTTTACGAAAAAGAAATGTATGAAGGTGTTACGCAAATTGAAAAGTGGGTTATCGGAGAAAAAGAATACTATCTTGATAGTGAAGAAGGGGCAACAGTATGGCCCGGAGGACAATTAACTTTAAGTGACCTTGCACTTAGATCACTTCCGACCCCTCTTGCTTTATTTGGAATACCACTATACTTAGAACTTGAAAGAGAAATGCCACTAGAGATAGAGCTCGAGTTTCGTGTTACATATAGCGAAAAAGGAAATCTCTTTATTTTAGAAATGTTTGAAGGAGAAGACGCTGAAGCAGGACTTTATTACTACTATATTGAAAATGGTCGTTTTTCTAAAACCGAAGGCGATTTGCCTTATAATATCGAAAATAATTACATTTATGACCTAAATGATATCCCAGAGTTTCCACCTCTTCCCGACATAGAATGGAATGAAGTCGTGGCAATCGAAGAGAGTTATTATTTATAATAACGCTTGAATTCACTTATATATCTCGTCTTCAGGAGTTAAAATGAGTAAAAAGGCCCCGTAATATTGATTTTATGAGGCTTTTTTCGTGTTAATTTTCTAATATAAAAGTATACATCTAATGATTTTTGGAGGTGGTAATAATTTTTCTTAAACTTTTTTGCGTGTGATTCTCATACATCATGTCATTAAGGCCAGTGTTTACAATCAATTGGCGGATTCCCGCGTTGAAACATTCGACCTTATATAAGCCCGCGGCAATTTGGGTGTAGCTAAAATCACGAAGGGCGGTAAAGAGTTCATCATCGGTTAGGGTTAACTTATAGTTAATCTTGAGTAGGGCAAAAAGTAGTAATCCTAAGTAAACGGTATAAAGATGCGAGGAAATGTGGTCGGGTTTACGAACAAAGATGGGGCGCGCTTGCATGCCTGACTTCATAATACGGAAACAATTTTCAATTTCACCGCGTTTACCAGCGATTTTAATAATCTCAAGGGGATCAAGCGGGGCATAGCGAAAGCCGTTTTCCCGTAGTTCCTTGATATCATCGCGGGTTAAATCGTCATCCCCGGGAATATCAGTGACATAGCACGAATAACCCGCTTCGCTTATTTCTTGTTTAATCTTTGCGATATCAAGCTGGAGCGTGGTGGTATTTTCGAGAACTTCGCCGGTTTTCTTATCAATTTCGAGTTTGTTGATATATTGTTTGCCGTCTTTGGCGTTTTTATGGGAAAGACGGGCGGGGGTGTTAAGCATACTTTCGGCGCGTTCAAGCCGTTTTTTAAGTGTTTTTAAAAGAAAGGCGCGGAGTGCAGGATCAAATTTGACAATTAAGCGTTCCTCTAAACCGGATGAGCGAATCATCCATTTAGCTTTATATGCTTTACGCCCTTTATTTTTGATAACTGGACCATATTCAATCATATCTTTACCGTTTATCGCCCACGCTTTAAGACTTTCAAGGCTCGGTTCAGCAGCGTCGGAAAGTGACTTAACACTTTGTGTGAAAATATAATTACGACCCGAATTATGAATAATTTTCTTGTTAGGCTCGGTGTTAAGACCAGCGTCCGCGCATATAATCTTGGCTTTTGTCGCCTCGTCGCCAGCAGCAAAAAGGAGTGGTTCTAACGAAGTTTTTTCCGATTCGTTCCCGCGAAATGTCGAACAACCAATAGGCCACCCGTTGCCGTCAAAGAGAAGACCAAAGGAAACAATGGGGTCAGGCCGGTGATTTTTTTCAACACCATGCGCGCGTAACCCGGTTTCGTCATCATCATTTTGAATTTCAAAGTAGAAATTCGTGCAGTCATAATAGACGGTATCAGAAGCGGCA
>CAYJDS010000111.1:0-2229 GCA_964369015.1 uncultured Staphylococcaceae bacterium | reverse complement strand
TAATGATACCGCTTTGTGACATGTTTAAGATAAAGGGTTAGTTAACCTCTTCGATTTAATGAAAAAGGATGCCTTTTGTCTGACATCCTTGTAATTTGGTTATTTAAAAAGTTAAACGAACTTTTTTAATTCATTGAAGCGCCGCCGTCAACATTAAGGGCTTGGCCGCTAATATGATCCGCGTATTCACTACATAAAAAGGCTACTGAATAAGCAATATCGATTGCCTTTTGGTCGCCACGCGCAAGTGGAATATATCTTTTTAAGTTTTCTTTCCATGACGTTTCGCGGTCTAGTCCACCTTTTTCAAAACTATCTAAAATTTCCTCCCACATTGGTGAGCGAATTATTCCCGGGCAAATGGAATTAACGTTTACGTTATAAGGGGCGCCCGCATAGGCTGCTGCTTGAGATAAATAAATGACTCCCGCCTTAGTTATTCCGTAATGCGCAAAACCTGACTCTAAGGCGTGACGTCCAGCAAAGGAAGAAACGTTAACAATCTTACCGCCGTTTTGTTTAATCATTTCCGCTAGTGCAGCTTTAGTGCCGTTATCAACTCCAATTAGGTTTACATCAAGTAAACGTTTAAATTCTTCGCTTGTTGTCTCTAAATATGAGTTTAAGCCGACAATTCCGGCATTATTTACCACAATATCGATTTTGCTGTTTTCTGCAACAACTAGTTTAATTACAGCGTTTACCTCACTATCCTTACTAACATCAACTTTAACTGGTTTAGTTTTGTAATGGAGTACATTCAGTTTTTCGCTAATTTTTTTGGCGTTTTCAAGGTTATAATCAGCAATATAAACAATTGCACCGCCCTCAGCAAACAAGGTGACAATTGCTTCACCAATCCCGCCTGCTGCTCCAAAGACAACTGCGACTTTACCGTCAAATCGAATATTCATAAAAACCTCCGCTAAAATTAATTAATGAGTTATTTTAAAACAGCAAACCCAGCTGTCCAGCCAATTTCATTTCGGATTGCTAAAGTAATTTGTAAAAAGCCCATCGCTTCTAATTCGCGCGCCCGTTTGAGTGATCCAGCGTCCACTACTTCTAAGCCACTACCACTTAGTGCTTCTTTCACCACTGCTTTTGCCTCATTATAGTCTGAAGCTAACATAACGGTTGAAGCAACTTTTCCCGCGACGTCTTTACTTGCAAGCGTTGCCGCGAAGTTTGTATTAAAAGCTTTAACAACAAACGAATCACTTAACTCTTTTTGAATAAGAGCAGCAGCGGAAGTGTCACTTGCTACTACTAGTCCGTCTAAGCTACCAAAATCAACTGGGTTTGTAATGTCAATGACAACTTTACCCGCTAATTCTTTTTTATAAGTTTTTAAAACACCCTCAACTGCGCCGTAAGGGATGGCTAATACGACAATGTCCCCTAATTTACTAACCGTAGTTTTTGAGTCGAGAAACTACACACTATTTTTGCTGTCAGTAAAAATCTTGCCAATCGCACTTCCCATGTTTCCTTTACCAAATATGGTTACATTTTTCATCTTCTATACCTCTTTTCTTTCTTTGGAGCTTAACTTTTTGTCTCCATAGTGTTATTATAATGACATCGTATTTTATTGACAAGTACGCACTTTAAAGTGGTATAGTATCAAAATAGATACTGAAGGAGCAAAAACCATGGAAGATATAACAAAAAGATGTCCGGTTGAAATAACATTATCACTAATGAGCAATAAATGGAAAGCCCTTATTCTTCGTGATTTATTAACCGGCACGAAAAGATTTTCAGAGTTGAAAAAATCACTCACTCCTGTTACGCAAAAAATGTTAACCCAAAGTTTACGGGAAATGGAAAGTGACGGACTTATTAGTCGCAAAGTTTATCCGGTAGTGCCACCCAAAGTTGAATATACTTTTACTGATTTAGGTTATTCATTAAAACCTGTGATTGATTCAATGCGTACTTTTGGTATCAATTACCAACAATTAAAAACTCAAAATCTTATTTAATTTTTGGAACGCTAATTGCCACTAACGGATCATGTCATCTCGTTCATGAATTTTCACTTATTATTAATCTTCATTCTCTTATTTAAACATTAATATTTCGTGTGATTGATTTAAAAAAATCCTTGCCCCACAAATCTATATTTGTTCCATTTTTAATAAATGGCATAACATCTTTTTTGCACTTTCATAATCAATACTATTAAATCTTTCATCTAATATTTTTTAGGAATAACAAATATGC
>CAYJDS010000110.1:0-2233 GCA_964369015.1 uncultured Staphylococcaceae bacterium | reverse complement strand
ACGAATCATTAGATGAAGCACTAAAACGGTTTAAACGTCAAGTTAATAAAGCCGGCGTCCTTTCCGAAACAAAAAAACGTCAATATTATTTAAAGACCGGCCTTAAGCGCAAACTTAAAGCCGAAAACGCGCGCCGTAAAGCTCGCAAATTCAGATAGTCAGGAACCTCCCACTTAAGCAATTAGGTGGGTTGTTTTTTTATTTTGTGCAAAAACAATAATTATCTTGTATTTATAAGTATGAGATTTACTAAAGTACTTTTAAAACAAGTTAACACACAAGACTGTGGTAAAACAGCACTACGGATGCTTTTAGCCTATGTTCATAATAGTGAACATTATTTAACACTACCAGTTGAAGGACAAAGTGACAACTTTCTAACAATCAAAAAAATTGCGGAACGTGATGGTGTTATTCTTACTGGAAAGAAAATTACGGATATAACGTACACCAAAGAGTTAAAGCAGCCATTTATCGCACAAACAAGTGAAGGAGGGGTAAATCATTTTGTACTTGGGTTAGTTAAAAGAGGGAAACTACTAATTAATGATCCAAGCGGCGAAACATATGCGTTTTCTTTAAAGAAAATGTTAGACTTACCCTTTACTAACATCTTAATCGTGGATTCCTTTACTAAACAAGCACCTTTAAAACCTCTTAAGATCATACATCGCCTAAGTGCTTTTATTTGGGAAGTATTATTTGTCTTACTAATTGGTCTTGGTTTTCTTTTTATGGGCAGTGAAGATTTGTCCCTCATTAGTTACATTAGTTTCACCCTTGCTGCGATTAGTAAAATAATTGAACAACAAGTTGTGATAAAAAGTTTAACAGCATTTGATGAACTTTATATTAAACCGATTATAACTAACCAAAAGGAAATGAGTAAGAAAGACTTTACTGCATTACAAACCGCTAAGCAAGTTGTTATTAGCCTACCGCTGCAATTATTTAGTCGGCTTTTAAGTGTTATCTTAATAACTGTTATTCTTGCTTACAATAACTACTATTTACTCATTATTTGTCTTCTATCAATTGTTGGAGCGCTTTTCTTAACGAAAGTAACACTAATTAAGAGTCCAGCAGAATGGAAGCTTAAAGAAGTAGAAAGTAAACTCTTCGGAAAAAGTCCTGAAGCAAGAAGTGAAAATTACACGAAGGTAATTGAGGAAACTAACAAATTAGCGAAAAAACAAATCTATTATACAGTTATTGCTCTTTTCACCCTTGCAGCGTTTATCTTTCTTTTAATGTACGTTACTAAAACTTTTTCCCTTAATTACTTTTTATTTTATTTCTTTTCCTTTGCTTTCTACTTTAATGAGTTAAAAAAGATCTTCAATCTAATCGAAGCAAAAAGTAGTTATTATCAAGGGATTAACATCATTTTCAATCGGAAAAACTAAGTTAGTTTACTAAGATATGATAATATTATTGTATGCAAACGTTAAAAATTGAATTCGTGGATGACTATTCACCAAAGTATGAAGGATATCAAAAAATATTTACTGATATTCTCCAAAACACCCTAAAAGAACTAAAATTAGGGGAACACAATTATTTTGTCGAAGTTAATATTGTGAGTGAAGAAGAAATTCATTATATTAATAAAGAGTATCGGAGCGTTGATAAAGTAACCGACGTTTTATCCTTTCCGCTTGAAGACAGTACTCCAGTGGTAATTGACGAAACCGAAATTCCTTTTATTCACCTTGGTTCAATTATGATTTGCGCGCCACGCGCCTTAGAACAAAGTGAGAGTTACGGTCATACACTAGACCGTGAGTTAAGATTTCTTTTTGTTCATGGTCTCCTTCATTTGTTAGGCTATGACCATGAAGAAGAAGCAGCAGAAAAAATAATGTTTGAATTACAAAATAAAATAATTGGAAAAAGAGGAACTAAAGATGAATAAAGAAGAATTAATTAAACTAGCGGTTAAGGCCACTGAGAATTGTTATGTGCCTTATTCAAAATTTAAAGTTGGCGCTGCGCTTTTAACGCGTGACGGCAAAGTCTTTTTAGGGGCGAACATGGAAAACGCGAGTTATCCGCTTTGTATGTGCGCGGAACGGAACGCACTTTATCACGCGATGAATAACGGCTATAAACGCGATGACTTCGTTGCAATGGCAGTAACGGGCAAAACAAGTGGCCCAATTAGTCCTTGCGGAGCTTGCCGCCAAGTTATTAGTGAACTATTTCCACGGACTGCACCGCTTTACTTAACGAG
>CAYJDS010000109.1:0-2240 GCA_964369015.1 uncultured Staphylococcaceae bacterium | reverse complement strand
TAGCAAAACAAGCCGCAATTGCTGAAGTTGCTGTTCGTGTTGAAACATTAAATGCTGCCCACACTTATAGTGATGACAGTTGGGGTGATATTATTGCTGCTCAAGAAGTGGCTTTTGATGACATTATTGCCGCAAGTGATCTTGATGATATTAATGAAGCGAAAACCGAAGGTTTTGCAGCACTTAACGCTGTAATCCCACTTGTAACTGCAGATGACCTTATTGCAGCGAAAAAAGCCGCAATTAGCGTAATCAACAGTTTAGTTGATGAAATCGGCAGAGTTGCCTATAACCAACCAGGTTATGTCCTTAATGATCAAGAATTATTAACCGACGCCTTTGTGACCGCCCAAAAGCAAAGCGAAGCCGGCGATTATGAAATTGCTGACTTAATGACTGAAAATGAAGCGTTCGTTGCCTTCCGTGTCTGGATTGAAGGAACTGATAAAGACGCAACCCTCGTCGACGGGATGCACGGTACAAACGGCTCACTTGGCGGGATGTTCAAGTTTAATCTTGACATCTATGCCTTAACTCGTGACGTTTGGGAAGATTAATTTTTAAAAGTATTAAACAAGCCCCTGAGGGAAACCTTGGGGGCTAATCAGAGAAAAAAGAAAATGAAAAACAAAAAAATATTAACAACCATTGGTGTTTTATTCCTAAGTGCAATTGCCGCTACTTCGGGAACTTTTGCGTGGTTTATTACTAGTCGAGAAGCTTCAATTCAATATTCAGGTGCACGCATTTATACGACTGATGGTGATTTAATGATTGATTATAAATCTTCTTTTAATTCAATCAATGAAGCAACTGACGTTACTCACGAACCAAACACTAATGTTTTAACTATTGCTAATAATCAAAAAGTAACTGATATTTCTGGAGACGGATTATCCTTTTATAAAGTTAATTGGTCATCAATTGATAATGTTGCTAGTGATATTAGTGAAGTTAGTGTTGCTGCTGCTGGAGATGCTGACGGGTTCTTTGTTGACTTCACCGTTACAATTTCAAGAGCAACTGGAAGTGCTGGATTCAAAGCCTTTTTAGGTGATGACACCGCCATTTTACCAGTTGATGACACTAAACCGGCTGATGTTGGAATAGTTAAAGCTGCCAGAATGGTTGTTATTAATTATGACGATAATGATAGTGAAACAGGTGATTCTGAAGTTATTATTCGTTATGGCGTTGACGCCGAAGTCGGACCAAAGTATTTAATTGAAGAAGCTGGTGGTGAAGCATATGATAGCGGAACCCATAGTTTTCAAGGTGACGCTTTATATAAAAGCGCGGCGTTTTCAACTGAAAGCACAATTGCTGCTTCAGAAGCTATTTATCCTACAATCGCGGATTTAATGGATGAAGATGTTACGAGCGCTGATGTTACTTTTCGCTTCTTTATTGAAGGAACAGACCCCGACGCAAAAAGTGAATATTTGCAAGGCAAGTTTAAAGTTAACCTTGATATTTATGCTTTATACGCTTAATAAGCCCTTATTCTCTTATAATTGTTCTTAGTTAAGAGAAGTTATTGGGGCTTTTTTTGTTTTATCGGGAAAAAAAGCGACAAATAATTAATGGCCAAAATGCATACAATTATTATCGAAAAACCATGCAAAAAAGACCTAAAATTAATTTTTTGATAAATATGATGACTATAAAAGATTAGTTTTACTAATAATTCCTTTAACAATCGTTTGACAGTTTATTTTTATTGGAGTATTATTTACTTAACGCATATTAAAGATTTTAGGAGCAAAAACACATGTCCCAAGATGCAAAGAAAAAAATCAAATTACCACCATGGCTTAGTTATGTTCTAATTGGTCTAGAAATCGCTTTGATGATTGGACTAGTTGTTATTGCCTTTTTAACGATGGACGCCGCGAATAGAGGTGCCGGAACTGGCATGATCAAATGGTTAATCACTAATCAAGTCTGGTTCTTTATGCTTATTGTTTTCCCACTTATTGTTCTCTTCCTCGTTAATGTTTACCTCTTAATTAAGGTGATGAATGATTCTTCTCAAAAAGAACACCAAGCTTTAACTAAAGAAGAGTTACTTGCTGAAGCACGGCGGTTAGCGCGTGAAGAGTTAGAACGTGAATTAGCGAAGCGTGACGAACAGTCCAAAGAATAGAAAACACCAAAACAAATGAAAAATGCCGTGAATAACGGCTTTTTTAATAAAATTTGGATGTATATTATTGACAAATCTTATATGTATAACATAT
>CAYJDS010000108.1:0-2327 GCA_964369015.1 uncultured Staphylococcaceae bacterium | reverse complement strand
AATAAATCCAGAAGCAACAATGATAAAGACAGCACTTAACATTATTCTTCCATTAATAGTGTCAGGCACAATGTTAACGTCCCCAATTACCGGCAAATCTGCACTATTTACTAAAAAGTTTGTGTATTTGTAATTATCAATAATAATGCGATAGCGCGCGACAAAAGCCCTAACAACGGCATCATCTTCGAAGTTATTATAAATATAATCTTTTGCTTCAGGTTCTAATATCGAGTAGGCTGCTTCTAGTTCTTGCCACGTCGTTTCTAAAACATTATTCACCGCGCATTCTAGGGCAGTTTTATTCATAAAGAAGGAAATAAAGGTTTGGGCTTTTTCTTTTACTTCGTCTTCAACCTCTGCAGCGTAGCGATAAAGCTGGACTGGATTTTGATTTGATGATGGTTTATAAGTTGTAAAGCGCGGGGAACTATCGTTATATTCAATGTACCAAGCTTTATTATCGGAATTTATTTTAGCGTTGTTATCTAAATCGATCGTAATTTTCCATGTTTCAGTTCCAGTATCGATTGATAGTTTTTTTTCGCCGTTTTCGCGTAATGTTTTTCCATTATTAGTAAGGGTCCAGGCGTCACTTTGACCACCAAGGGTAAAGATAAGCGTGTCCGAATGAAGGGCCGTTATTTCTTCTTTGTTTGTTGAAAAAGTAGAGTTCTCCACTTTTTCTAAAAATGTACTTGAAAATTTGCCCGCAGTAACGTTATATTCTTTATTCGCAATAACTAATTGGTCGCCCAATGCAAGGGTGTCACTACTTTTTAAAAGATGCCACCCAGTAAGACCACTGGTGTTCTTTGCGCTCACGGTTAAGTTTAATGTTGCGCTTAAGTTAGATCCGTCGGTTGTCACCGCTTTAAGAACACTCGTTCCGGTGTTAAAGGCAACTACTTCGCCGTTATCATTAATCGTTGCTACATTCGTGTTACTAGAAGTAAATTCTAATTGCTGATTACTCGCCTCACTTGGACTTATTGTTAACACTAGAGTCTTGCTTTGCCCAACACGGAGATTAAGACTAGACTCATTAAAGCTTACGTTTTCAATTAATACTTTAGAGCCGCCAACGGGCACAACCCGAACACTTACACTCGCGCTTGTTTCACTTCCCTCTGCAGTAACGGTTGCGTTTCCAGCGCTTAATGCAGTGATAAGGCCATTATTAACCGCAAGAATCGCACTATTACTACTTTTCCAAGTAATTGTTTCATTAAGCGGATTAGCGGTAACCTTAACTTGGAGCGTTTCGCCAACTTCAAGTGTTACGTTTGTTTTATCAATGAGAATTTTTTCTTTACTTGTTCCGTAAGTATCAATTGCGGCTTTAACGGCATCTGTTGGTGCGGTTTGTCCTGGTTCGGGGAGATAATAGAAGATACGGGAAGCGTAATCGACATTATCCACGAACGGATTACGGTTATGATGCCAACGTGAAGCCACTTCGTTATTACGTCTAATTTCCCACTCGGTTGGTGGTTCTTCAAAGTGCCATTTAAGCAGAGTTGACAGTTTCCCAATCCGACCAGTCTTTAAGGTAACCGCCTTATCATGAAGCATTACTGGGAAACGATTGTCATTATAATATCGCGTTGCTACATACATTAAAGTACGCGCAACAATTCCGCGTTCACCTCTTTTTGGATATAAGATGTCATTATTCTGGCCATTTGAATAACTAAAGGCTGTTGACCAAACATAAGAATCGTTATCTCCGGGTGTGCCATATGACCAGTCAGTTCTTGTTATTTCATATGCTTTAAAACTTTTTGAAAAATCTAGTTCATCAAATGCGGCGGTTCCGCGTTTGCTGTTTAACTCTGAAGCGGCAGGAAAAATGTTGTGCGCATCCGCTCCCGGACTTCCACTTCCTTCTTCACGATCACCTGTCCCATACCATGAAGCCGGCCAAACGTGTTCCTTATTAACGGAACCCGGTAATCCTCCTGGACTAAATGATTTAGTGGTACCAGTGTAATAAAGGCGCATTTTTGTTGGGTCGGTCAGTGAAACGTCACTATATTTATAGATGTCTGGTAAGGAAGAGTAACTTTTACTAACAAAGTTCTTCGATGTCAAAGTTGAAAGAGCACTAATTAGAGATGCTCCTGTTAAGGAGTCTTCAATTCCTTCGTAATACTTAGTTGGGTCGGTGTAAAAACTTGCACCCGAATCCGGCGCTGCACTGACACTAACGGACGGTTTTTGAAGGGCGCTTTGACTAAAACTAAAAAGCGCGAAAAGACTAAGAAATAGTGAAGTTAATTTAAAAGCTTTATTTTTCATATGAAGTTAATTATATACTTTTTATT
>CAYJDS010000107.1:0-2374 GCA_964369015.1 uncultured Staphylococcaceae bacterium | reverse complement strand
GGGGCTCCTTTTACTCCGGGAAAGTGTTTTGAAAGATTATCAATTCTTACTTCCATATTTCCTCCTGCAGTAGAATACTGCTTAATTTATTTAATAATACCATATGTTACCATATGATAGTTAAATTAACCATTATTATGGCTCAACGTTTTTGAGACCTTTATCACGCTTTTCCGCCATTTCACTTTGACGATTTTCGGCCTTTCTTTTTTCAATTGTTAAAAGGCTTTGCGCTAGTTTTTTACGATACGCATTTTCTTCCTCAACATTAGCAAAGGCAATCGTTCTTTTTTTATCAGCCACGATTGTAAATGCAATCATGTCAAAAAGACTTTCTTTTTTCTTTGTAAATATTCCAAAGAAGAACGAAACAATGTGAAACGGAAGAAAGAATAAGACGAAAGAGAGCAAAAACACGGACAAATTGCGGGCAAAAGCACGGCCATTTGTAATTTTGTAGCCAAATCGATTTAGAACAATTGTACTTGTAACAAGTTTGCCTAAAGTCACTTTGTCTTTCAAAATTAAGGGCACGAGCACTATTAAAATAAAACTACTTACAAGATAAGCGCTAATGATGGTAACTGCTTGATAGCGGTAGTTATCGAAGAGTAATTGATTAACCGCCGAATGTTCATTAAAAGCATCATAAGCCTTATTCATTTCGGCAAAAAGAAAAGCTTCAACTTCAGCTGTTTTTCCGCTTAAGGCCGGTACTTCATAGGGCGCATAGCTTCCCGTTTCAAAAAGTGGAAAATTAAATAAGGTGTCGGCACTGCCTCGTTTTAAAATAACATCGTAATAGTCATCTTCACTATTAAATTCATGCCCTTCCACTAGTAGTGGCGCAAACCCGCGGTAAGGATTACCTTGTTCATCAAGGTGATCGACATAAAAGTAATATAGTGCTTTTGGCATCGCCTCGTATTCAACAATTGTGTTTAATCCACCCATATCGTTCGCACTATATAAGCCCGAGGCAAGTCCGTATTTATAAAGTTCTTGATAAGACTCCGCCCAGCCCGCCGCGTTTGCAATATGAACCGCGGGGATATAGGCAAAAATACTAAGTAAGAGAACAAAGACTAAATCAAGGAATCCAGCGAGAAATCGTTTACCGGCGGTTTGGGATTTAAAATAATGATTCACTTAGGCACCACTGTCTTCATTAAATCGGTCACTAAAGACTTCTTCATTAAAGTCATCACGCCGCTCGGTAGAAACAACTTTTAAATTATTAGCGTATTCCGTCGCGTCGCTATAAATTCGCGACTTCGTTAAATCAATTACGCGTGTATTGGCGGCAAAATCATGGATTGATTTATAACGTTTATTAAAAATCATCACGGTTAAAGAAATAAACGGGAAAAGAAATGGAATGAAAATATTAGAAACTAAATTAACGATTAAAAAGACAAAATAACGGATTAAAAGTTGCAGTGGTTTTACTTTATAACCGTATGTAGTCACTAAGCCAAGTTTAAAGAGTAATTTACCGACGGTTTGGCCGTTTTTAAGAAACAGCGGAAAAGCGAGGAAAACAACTGAGCTTGCTAAAACAATCCGCAAAATGTTTTCCATCATTATCAGGTTATTAACTTCTTGATAAGCTTTGTTGGCTTCGAAAACCGTAATCGCTGCTCGATAATTTTTAAAGTAAAAGGCATTGAGTGTTTCTGCTTTAGGCTCACTTTCTTTGTAAGTAATTCCCGCTGGTAAAAAAGGATCAAAAAGCGGGTCGGTTGCAGTGGTTGATTCACTGCTTGAATCATCACTACTCGAATAATAAATTTTTGGATTTGGATCGATTATTTCGAGCCGCTTAAAAAGCGAATCTTCTTCCTCAATTAAGAGAACGTTTTTAAAATACCACTCGTCATTTATTTCTTCAGCAACCAAGTTACTATCATCACTAATTCGTTTACTCATGTAGTTGATGTAAAAATAGTATGTCGCTTCTGCTTGTTTGTAATAAGGGACTGAATTAGTGACAATTTCTACCTTCTCAAGATTAGTTTCCTCAAGATTAATTTCTTCGCTTAAGGTCACTAAGTGACTTCGTTTAATTTCTCGTTGTTGTTCGTTATATTTGTTAGTAAGATCAGCAGTTGCGTCTAAAATTGGCCGGACGATGAAGGATAAAAAAAACATTAAAAGGACCATCAAAACGACGTCGACTGCTAAAGCGCCGACCCGCTTCATTGCCCCGGCATTAACCGCTTCTAAATTTTCAATTTTTTCAATTTTTTGTTTTGTCATTTGTTGTTTTCGATTACCATTAATTCTATCTTAAATAGGGACAATTTTCAATTGAAACATCATAATATTTCCAAGCTTTTTTTATTAGACAATTATCGCTACGCGATATTAGTGC
>CAYJDS010000106.1:0-2405 GCA_964369015.1 uncultured Staphylococcaceae bacterium | reverse complement strand
CAAGCGCGAGTTTACTCATCCGCGCTTCGGTATAACGCATCGCGGCGGCTTCGTCTCCGTCAATACTCCCAAAGTTTCCGTGGCCATCGACTAAGGTATAGCGAAGACTAAATGGTTGGGCCATCCGGACCAGCGTTGAATAAATTGCTTGGTCACCGTGTGGGTGATATTTACCCATGACGTCACCAACAATCCGAGCACTTTTTTTATGCGGTTTATCGGGTGTCATCCCCGTTTCATTCATCCCATACACTATCCGGCGGTGCACTGGTTTAAAGCCATCCCGCACATCGGGAATTGCGCGACTAACAATAACCGACATGGCGTAATCAAGGAATGATTTTTTTACTTCCTCAACGACATCAACATCATGAATTCCGCTTTCAATCCCTTCTAATTCGTGGACTTTTTCGTCATCAATCTTTAAATCTTTATTTTCTTCACTCATAATTTCACTCCTTAAATGTCGAGGTTCTTAACAAAAAGCGCATTTTCATTAATGAAATCTTTTCGTGGTTCAACCTTTTCGCCCATTAATTCTTCAAATATTGTGTCGGCCATAATTGCGTCTTCAATCTTGACGCGGTAAAGTTTCCGATTAACAGGATCCATCGTTGTTTCCCATAATTGATGGGCGTCCATTTCCCCTAACCCTTTATAGCGTTGGAAGGGGTAACCCGGCCGAAGATCAAGATCAACTTTTAATTTTTCAAGTTGTTCGTCGTTATAGCAATAGTATTGTTTACTGCGGAAATCAACTTTATAGAGCGGTGGTTGCGCAATATAAACATAACCGTGATTAATTAACTGACGCATAAAACGGTTAAAGAAAGTTAAAAGTAAGACCCGAATGTGGGCACCATCAACGTCAGCGTCTGTCATAATAATAATTTTATGATAACGGGCTTTTTCAATATTAAATTCTTCGGAAATACCCGCGCCGATAGCTTGAATCATGTTGCCAACTTCCGCGTTTTCATAAATTCGTTTTTCTTGAGCTTTTTGGACATTTAAAATTTTTCCGCGTAACGGTAAAATAGCTTGCGTGTGCCGATTTCGACCGTTTTTAGCACTACCACCCGCAGAATTACCTTCAACAATAAAGAGTTCGCTTTCTTCAGGATTCTTTGAAGAACAGTCGGCGAGTTTTCCTGGGAGGGTTGTAAATTCAATCCCGTCTTTCCGCCGAATTCCTTCGCGCGCTAAAGTCGCCGCGCGCCGCGCTTTACAGGAGAGCGAAATCTTTTCTAAAATTAATTTCGCTTGGGCTGGATTTTCCAATAAATATTCTTCAAGTTTGTCACCAAATACTTGTGAGACAACTTTACGAACGTCAGTGTTCCCTAGTTTTCCTTTAGTTTGACCTTCAAACTGTGGGTTGGGGTGTTTGATCGAAATAATTGCCGTCATCCCTTCAACAACGTCTTCATAAGTGAAAGAGTCTTCTTCCGTTTTATGAATTTTATTATTTCGGGCATAATTGTTGAAAATACGAACGACTGCAAGTCGGAATCCTTGTTCATGGGTTCCGCCGTCAATTGTTTGAATATTGTTAGCGAAGGAAAAGATTGTATCTTTATATTCAGTCGTGTATTGCAGCGCTACTTCAAGCAAAATGTGGCTCTTTTCGCCATTTATCTCAGTATCTCCTTTGCCTTCAACAAAGATTACTTCGGGGGTAATTGGTGTTTTTGTTTTATTAATGTGTTCAACATATTCAGCAATTCCACCTTCATAATGGAATACTTCCCGTTTGCCGTCTTCACCTCTTTTATCTTCAACAACAATCTTTATTCCGCGATTTAAAAACGCCATTTGACGCAACCGATTACTAATTGTCTTATAATCAAAAATAGTTGATTCAAGGAAGATTGTTGGGTCTGGTTTAAAGGTTACTCTTGTTCCTCTTTTAGTGGTTGAGCCAATTTTTTCAAGCGCCCCTAAAACTTTTCCGCCATCACTAAAGCCAAGGAAATATTCTTCCCCGTCTTTGTAAACATTAACTTTAACCCATTCACTTAAAGCGTTAACAACCGAGGCACCAACGCCGTGAAGACCACCCGCGACTTGATAGGCCCCTTTGCCGAACTTTCCACCAGCGTGGAGCACAGTAAAGATCGTTTCAACTGCAGATTTATTAGTTTTAGTTACAATCCCAACGGGCATCCCCCGTCCGTTATCACTAACAGTTAATGATTCATCCGGATTAATTGTTACTTCAATCGTGTCACAAAAGCCAGCGAGTGCTTCGTCAACTGAGTTATCAACGATTTCCCAAACAAGGTGATGTAACCCTGGTATTCCGGTTGTGCCAATATACATCCCTGGTCGTTGCCGGACTGCTTGTAATCCTTCTAATACTTGAATATCATCCGCGGTGTATGTTTCTTTAGCTTTAAGCTCGC
>CAYJDS010000105.1:0-2406 GCA_964369015.1 uncultured Staphylococcaceae bacterium | reverse complement strand
TAAATGAACATTGCAATTAAAATGCGGGTTACTTACTAACAATTGGGGAAGAAATGTGTTAAAATATCTTTTGTAAAGTTAGTGGTTTTTTATTGTATAAAATCCACTGTGATTAATATCGGAAGGAGGCTTATGAGCGTATTAGAAAAAATAGTTCAAGCGGAAAAAGAGGCAAGTGCTCTACTTCTCGCGAGTCAACAAAAAGCAACACTGCTTATTGAAAATGCCCATGCTGAACTTGAACTTTTAAAAATTAATAAAGCAAAGGAAGTTTCAGCAGCGCTAAGTGTTTATGGTGAAGAAATGAATAAAGCTATTGCATTATTTAGTAAAAGTATAATCGCCGAAAAAGAAAAAGTTATTGCCGCAATTAATGAAAGTGCAAAAACACGTAAACAAAAAGTTGTTGACGAGATTTTTAAGGCCATTACAGAGTTATGATTGTTCCAGTAAAAAAAGTAAGGCTGCTTGTTAGTCAAAACGAACAAGAAAAACTAATTGAAATTATTCAAAAAGAAAATAAGTTTATGCTTTTTAATTATAATGAAGAAGCAGCACTCCCTAATAAAGTTAGTCAAGAATTACTAAAAATTGAACGGGGAATTAACATCCTTAGTAAGTATGAAAAGAAGAACTTTTTTGCTTATCACGAAATTGATGAAAGTTCATTTGAAAAAAGTGAAGAAGAAGCTTTAGGGCTATTAACAACGGTAAAAGATGATGTTGAGTTAATTGAACGAAATGAAAATAGACTTAAGGAAATTAAGGATGAAGTTAGTTTGTTAAAACCATACTTTAACGTTAGTGTTGCGACAAAAGAATTAAGTGAACTCGTTAAAACCCACATTGTTATTGGCAACCTCCCATTAACAAGTTTTAGCGAATTTAGTGCTGAATTAAATGAAAAAGGTTATATATTTGAAGAATCTTCGCGTGACGAAGAATGTGTGTTTGGAGCTTTTGGTTACGAATTAATTCATGAAAATCAAGCTACATTATTACTTAATGCCTATCACTTCAAGGAAGTAAACTTGCCGAGCTTTTCAACAAAATTAAGTGAACTACTCCCCGAATTAAACGGTGAAGTGGAAGTTTTAGAAACTGAAATTGAGAACAAAAAAGCTGAATTAAAAGCTTTAAGTAGTCAAACTAATAAATTACGCGCGTATTATGACTATTTTTATAATAAAGCAATGCGGGAACAAGTAGTGGTTGGTAAAACCGAAAAAGTTAGTTATCTTGAAGGTTGGGTTAGAGAAGACGAATTTGTTAAGTTTTCTGATAGTCTTAAACAGAAAATTGAATGTGATATCGAAGAATTAACAATTCAAAGTGAAGAACTTGTGCCAACCGCGACTAAAAACAATAAGTTCGTTAAACAATTTGAGCTTATTACAAATATGTTTAGCGTTCCTTCGCCAAACGAAGTTGATCCTAACCCGGTAATGTCGGTGTGGTATTGGTTAATCTTTGGAATTATGATGGGTGATGTCGGATATGGACTTGTGATGCTCATATTATTCACTTTATTCTTAAAATTAAAGAAACCAAAAGGAACGATGAAAAATCTTGTAACAATTTTCGCCCTTTCAAGTTTTACTTCGATTATCTTCGGAGTATTAACTGGTGGGTTCTTCGGGTTAACCGTTGATTTTGGTAATATTGTCGGCAATTGGTTTGGACAAAATGGTTGGTCAACGATTATCTTTGCTCCGATTAATGATCCGATTCCGATGTTAATCTTTTCAATTGCAATAGGGATTGTTCATATTATTAGTGGTTTAATTATCAAAGTAATTAATGAAGTACGAAAAAAAGATATTTTAAGTGCTTTCGCTGATGGTGTCAGCTGGATTGCAATTTTAGTTGGTATTGTCCTTGCCGCTGTTGATTTAATGCTTCTTCAATCCAAAATAATGATGTGGATTGGCTTAGGCTTAGTCGGGGTTGGGGTGTTGTTAATTCTCTTGTTAGCCGGGCGGAATAATAAGAATTTTTTCGGAAAAATCACTGCCGGTTTAGCGGGTATATATGGTGCGACCAGTTACTTAAGCGATGTTTTAAGTTATTCGCGTATTTTAGCCTTAAGTTTAAGTTCCGCGGTTATTGCTTTTACAATGAATACATTAGCAGCAATGGTCAGCGGCGTGCCTGTGGTAGGTATTATCTTTTCGATTCTCGTCTTACTAATTGGGCACGTCTTTAACTTAGTGATGGGCCTTTTAAGTGCTTATGTCCACGACGGACGTTTGCAGTACTTAGAGTTTTTTGGAAAATTTTATGAAGGTGGTGGATACGAATTCACCCCCTTTACATATAAATTAAAATATATAAATGAAATAAAGGAGAACAAATAAATGACAACAGGATTAGTTTGGGCGCTCATTGGTGCAGCGCTTGCCGCAG
>CAYJDS010000104.1:0-2409 GCA_964369015.1 uncultured Staphylococcaceae bacterium | reverse complement strand
AAAAAAATTGCTAAAAAGACAATTATATTGTATGTCTTGAAGATGCTTAAAGAAGGCTCTTCAGAAAAACAGCCAATAACTAGAACGAATATTGCAAATGTATTAAATAGTATGGATATTGAGTGTGATAGAAAGACAGTTGGGAGAAATGTGGATTATCTTATTGAGTTTGGATATCCAATTGTAAAAATTAAAGGTGGCGGTTGCTACTTTGATCATACTCATAAAAATGCTGTTTTATAGCAGGGGTTAATTTTAACCCAAATGTTTTGAAATTAATTTTAAATATGATATAGTTTAGATATTATAACCATGGTAACGGAGATAATTATGGGTTTATTAGGAGATTTTGGTGGGTAAGTTTTTTGTTTGTATAGGGGGATTTATTATTTAATGGCAAAAAGAGAATTTCTCTTCATTAACAGATATGGAGTTAGCAAATAAAAAGAAAAGAATTGTTTTATTATCGCTAGTTTTATCTGTAGTCTTGAGTATGGCATTCCTTACATTAAAGAATATAGAATTATAGTTAGGAGGATATTATGGTGTCACATAGTTTTAACTTTGAAGGTGGAGAGTATTTGTCTAACATGAGTGCAACTTGGTTTGTGGCTTTTTGTTATTTTTATAATTATGATCATTCATACCAGGAATGGCGTAATACAAAAACATATCAATCAAGAATGGGAACTTTTAAAAGGACTCAACACTTGCATAAATTCTGGTTAGAAAAAGTTTTGGAAATGAATGATTTAAGGCTTAATACTAACAAAATTGGTATAACTGCACAGCAAACTAAAAATATGGCAAAAAAACTTTTATCAATGGATATGCTTAAGTAGCAATTCAATTGGTATGTATGTTAGGAGTAGTTATTGGCGATATTTGTAGGTCAATTCATGAACATTCGCTTACAAAGACTAAAAAGGAATTTTAAAAAGATAAGGTTGAAGATAAATAAGTCTAAGTAAAACAAAAGCAGAAAATAGTATAAGCTTTATCTGTACCTTTTGTTTATGTTCGACTTGGGATTAACGGAGGATTCATGGATAGAAAACAGTATATTAAAAATAGGATTAACAATATAAAGAAGAGTTATTATATTGCATTACCATTTTCAATTTTAACTTTTATTTTATCAATTTTATGGATAACTAGTTTTACATATTCATTTATAAAAAGTGGAGCAGTAGCATTTGATAGCTTAAGTATAGTATATTTAGTAATAGCTGAAAGTGTAATATTTGAATTTTTTAAACTCCGATTATTGAAAAATGATTATGAGTGGCATCTTGAAAAAGGTGTACATTATTATTTAAATTATTTAAAAAAAGATATTAATCAATATAAATCAAGAACTTATTATGTAAATAAAAAAGACTCAAAGAATCCGTACCAAAGCTTAAAAGAGTTTTATTTTATTCAGGTGATTGCGAAGTCAATATTTTTTATGTATGTGATTTTTTTCTTTTTTATTCCATTGGCTATAAGTATAAATGGTGGCGATAGTTCTTTACTTACTATGTTTTCCTCATTGTCCACAATTTCAAAAGTAGTCATATTCACTCTTCCAGTTTTACATATATTTAACCCCGGTATGATTTTATTTATGATGGAGTATAATGAGTTATTTAAAAGAATACCTTCCAGACTTTCTAAGTTTAACAAAGATAAAGAAGAGCTAAATATTAATAAAGATAAGATAGTTAAAATTAAGGAGATTAAAATGCAAGATATAAAAAAAGAAGGAACTTTTCAATCTATTAAAATAAATGCAGGTGATAAGTTTTTAGTTCAATATCATTACGAGTTAATAAATAAATTTTTAAATAAGCATTTAAAGGGATGGATGAAATCAACGCATGAAGTTCACACTGGACTAGAAATGTGGTTTATAAGATTAGATGGTTTTGAAAGTGATTCTGGATGGACCAATAAAATTGAAAATGAAGACTTGATTACCGAGATATATACTGGTGACAAGAGTATATTTAAGGAAGATCACAAATTCCAAAGTGCAAAGAGATTAGTTTTTGATATTAAAAATATTGCTGGAAAAAGAACATACATTTTTAAAGGAGTGTTCGAGCCATCTCATGAAAGCAATGACTATTTAAGATTATGGAGAAGGGTTTCTGACAGCTTTACATTTGTCTAAGATTTGAGAAATTTGCAAATAATAAATAATTAAATATAAAAGGCCATTTGAGTTCCAAGCAAGGAAAGGTAGAAATGCATTTTTTTGTTGTGAATTTCGAGTGGTTTTTTATAAGCTCTTTCTACCTTTCATTTATTGGCATAGAAATCCTTAAAGATAGTGTAAAAATACTTTTTAAATTATGAAAAAACAATTCCCGTGGTATCACACATTGATACCACGGGAATTTTATAATGTGGTTATATTTTTAA
>CAYJDS010000103.1:0-2430 GCA_964369015.1 uncultured Staphylococcaceae bacterium | reverse complement strand
ATCTTCTATTCTTTTTCGCGGTTCTACTGGTGGTTCAGTGAGTTCGCCATCAACTATTCCTTGCCGCATCCGATCTTTTTCCATTTCAATCATTATTCTTAACTTTTCCGCTTCTTTCATCGCTTCAAAGTCGCCATCTATTTCTTTAGCGCCACCTGCAAGGGCTTCTTCTTTTTCTCCGGCTTTAATTTGTTTAATTAAATCAACAAGGGAAGAACTAAAAACAAATAATAGGGGAATAAGGACTAAGATGACCATAACAAACGGTTTTTCAGTCATCGTTTTATTTAAATATCCGAGCGCTCGATTTTCGCCAATTACTTTTCCTAAGACGTCACTTGCTTTAACGAAGTCGCGACTAGATTCGTAAGAGCATCCGCCGACTGGACAAGTTTGGGCAAATAAGTTGTCGCCTAACGTCCGAAAAGCAGGTGCGCCATTATATTCTTCAACCTCGGTTATCCGGTGGGTAATAATGTATGGTTCTCTTGTAAAAGGATCAATTGCTCCGGCGTTATCGCCATACGCTGCTTTGTCACTTCGTAAAAAGGTAATAACATCACCTTTTTTAAGTTTTTCAGGTGCGGTTTTTACAACAAAAATCATTGTTCCAACATTAAACTTTTTATCTTTTTCCATTGAGTTCGTTTTAACACGAAACGACATAAAACCGCCGTAATTAGGTATTCCGTGGTTTTTCGCTTGGGTTGCGATTCCAACAAACTGAAAAACAATGAGTAAAGCGACTAGACCAAAAAGAATTCCTCCACCGATGTTAGAGAGGCGTTTATACCAACTCTTTTTAACTTTTTTCTCTTCAACCATTATCATTCTCACTACTTGCTAATTTAGCAATTCTTAAACGAGCTTCACGGAGTTTACGTGCTTCTTCTTGCATCTTTGATTGATAGATTCTACGTTCAGCGAGTAATCTTTCTTTTTCTTTGCGTTTTCGTTCGCGTTCAATGTTCTTTTCTTGTTGACGAGCTTTGGCTTCAAGTTTTCTAAAGCGCGCTTTTTCCGCTTCGTGTTGTTTTTTAAGGCGAGCCATTTCTTTAGCGCGCGCTCTACTTAGTGCTTTGCGTTCTTTTTCTTTAAGTTTAAGTGCTTCGCGTTTAAGACGAGCTTTTTCGCGTGCTGCTTCTCTTTTAAGGCGTGCTTCTTTTTGTTCCGCGGTTTCTTGGCGGCCCATAACTTTGACTGGTAGTCCTGCTTCATAGAACCGTTCGTCACTTAAGTCATAATCAAGTTTGCCAGCTTGGACGTATGGCTTAACAATTCTTTGCTTAATTCCGGCTGGGGCAAGTTGACTATGGTCAGTTTCAAGAGCGAGGAAAGCGCTGAGGGTTAGTTGATCAAGCCGTTCTAAGTATTCTGGAGTAAATTCAACTTTACTTTGGGTAATCGTATAGGAAATACCTAGTTCATCATAGCGATTAATAAAGAGCCATAATTGATAAGCGTCACGATAAGCGTAATTTAAGCGAATAATGTTTGTTTGTTGGACTGGGTTAGCAACCGGGGTCGCTCGTGCCATATCGCGCATAAAGGTTGAGTTAACTAAAAAGCTCGTCCGTTTTCTAAGGGAACGAAGTCTTTCTAATAAATCAAGGTTTGATTGCCGGTTACCTTCGTCTTCACTTGGAACACTCATTTTAACTGAGCCTTCAAACTCAAAAGTAAGATTATCAATTGTTACTTCTTTTTTAATCGTAAAAACGTCACTATTTTTCGTGTCGCCGTGTTCTTCAATGTATTTGTAGCGTAATTCAATAAATACTTGGAGCCGTTTAATAAGTGTCATAACAAAACGGTTTTCGTAAATTACAACGTCATCATCAACATAAACATTTAAGACTTTTTTCGGAATAACTCGTCCACCTTCATGAACTTCGCTTATGTTTTGGACATTTTGCGCCATATGTTTAACAGCGCGCGGCGTAATGCGTCGCGCTTTTTCAACTTGAACAACTTCGGCAAATTCATTAATAAACTTATGAGGACTAACGACAATTGTTTCAAGAGACGTAATGGCTTTTTCAATTTGTTCAATAAATTCACTATCAAACTTTTTTACTTCGTTACGAGTAATGCCGCTAACGGTTGGTCGTTTATTAGCGAGGGCGGTATATAAATCGAGTGTTTCTTGATTTTTATTAATCGTTTTTTTAACTTGAACGTAATAACGAGCCCGAACACGAGAAAAGCGTTTATGACCTTTTACCGCTTGTTGTTTTTGCAGTTGAAAAGGAGTTAAGCGTCTTACCCTTTTTTTGGGAACCTCTTTTTTAGAGGGCGTTTTACTCTCAACGCTATTCTTCTTTTTAGAAGGAGTTTCGGGCTTTATGGGTTCCGCGACTACTTCTTCGGTTACAACTTTTTCTTCTTCACTCATGCTTTATCCTTACGACATATTAATAAATTCATCAA
>CAYJDS010000102.1:0-2463 GCA_964369015.1 uncultured Staphylococcaceae bacterium | reverse complement strand
GTTAAATGTGTATTATTTTTGTTAATAATTAAAAAAAACTCCATTTTTTGAAGATTTTTTTTGCGCATTATTGAAACTATAAAAAGCGAATTATTTAGTTAATTTAATCGTAAAAGAAGAACCTCTTCCTTCACTGCTAGTTAGTGTTATTTCACTTTTAATAATTTGTAAAACTTTTTTCACTAACGCTAAACCTAGGCCGTTACCTTGGGTTGAACGCGCGGGATCGCCTTGATAAAACTTATCAAAAACACGTTCAACAGTTTCTTGACTCATCCCTTGGCCGCTATCTTTGATGGTGACAAAAATAAATTCGTCTTCGCTTGTGGTGAAGATGTCAATATTTCCGCCCGGATTAGTAAACTTAATTGCGTTTGCAATTAAATTGTTCCAAACGATATCAAGTAAGTCTTCATCATAATTAACGAGGATATCTTCAACATTAACATTGAAGTTAATATTTTTGGCTTGCCATAATTCTAAATAAGAAAGAGCGCAACGCCGGAGTTGTTCGCCAAGTTGATATGGGGCCGGAACGGGGATAGTTTCTTGATTTTCCAGTTTATTCAGTTTTAGAATGTTTGAAACCATTGTTGAAAGGTTTTTTGTTGCTTCAACAATTGTTTCAATACAACTATTTCGCTCTGATTCTGAAATATTTTTATCCTTTAAGACTGTTACATAGTTTTGAATGACAGCAAGGGGTGACTTGAATTCATGGGAAACATTAGCGATGAAGTCACTTTTGAGTGTTTCTACACTACGAAGTTGTTCGGTCATTTTATTGAAATCTTCAATTAAAATATCAATTTCGTCACGTTTATCGTCTTTGCGAATAGTTTCTAGTTTAATGTCGAAGTTGCCGCTGGCGATTTCGCGCGCAGCTTCGGCAACGCGACCTATCGGACGGCCAAAAATATAACGTTTGCCTAAACCAAAAAGAATAGTAACAAGCAGGGCGGTTACTAAAAAGAAGTAGACTAAACTAATTATGAGGTTATTTCTTTCGTCGTAATATTTGATCATGATAAATGCTTGGACCGCCATGACAATTAAGAAGAAGATGAAAACGAATAAATAAAGACGGAAAGAAATAAGACTCGTATTAATTCGCGGATCAATTGGCCGTTTTGGTTTCTTTTCTTTATTCATTTAAGTACCGCTTTATAACCAAAACCATGGACTGTAACTATTTCAAAGTATTTTGCTTCACTAAACTTATTGCGGAGTTTCGTAATATAGACATCAACACTGCGAAGGCCGGTTTCGCTTTCTAATCCCCAATATTCGTCAATTAACTCGCTTCTTGTAAAAATCCGTTTTGGTGAAGTAAGTAATTTATAAAGAATACTAAATTCTCGGGCGGAAATAGGAATTTCTTCCCCGTCGAGGAGCGCGCTCATTTCGTCTTTAATTAGGAGAAGTCCGCCTATTTCAAGACGATTTTCATTAGCAATGTTTGCGCGCCGTAAAAGAGCCTTGAGCCGCAAAACCATTTCATCAAGATCAGCAGGCTTGACCATATAATCATCAATTCCAAGCCGAAAACCTTTTTGTTTTGAAGTAATATCGTCAAGTGCAGTAACAAAAAGCATTGGAATAGTTTTATTTTGTTCTCTTATTTTTTTAGCAAATTCAAAGCCGTTTTCTCCGGGCATCATGATGTCACTAATAATTAAATCGAAAGAAGAACTAAAGAGTAAGTCATAAGCTTCTGCGGGGTTTTTACAACCTTGAACGCGGAAACCGTGGTTTGCTAAATAAGCACACATTATCTCGTTAAGCTTAACGTCGTCTTCAACTAGTAAGATATTAGCCATTATCTTTCTCCTTTCGTCCGTTATTGCTTCGCCCGTCACGTGGCTTTTTAGCATTGACTGGCACGAGCCACAAATCACCTTTTTTAATTGCGCCTTCAATCCGCGCTGCTAAACAATAATAATTAACCATTCGTGGGGTTATTCCCCAAATAAGACTAACCTCTTTTGTTGTTAAGTATTCCATTACTTTATCGCCTATATTTCACTTATATTATACTTCCTCATGCGGAAATAATCAAATTGATTAGTGGACCACCACTTAAAAAAGCGATAAGGCCCATTTTGATAAAAGAAGATATAAATTTTATCTTGTGTTACGGTTATTCTAATTTGTTTATAAACACTATAAACCACTTTAGATAGCGGAATTGTCGGAAAATATTCGGAAATCAAGCAATTAAGTATGATTAGATTATGTCCATAACCAATAAAGTCATAGATTATAAAATTAACTCGATAATTAACATAAACCTTGAATTAAATTGTTCGATAATTCATAATTAATGCACGCAGCCGTAGTTTAATGGTAGAGCTTTAGCTTCCCAAGCTAATAACGCGGGTTCGATTCCCGTCGGCTGCTCCAGAAATCTGATCCTTCCCCCATTATTTTGCAGAAAGAGGGTAAAATAAAAAGGGGGATTTT
>CAYJDS010000101.1:0-2472 GCA_964369015.1 uncultured Staphylococcaceae bacterium | reverse complement strand
TTACGGAAGTTTGAACTTCCAAGTGGTGTTGATATCGATATCAAGTTATAGGAGGAGAAAAGATGAAAGCAATTATCGGTCGTAAAATCGGCATGACACAAATCTTTGCCGAAGACGGCACAATCTATCCTGTAACAGTAGTTGAAGTATTACCAAACGTTGTCACCCAAATTAAAACGGTGGAAAAAGATGGATACTCCGCACTTCAAGTTGGTTATGAAGATAAAAAACCAAGTCGCGTTAATAAACCACAAAAAGGAATTTATGCAAAAGCTAATGTAGCGCCAAAACAAGGACTCCACGAATTAAAGGGTGAAGAACTTGCAAGTTACGAAGTTGGCAGTGAAATCAAAGTTGACATTTTCCAAAAAGGCGAAGTCGTTGATGTTACTGGCACTAGCAAAGGTAAAGGATTCACCGGTTCTATTAAAGCCTATCACCACAAAATTGGTCCAAAATCCCACGGTTCTGGTACCCACCGCGGTGTTGGTTCAATGGCTAATATGGGTCTTATTGAACGTGTTGTCCCTGGCAAAAAAATGCCGGGTCACAAAGGTCACGAACAAGTTACCGTCTTAAACTTAGTGGTCGTTGATGTTCGCCCTGAACAAAACGCAATCTTAATTAAAGGCGCCTTACCGGGTCCTAAATATTCGTTAGTCAAAATTAGAAGTGCTGTTAAAGAACAATTAAAACAACGTCCGGTTAAAGACTTACTTAACCGCACAAGTAGTGAAGAATAGAAACGGAGGAGAACTTTATGGCAAAAGAAAGTATTAAAGCAATCTCATATCCGGTTGTTAGTAGTGCGGGCGAAAAAGTTGGCACAATGAAGTTGAGTGGTGAAATCTTCGGGGTTGAAGTGCATGAAGATGTCTTACACCAAGCAGTTACCACCTACTTAGCTAATCGCCGGCAAGGAACAAGCAAAACCAAAACTCGCGGTGAAGTGAGTGGTGGGGGCAAAAAACCATGGCGTCAAAAAGGCACAGGCCGGGCCCGTGCTGGTAGTAGCCGCTCCCCAATCTGGGTTGGCGGGGGCACCGTCTTCGGACCAACTGGCGAACAAAACCACAAATTATCGATGAATAAGAAAGCGCACACGCTCGCGCTCAAGAGTGCTTTATCCTTAAAAGTAAAAGATAAAGCATTCATTATTGTTGACGATGCAATTGAAATTGATGGCAAAACCAAAAGCGCTGATGCCTTACTTAAAGCATTAGGAGCTAACGGCAAAGTCTTACTTATTAATGATGATAACAAAAACTTATTACTTGCGACCCAAAACTTAGCTAACGTCCAACACGTTAGTCAAGATAACGTCGCCGTCTACGATCTCTTAAATGCTGATCAAATCGTAATTGAAAAGGCAACGCTCGTTGCTTATGCAGGAGGGCTTGAATAATGGCAGCAGTCAAAAAAAGCAAAAAAGCTGAACAAAAAGTAGTCGTTAAAAAAGCGACCATCCACCAATTTGATCTCATTGTCCGGCCAATTATTACGGAAAAATCAATGGCCCTAATGCAAGATCAAAACAAAGTTACCGTCGAAGTTAGCCGTAATGGCAACAAAGACTCAATCAAAGAAGCATTCGAAGCAATCTTCGGTGTCAGTGTTACGGCTGTTAAAGTCATTAACACCTTACCAAAGAAAACTAAACGGGGTGGCCGCTATGAAGGAACAATCCCAGCAATGAAAAAAGCCATTGTCACGATTAAAGAAGGTCAAGCAATCGACCTCTTTAAAGAATAAGGACGGGAAGGAGAAATATTATGGCAATAAGAACTTATAAACCGACAACTCCGTCACGTCGTGCGATGACTAATACAACGTTTGAACAAATTACGAAAAGCACCCCTGAAAAATCCCTCTTAGTGGAATTAAAAAAATCAGGTGGACGGAATAACACCGGCAAAATCACAACCCGTCACATCGGGGGCGGACATAAACGGAAATACCGCGTCATCGACTTCAAACGGAATAAAGATGGCATCATCGGCACCGTTGCGGCGGTCGAATACGATCCAAACCGCAACGCCAATATTGCATTAATCAATTATGCAGATGGCGAAAAACGTTACATCTTACACCCTCA
This sequence comes from uncultured Staphylococcaceae bacterium, assembly GCA_964369015.1. Lineage (GTDB taxonomy): Bacteria > Bacillota_I > Bacilli_A > RFN20 > CAG-826 > UBA1361. The sequence goes on along the minus strand of CAYJDS010000101.1, from coordinate 377 downwards.
AGGCTTAAAAGTCGGGGCAAAGATTGTCTCAGGAGAAGCGGTTGACATCCAAATTGGTAATGCAATGCCACTTGAAGCAATTCCTGAAGGTAGCGTTGTCCATAACGTTGAGTTGTATCCTGGCAAAGGTGGACAACTCGTCCGCGCCGCTGGAACAAGCGCGCAAGTGTTAGGACGTGAAGGCAAGTACGCAATCGTTCGTCTTCAATCAAGTGAAGTAAGAAAAATCCTCTTAACCTGCCGCGCCACGATTGGCACGGTTGGCAACGAAGATTACAACTTAATTAACTTCGGTAAAGCTGGTAAAACTCGCTGGCTCGGCACTAGACCAACCGTTCGCGGTTCGGTTATGAACCCAAATGATCACCCACACGGTG
>CAYJDS010000100.1:0-2500 GCA_964369015.1 uncultured Staphylococcaceae bacterium | reverse complement strand
AGTGAAGCAATTGGCACCGCCCAATTTAGTGGCACCGGCGGTCAAGTTGATACCGCGACTGGCGCCCAAAGAAGTAAAGGCGGCCGCTCTTACATTGCCCTTTACAGTACTGCAATGGTTCGTAACAAAGTAACCGGCGAACGCGAAGAAGTGAGTAAGATTGTTCCGCTCCTTAAACCAGGCGCGCCCGTGACCTTATCACGAAACGACGTTGATTATGTCGTTACTGAATACGGAATGGTCCATTTAAGTGGCACAACAATCACTGAAAGAGTCGAACGCTTAATTAGTATTGCCCATCCGAAATTTAGAAGCGAATTAAGAAACGAAGCTGTTAAATACGGACTGCTTCCAAAGGTAATCTAATGGCCACCTTTAAATATTTAGATTACGAATTTTATTACGAAATTCATGGCGACATGACTAATCCTTTTTTACTACTTAACGGCATTATGATGTCGACTAAATCATGGCAAGTTTTTGTTCCGGAATTTAGTGAAAGAAACACGCTCATTCTTTTTGACTTTCTTGATCAAGGCCAAAGTAGCAGAGCCCACGGCCCCTACGAACAAGCGCTTCAAGTAGAAATCCTTAAAGCTTTTTTAGATCATTTAAAAATTGTCTCACTGCCAATCGTCGGTATTTCTTACGGTAGTGAAGTCGCACTCCAATTTGTTATTAGGTATCCCTCTTACGTTTCGCGTCTTTTACTCCTTAATAGTACCGCTTGTACTGGTCCATGGCTCAAAGACATTGGTGACGGCTGGAATAAGGCGGGCGAAAGTGGCGACGGTCATGCTTATTACCTAGCTTCAATTCCTCTAATATATTCACCAAAGTTTTATAAAGATAACCTTGAATGGATGAAAGCACGGGAAGCAAAACTCGTGCCGTTATTTAACAATAAAGAAGTGGTCGCGGCGTTTATTCGCTTAACGAAAAGCGCTGAGAGTTATGACGTCCGTGATTTCTTAGATACCGTAGTTTGTCCAACACTCATCGTCAGCAGCCGCCAAGACTACTTAACGCCATTTGAGGAACAAGTATATTTAAAAGAAAATATTAAAGGTAGTGATCATATTATGATTGAAGACGCCGGACACGCTTCAATGTATGAAAAACCCGCGCTTTTCGTTAGCATTGTCCTTGGCTTTGTTAATCAAGAAGCAAAGAAATATATTATTTAAGTCGTAAATTACGAAACCGGCGGATTACCTTTCCTAATAGCGAAATGTGGTCCGCTTTTTTTATAGAATAAGCGAATGGTTACCCTTTTTTATTATTTTAGTTGATAATTGTAGCTATGAAAGAAATTGTCCTTGCTGGTGGTTGTTTTTGGGGCGTAGAACATTATTTTTCGCTTATTCCGGGAATCAAGCAAACAAAAGTAGGATATGCCAATAGTAAACGCGCTAATCCGACTTACGAAGAAGTTTGTGCGGGCACAACTGATGCAGTTGAAGCGGTCCATCTCGTGTATAATCCCCAAGTTATTAGCTTAGAAACCTTACTTTCCTTTTACTTTCGAATTATTGATCCAACGCTCATTAATCAACAAGGTAATGATATTGGGACCCAATATCGGACCGGAATTTATTTTACGGATGAAAGCGAGTCGGCAATTATTACGAATAGTTTAAAGGAACTCCAAAGTAAATATCAGAAAAAAATTGTAGTGGAAAATCAACCGTTACGTAATTTTTATGACGCGGAAGCTTATCATCAAAACTATTTAGAAAATAATCCTGGTGGTTATTGCCACGTTAATTTTAATGTTCTGAAAACAAGTGAACGGCGCGTTAATAAGCAATCAACTTATCAGGAAGTACTAAATCTTGCGCAAGCTTTATATAGCGAAGATATTCATAGTTTAAGTTTATTAGCTAATACAACAGCGCTCTTAAAGGAACATCTCCCTTATCTAAGTTGGGTTGGGTTTTATTTAGCCTATCACGATAAGTTAATTCTTGGTCCGTTCCAAGGAAAGATTGCCTGCGAAAATATTAAAAAGGGCCAAGGCGTATGTGGGACAAGTTTTGCAGAGGAAAAAGTTATTGTTGTTCCTGATACCGCAGCATTTCCAGGACATATTGCTTGTGACGCTTTAAGTCGGAGTGAAATTGTTTTACCGCTTTATGATAAAGAAAACAAGCTTATTGGCGTCCTTGATTTAGATAGTCACCAATATGATGCCTTTGAGGAAGAAGACGAATATTATTTAACAAAGTTGATTAAAACTTTACAAGCGTATTTGAATAATGAGGAATTAATATAACTATAGTTACAATAAAGGTAAAAACCGATATTAACCGACTTTTCATTGCCGTTTTGGTAAAACCCTCGATCGTATAATCTTCTTAAAAAGGATAAACAATCTCAAAATAATCAAGTAGAAAAGTGGTCTATTGCTTTAATAACTTTAATAGAACAATAATTTAACATTATTTAGAGTAAGCCTTATTTTATTTTTAATTGTTTTCCGTTATAATTACTTCATCCC
>CAYJDS010000099.1:0-2637 GCA_964369015.1 uncultured Staphylococcaceae bacterium | reverse complement strand
TTGACAACTACATATTTATATGTATAATTAAATTTGTAAAAAGCAAAATTAGAGTAATCTAATGACGCAAAACTAAAGGGTCTATAAAAGAAATAGATAGCCAGCTGCCATAAAGAAACAATTAAGAGAGGGCTGGCATTTTTATTAGACTATGAAAAAGAAACTACAAAAAGTAAGCTTGTTAGTATCCGGGTTAGCGCTTGCCGCGACCTTAACGGCCTTTTTTAGTGTTAGTTTTTCCTGGTTTATGCATAAGCGTGACGCGGCGATTGATAAGCCAGAAACTGAAGTTGTCGGTCAACTCCAAGTAAGCTACTTAACTTATCTTGACGGCGCTACGACTGCCCATCCGGGACAAAGTATTATTTATGATAATCTCCTCCCTGGTCAAAATAGACGAACAATTAAAATTGAAATCACGAATACGGGAGAGTTACCCACGATTGTTAATTTATCGTTTCTTGCGCCAACTTCGGAACAAGAAATCCCATTTATTGATACGGCTGGACTTTATGGAGAACCCGGTTATTACTATTACTTTGGTTCGCAAATTAAAATTGAAAATACTGTTGCTAAAGTTAATAACGTTGCGGTTAGTCTTCTCAATCCCGTTAACGACTTTTTAGTCACAACTGAAGCCTTAGGAAAAGGCCAAATTAATGGGGTCGCAGCCGAAGTGCCCGCTATTCCTGAACTTGAAATTTTAGAAGATATTAATTTCCAAGTAGGGGACGTAATAACGGTTGAATACACCATCCTTTTTATTGATAATGCAACGAATCAAAATGTTTTTACCGAAGCTTGGCCGACTGAAGGGGTTTCGTATCGAACTTTCAAAATTCACCTTAAGGAAGGAGTTGCGGCATGAAACGAAAAGTGATGCTTTCCTTAGCATTGACGCTTTTAGCTTTTTCTTCTCTTGTCATTACAAGTATTAGTTTTGCGTGGATTTTAACGACTTATCCTTTTGCTAATCTTGATAATAAGCCGGGTGAAATTGATGGCCTTGTGACGAGTAAATACTGGAACAAAAATAGTGCTCAAACCAATAAATGGGAAGCATTTAATATTTCGCAAATCCCGGACCAAGAGATTGGACAAATGGACCGCATTGACCTGCTTCCAACTGACCACTTTTCTTATTTTGTCTTTAACTTTAATGAAACAACTACCGCAAATACAACTTACTTCTTAATTATGGAAAGTATTGAAATATTTATTGAATCAGATTCTAATGATTCGGGGGACGAACTCGAAGAAGTTTCTTATTATAATAGTAGCCCAGATCAAGCCGCTTATTATTACCGTGCGGCCCGTTCTACGAATCCTGACTTAAATCCGACAACCCTTTTTAGTGGTGAAGGTACCCAAATTAATAGCGAAAATCAAATCATCTCCCCAACTGACCTAGCGGACGATGAATATTTTTATATAATGTTCTACCTTGAATTAGGAAAAGTTCAAAATATTATTCATAAAATCCCACTTCATTTTTCACCATATACCCTTGGCTTTGAATTCACTTTTAATGTTGAAAAGCGAACAATTGATGAATATTAAAAAAGTCCCCGATTAGTTTTATTTTCACTAACAAAAAAAGTTATTTCTGCTTGTAAAACACTGATATTAACATTACCAACCGGTCCTTTTTCACCGTCAATATTCCATTCTTTGCTTTTATCAATACTAAAAGAAGCGTTGGTTGTTTTAAATTCTAAGTCATGTTTGAGGTTTCGGCCGCCTCCAAAGTAGAAGCAGATAATTTTAAACCAGGATAAAAAGTGGTTACGGCTAAAAATCTTAACTTTAAAAGCCCCATCATTTAGTTTTAAATCTCGACTAAAGACAGGTAAATTAAAACCTGCTATATGTGAAGACGAGGAGATAAGAACAAGTAACGCATTTATTTCGTATTCCCGCCCATTTGCGCTTATTTTCAGCAAAAAAGGTTCCTTTTTAAATAAAGAGCGCAGCGCATTTAATAAATAAGCAAGCTTTCCAAAGTAACGGAGATTATGCCGCGGATAAGCATAACTTACATTAGCAAATTTGCCGAGCGCAGCGGCGTAGAGAAAGTAGGTTTCGTTCATTTTATAAATATCAACATCCTGATAGTTACTAGTGGCTAAAAGCGCTAAATTATCTTTCAAATTCTTTTTCATCCCAAGCATTTTTGCAAAGTCATTTGCGTTACCAAACGGGAGAATGAGGATTTTCGGACGTTTATTTTTTGGAAGAAGCATCAGCCCAGCAATAACGCTATGAACAGTGCCGTCTCCTCCCGCCACAATAAAAGTTTTGTATGTTAGGGCGAGGGTTGCAACTCGGTCAACTAGTGATGTCTCTTTTGTCACAATATATTCATCAAAATCATAATTATTATCTTTCAAATAAATACTTGTTTTTTTAAGTTTACTTTTAAAAATAGAACGGCCCGCTTCGGGATTATAAATAAAAAGAATTTCTTTCATGCTTTATTTTAGCATTAAGCACACACATAAATAAAATATCATCCTCAGTATAATAGCTATTTAAGTAAAAAGTGCCAAAATCATCCATAACTTTTGATTGCAGTTTCATTATTCTTTTGTTATTATATTACTTGCTTATGGACACTTAGCTCAGTTGGGAGAGCGT
>CAYJDS010000098.1:0-2680 GCA_964369015.1 uncultured Staphylococcaceae bacterium | reverse complement strand
AGATGAAGCAACATCTGCTTTAGATAATAAAGCAGAAGCAATTGTTCAAAAAGCAATAAACATGAGTGATTTAATGTCTAAAAATAACATTAATGATTACTACATAAATTATTTAAACGAAAAAATCAATCCAGAACTTTATAATGACATTATCTTTAAGACTGGGATGGATCTTAACTTCTATGGCAAAAAGAGTGGCCAAGATTATTATAGTGAAATCACAAGCACTGGCGGAGGTGGTGGTTTTGGCGGGTTTGGGGGAGGTTCCTCAACCTGGCAAATGATGCTAAAGTCTGATTTTACTCTTTCCCAATATGATGTTCTTGAAGGTGCGTTCCCAAGTAGCGCAAACGAAGTAGCAATTATTGTTAGTGACACGAACCAAATTCCGGAAGGCGTCTTAGTCGATTTAGGAATTAAAGCCGCAACAGACGATGTTACTTCTTATCCGTTTAGTTCAGTAATTGGCCATAAATATGAGTTAGCAAATAATGATGATGTTTATGTTGATAACGGTGGGTACTTTACAAAGCGTTCGCCGCTTGATATTGATTTTACACAAACTGACACCTTAGAAATTGTTGGTGTCTTGCGTGTTAAAGAGACGACAGACGGCGGTGTTTTATCAACTGGAATTGGTTACTTAAAAGAACTTTACAGTAGTTATCAAAGTGAACAATATAATTCAAAACTTGCTAAGTTTATGCACGATAATCCAACCAAAAACCCATTAACGGGTTTAGATTATGAAAACACTTTACTCCAAACTAAAGAAGCACAACAAAAAGCAGCTTTACGCGCTTTTGGTGGCGAACTATTACCCAATGAAATTAGTATCTACCCAGTTGACTTCGACGCGAAGGAAGAAATTAAAAAAGTTCTTACTGATTATAATACCGGCCGAGAAAAAGATGACATGGTTACGTATACCGATATGTCAGAACTCATAGGTGATACTCTCTCGCAAATGGTCAATATCATTAGTTGGGTCTTAATTGCCTTCACCGCTATTTCACTGCTTGTCTCAAGCGTAATGATTGGAATTATCACCTATGTCTCGGTTATTGAACGGACGAAGGAAATCGGAATCTTGCGCAGTGTTGGGGCACGGAAAAAGGATGTTACTCGAATCTTCAATGCCGAAACGATTATTATTGGTTTCTTCTCAGGGATAATTGGGGTCGGACTCGCTTACTTACTCTCGATTCCCATTAACTTAATTATTGGTAATTTAGTTGGTGTTCCCAACATCGCCAACCTTAACATCTTATATGCGCTTATCTTAATCGTCATTAGTGTTGCCCTTACCCTTATTTCCGGTTTAATTCCGGCACGGCGCGCGGCAAAACTTGATCCAGTTAAAGCATTACGGACTGAATAAGCCAAAAACAAAATAAAAATAATTCCTTTCGGATAACCCGCGGGGAATATAGATAAATTTAAACAAAGGAGAAAAAGATGGAACAATCAAAAACAGTTAACCCAAAAGTGTTACCGAGCACTTATATTAAGGAGTTACTCGAAGAACGTAACGGTCTAGTTAAGGTCGCAATGCTCAGAGGTAAACCAATTCGCGTCAGCGCAACCAAAGAAGGAGTGGTCATTAATTCCTTTATGCCAATTACTTGTGAATGGCGCATCTTTGATGCACTAGTCGCAAAAGCAGCCGAACTAGGCGGCATCATGTACCGTGGGGACGTTAGTGCCCAACAAGGAAAGCTAATTGGAGAAGAAGATTTCGCGCTTGATACAATGGACGCCTTCATTAGTGTTAATTTCTATGACAATAAACCCGGAAACCCGACGATTCGTCGTTCAACGTATTACGCTGCAATTCTTGCTTGGGCCAAAATTTGTACTAATAACCGAAGTGAAGGACAAGGCGGATATATTAAGCTCTACTCTGCTTGGCTTGATAAATATTCTAATCCCGCAAATTAAATAGAAGACTAAGACTATAAGTGCGTTCATAAAACATTTGGATAGTGGTGCAAAACTGCTATCCTTTTTTATTTGCGAAAAGAAGAATGATTTGTGAGCATGATATAATTTTAGTATTACGGAGACGCAGTTAGTAATTGCTAAAAAAGGAGAAAAAAATGTTTGATTACAATAGTCGAACACTACTTATTACAAAACCAAGCTTAACTGGAGAGCGCCCGCCCTTTGTTAGTGAAAAAATGGAAATCATTACGACTTCAAGTCCTTATCCCCGCGACGCTTCTTTTTTTGGTGTTTGGAGTGACTTAAGCGGAGAAACTTACGAAGATATATATGTCCTTAAACAAAAGAAATTATTAAGTAACTTAAATAAACACATACTCGAAATGAGTGACCCCATTTACTTAAGTGAGATGAAAAGGGTATGTTTTGCCGCAGATAATGGCAATAACGTGAGTGCAGAAGAAGAGAAAAAATATTTATCGTTTCGCCGTTTTGACATTGCTGTTAGTCCGGTTGTTATTAAAGGTGAGAAGGAAAATTCAATTACTTTTTTAACTAAAAACGAAACAGCAAGCGTGGAAGAGAGAATAAGAATTTTAAAACTTGCTTTGGAATTAAATTATAAAGATGAAATGTTTTACTTAAATGATACTTATGAAGATTGTCGGACTGAATACGAAGCAATTTATCAGGAGGTAGTGCGGCTTCTTAATGAATGCGAAGAAAAAATCAATCT
>CAYJDS010000097.1:0-2709 GCA_964369015.1 uncultured Staphylococcaceae bacterium | reverse complement strand
AAGCATTTTTCACAATTAAAGAAATATTAGGCGAAAACGTTGATAACGATTTAAGCAAAGAAATCTTTTCCCGTTTTTGTGTTGGTAAATAACATGTATTTTGACACACATTGCCATTTAAACGCCGATCAGTTTAAAGATGATCTTGAAGGTTATATTCAACGCGCCGCAAACGCTGGCGTTACCCATCTCTTAGTAATTGGTTGGGATATAGCCTCAAGTAAAGTGGCAATTAAACTCGCCGAACGCTTTCCACATGTTTACGCAGCAGTGGGCATTCATCCGGTTGATTCTGTGACGACCCCGCTAAGTGACTTAAAAGTATTAGAAACACTTCTTGTTCATCCTAAAGTAGTCGCACTTGGCGAAATTGGGCTTGATTACCACTGGATTAAAGAGATAAAAGAACGCGAAATTGAACACGACTTTTTTAAGAAACAAATCGCACTAGCAAACACGCACAAAAAGCCGGTTATTATTCATATGCGCGACGCCACAAATGATACATATCAAATCCTAAAAGCTAATAGGGCACTATACGGCGGCGTAATGCACTCTTATAGTGGATCACACGAAATGCTCAAATCTTTTCTTGATCTTGATTTTTATATTGGCCTCGGCGGACCAGTTACATTTAAAAATGCAATTGAACCAAAAGAAGTAGCGCGCCTTGTCCCAAGCGATAAGCTTCTGCTTGAAACTGACGCCCCCTATCTTACCCCGCATCCGTATCGCGGCAAGACCAACGAGAGCACTTATATTCCGCTTATTGCTAGTGAAATTGCCGCGCTTCGAGCACTTCCGCTGGCAGAACTTGCTTCTATTACGTTTACAAACGCAAAGGCACTTTTTAAAATATGAAATTAATTAATAGTATTTTCGTAGTGGAAGGAAAAAACGACTATGAAAAAGTGCTCAAATGTGGCGTACCTTACGCGGTAATTACAAAGGGATATAATGTTTCACGTGAAACAGTTAATCATTTACTAGCCTTGGAAAAGACCCATAACATCGTAATTTTAACTGATCCCGATGGTCCGGGTCGAAAAACAGCGGAGCGAATTAAGGAAAAAATTATTAGTTCTCACATTATCAGTGTTCCCAAAAGTCTTGCAACCGGTAAAAAAGAGGTCGGAATTGAACGAATCCCGCTTCAAGAGTTAAAAGAAATTATTGCTCCCTATACGGGAAAGGAGTTTATTTCGCGTTCAAACGTTACCTATTTAGACTTAATTAGTTTAGAACTAAGCGGTCCAAATAGTAAGGCACGGAAAGAAGCAATTGCCCAGCGCTTTAGTCTTTTAACGGGTCCACTAAAAATAATGCACAAACAAATACTGCTGCTAAATATTAACCGTGAAGATTTAAAGGATAGTTTAAATGAAGAAAGAAGCAATTAACGAAATATTAAAGACGCGCGGCTTTTCTCCGCAAAAAAGTAAGGGGCAAAATTTTTTGCTTGACGATGAAGTTAGTCTAAAGATTGTTTCACTTCTTTCTCCGCATTACGATAGTGTTTTAGAAGTTGGTCCCGGACTTGGCGCACTTACTAAACATCTTGTTGCTAAAACCACTAATTTAACACTGGTGGAACTTGATCGCGGCTTTAGTACTTACTTAAAAGAAGAGTATCCAAGTGCGACTGTTATTAACACTGACATTTTAAAATATGTTGTTCCACGTGAAACAACAAGTGTTATTAGTAACCTTCCTTATTACATAACAACCAAAATTATTGAAAAGGTTATTTTAGAAGTTAATAAGCTGAAAGTCTTCGTTTTCATGTGCCAAAAAGATGTCAAGGAGCGGCTCTTTGCAAAAGAAGGCACCAAGGAATATAGTCCCTTAGCGATTTTATTAACTTTAAGTGGAACGTTAAAAGAAGGAATGATTGTTCCCGCTTACAAATTCTATCCTGTCCCCGGGGTTGATTCAATGGTCTTTGAATTTAGACGTAATGACCGCGCATTAAAACTGCAAGAATTTTATTTATTTTTAAAACAATTATTCTTAAATCGCCGCAAGACCCTCTTTAATAATTTAAAACGAGATTATGCTGAAGATGTTATTAAAGAAAGCTTTTTTAACTTAGGACTTAATGAGCAAATCCGCGCGGAAGCCTTAAACCCGGAAACTTTACTTACTCTTTTTGGTATTTTGAGAAACCATCAGCAAGAAACCGCTAAGATTTGATAAGATATTAATATATGATTGTACAAGCTAATGCCCGTTTGGCAATAAGTGTTTCCGCCGAGTATAGTGAGGACACTAATGAAGTTGTATTGCAAAGCGTTATTTTACCCCTTGCCTTTGAAGATACAATCACAATTGAAAAATTACGTCCCGACTTTATGGATATGGTCCACTATTCTAACCACACCTTTTATGTCCGCGAAAAATCAATTATTCACGATGTAATCAGCAGAATGAAGCTTAAATATAAAGTTAAAGATAATTTTGGTGTGAGCATTCATAAAAGCATTCCAACTGGCCATGGTCTCGGCAGCGGGGCAAGCGCGGCAATGGTTGTTATTAAAGCAATCAATAAACTTTCAAAACTTAATTTAAAAGAAAAAGACCTCTTAGAAATAGCCCAAGCAACAAAGCAAGATGTTGCTTACTTTGCCATCAATAAACCAGCGCTTTTTAATCACCAAACCCAAACGGCAACGCCACTTGTCTTAAAACAAAAAATCTACGTTTTATTAC
>CAYJDS010000096.1:0-2747 GCA_964369015.1 uncultured Staphylococcaceae bacterium | reverse complement strand
ATAATAGCTTAATAACAGAAAGTTATTAATCATGCGATGAAAGCACACTAACAATCTTTACTTGACACGCGTTAGTTTATAGAATTTTTGACATGAAGCAAAAAAACATTAATTCAAGAGTAGTAAAGGTAAAACATTCCGAACACCGAAGAAGCGTCAGTAACAATGCCCAGGCGCACGCCTTAATCTCTGTCTATAAGAGTCTGCTCTCTTTTCATTATGAAACGATTTAAAAACGATTTTTATCGCAATAATAAAGTGCTAAGATTGCAGTAAAAAATCTAATCGGAACAGCGCTCGAGGTCATAAATCCGCAACATTTAGCCTAAGATATGAAATTTCAGGTTAATGACATTTTAGAATTTGCATCTTTTCGCAAAAACAGCGGCAAAATGCCCAATGGTGCGACCAATTTAGCGCTTGTTTCACCTGTTTTTGTGCTTATTTCCCTCGCTCTCTTTTATTATTCCCAAACAAAGAAAGAAAAGGAAGAAAACTAAATCAAACCCTAAAAGAACGTTAAATTGCCGGAAAAAGATAAACTTTTAGCAATTTGAGTAAAAAACATATTCAAATACTATTTAATTTGCTAATATGTAAATATAAATCATTAAGGAGGAAAAAATAATGGTTAAAGAATTTGGACTACCTTGGATCGCGCATTTACTCTTACAAATCTTCGTAGGTTTTGTTTGGGGCGCTGTCATCCGTATTTCACGCGGAAAACTTCTTTGGGGAATTCTCTACTTTGTCACCGGCGGATTTTTCTTTATCGGCTGGATTCTTGATGTTGTCACCTTAGTCACCAAAAAGAATTACACCTTCCTTGCCTAATTAAAGAAACGTCTATTTAGAAATCGAGAGCTGCAACGGCTCTCTTTTTTTATTCGTTTTACTTCCACTACAGATTATTTAATATTAAAAAACGAGCAGTAAATCAAGAAAAAAATATTGAAATTTTACCATTTTTTTCTTGAAAACATCTTTATTTTCTTGTATAGTATTCTTGGCCCAAGGGCCATAGATTGGAATTAAAATGAGTAAAAGAAATGTAACGAATGTGCTTTTCATTCGTGATAATAAAGTATTATTAGGACTAAAGAAACGCGGGTTTGGCAGTGGTAAATATAACGGCTTTGGTGGAAAACAAAAATTAGGCGAGTCAGTTAATGAGACTGCGCTGCGTGAAGCGCATGAAGAAACGGGTTTAATAATGAATGAATATTATAAAGCCGCAGAAATTGATTTTGGGACAAGTTATCCTTTTACGATGCACCTTTATGTTTGTACTGCTTGGGAAGGTAAGGAAGGCGAAAGTGAAGAAATGCTTCCTTCTTGGTTTTCCTTTTGTGATGTTCCCTACGCTGAAATGTGGGATGATGACAAATATTGGCTCCATCTTGCATTAAGTGGTAAGAAATTTAAAGCCCAGTTTGATTTTGAAAATGATGATGATCTAGACGGGACAAAGGAAAATAAAGTTACAAACTACCGACTGCACTTGGTTGATCAATTGATTTAGCCTTTTTCCGTTTAATGATTTCCGCGGTAATGCTTAACGCAATAAGCGCGAGAAGCATCACACTACTAACAACAATAAAAACATGTTGATAAGAATAATGATTTAAGGCTTGACCAATAATTAAACTAGCAATAATTCGTCCGGCAGTGACGGCAATTTGCATTAAGAAAAGCAGCGGAGTTAAGTACTTTACGGGCGTATTTCGACCAATAAAAAGTACGTTATAAACAATATAATAGCCCCAACCAATACCGCGGAAGAAGCCGAGGATTACGACAAAGATGGTTGGAAGGTTAAGCGCAATCGCTAACGGGCGGGCAAGCATTAAAAAACCCATTAAAAGCAGGGAAAAGGTTTGATTATGAAACATGTTCTTTTTCTTTATAATAAAAATGAAGACGAGCAGTTCACAAAACAGGGTAATTGATGTCATATAACCAAAAACACTTTCACTAAGTTCGCGTTCTCCTGTTAAAAAGAGGCCAAAGAAATTATCACTAACATTAGCAAGAGCAATAATGAAGAATGAAAAAAGGACGTAGATTAAAAGTTCGGGAAATTGTTTAAGATTAATTCGTTCACTTTTCTCTTTTATGACGATTTCCTTTTCAAGTTCATCTTTTTTCGGAAGTGCCAAAGTAAGAATAAAGGTGGCGAGAAAGAAAAAGGCGGAAGCAAAAAAAAGGTAAGGGTATTGCACGTATTCATTCCCCATTAAAACTGCACCGATGATTGAACCAATAACATAACTTAGTGTTCCCATAATCCGCATGGAAGAATATTGTTTCTTCCGCTCTAGGATATAAGTCGCACTGTAGCCGTCAAGTAAAGCATAAAACGGGCCATTAAAAAGACTCGTGAAAGTAATGATTACTAAGTAGAAGGTAAAGTTTTGACCAGGGAAAAGGGCAAAAAGTAGGGCAATAACCATCTCTAAAGCGTTAAAAATAATCATTAAGATACGGTTAGTATTAATATTTTTGGAAATTCGTGAGAAAACGATGCTACCAATTAAACCGGCCAGGGGGATTAAGGCACTGACAAGACCAATCTGCGCATTAGTAAAATTCATGCTCCCAAGATAGACATAAAGAAAGACATAAAAAAAAGCATCTCCCATATAGCGGAAGAAATAAGTGGTTTGTAAGTAACGATAAGTATTTTTTAAGGCAAGTGATTGCACGATGTGTCCTCCGACAACACCAATATAATATCATTATCTATG
>CAYJDS010000095.1:0-2785 GCA_964369015.1 uncultured Staphylococcaceae bacterium | reverse complement strand
GATCATCTCGGCTTTGTTATGCCCGTAATTCGTTATCCGAATTTTCCCGTTACTATTTTGACTATACGTATGGGTATAAGGATACGGGTAGACTTTTGTCGAAAAGGACTCTGTGACATCAATTGCGACTTCTCGCCTTTTTAACCAGGCGGAGAGTTTATCAAGTCGAAGGGTACTCTTTAGCACGCCAAACTCAATTTGCCCTTTGGTTAATTCAACAACTTCAACATGCGCGTACTTCTCATCAACCGCTTTGTAATATAAAAGAAGGTCACTACTTTTCTTTAAGAAATCAACAAAGTTTAAATACCCGGCGTAGCCCTCCATAAAGACGAGACCAAGCGTTACTTCACTAATCGGATTTGTCGCACTAAATTTCTTTGACTTTGACCCATAGTTAAAGTAGGTATTTTCTTTAATGATGCCAAGTCCTTCAATCGAAGAAATAAGTACTTCCTTATTTAAAGAAAATATTTCGCCGATGCTATTTTTAAAATATAGTTCCCGCATTAGTAGGCACCTCCAAGCGCTTTATTAATGGAATCAATATCAAAAGAGGAGGCGGAGGTATTAACGGTCACACTATTATTTGTGGTGTTATTGGTCGTATTACCCCCATTATTTTTCTTGAAGAGATTCCCCGAAAAGAGATCACCAAAGAAATTCCCGACACTGCCAAGCGCGTCCCCAATTTTGCTAAAGATTCCTTTAATGTTATTCGTTACCCATTTCGCCGCTTCTATAATTTTCTCTAAGATATTGAGAATCGGTTCTAAGAGCGTGAATAAAACTTGGAGGACGGGGCCTAAGACTGAACCAATTAGATTGCCAACCGTGGTGATAAGAGGCGCCAGGGCGGCAAAGATTTCAGCAATAAAGTCAAGTTGGTCAATAAGCGGAGCGAGAAGCGTTTCAATTAAAGGGGCTAGAAGTTCCATGACCCAGGCAATAAGTTCAATAAATTCCATAACTAATCCAAGGATTGGTTCTAGGACCGCAATTAAAATATTTAAAACGGGTTCAAGAACCGCGACGATTAGTTCAATAACGACTTCTAGGACGGCCACAACCAAGGTAATCACCGCGCTTATTACATTAATAATTGAGGTTAATGGTACAAGAATCGTGCTTATTAAACTGCCGATAACCGAAATGATCGTAGCGACAAGAGCGATAACAACATCGAGTATCTTCATAATCGGGGGAAGGACGCTCGTGATTAACTGGAGAATTTGATTAATAATTTTACTAACGAGATTAATCAGGACTTGAAGAATTGGTTTTAAGGCGTCAATAATTTTTGCGACTGCCTCAAATAAAGTGATTAAAACCGGGAGGATTTCTTCAATAAGTTCAAGAATTACTTCGATTACTTCGACGACAACATCAATGAGAACTTCAATAATGGCCGTTATCGTAGGCATAATACTTTCAATGAGGTTTATTACAATATCGATTACGTCGTTTAAAACACTAATGATAATGTTAATTATCGGTTGGAGTTTTGTGACAAGCGTGGAAATAAGGTTACCGATGGGTTCGGCAAGTCTACTAAAAGCCTCAAAAATGCCCTGGAGGGAGGCTTTAAAGTTTTCGTTTTGAAGGAGCATTACGGCAAGCGCCGCAATAAGCCCAACAAGCGTTAATTTCCCGACACTAAAGCCTTGAAAGAATTTTAAGATAGAGGCCCCACTCATCACGGTCTTTAAGGTCTTTAGCATTGGAATGAGTTTAGCGACTATGCCAAGTACGGGGCCGACTGCAGCAAGCACGCCAACAATAATCCCAATGACCTTTTTGGTCCCTTCGCTTAAGTTTGCCCACCATGTTGTGAGGTTACGAATAGCGGGGACAACTTTACCTTGGACCGTATCAACGACCTTTTGGAGGACTGGCACGACTTGAACACCAATCGTGACAGCAAGACTCGCTATACTTTGTTTTAAATTGGCAAGGGAGTCATTAAACTTCTTGGCCGTTTCGCTCTCTTCAGTCGTAACAACCCCTAGCGTGAGCACTTCTTCTTTCAGGGCGCTTATTTCGTCGCTTGTGGCACTTAACATTTGTGAGAGTTCACTGCCAAGTTGTTCACCGAAGATTTCGTTAGCAAGGGCCGTACGGAGTGCTTGGTCTTCGACTTTCGAGAGGGCAAGCCTTATCATTTCGAAAGCTTCGTCGGTTGTTTTGCCAACGAGACTATCTTGACTAATTTCTAGTTGACTTAAAGTATCACTATATTTATTTCCACCTGTTGCAATGTCGCCTAGGATGGTCGTCGTCCGTACTAAGGCTTTTTGCAGACTATTTTCGTCAACCGCGAGCATCCGTGCTGCGTAACTCCACGCTTGATAGGCTTCAACACTTAAGCCAACTTTCGTAGCGTTATCGGCCATCTCATTAGCGTTATTCATCGCCTTAAGGGTGAGGGCGGTTAAGGCACTAGCAGCAGCGACAATCGGGGCCGTCACGTACTTTGTAAAACTTGTCCCTACCTTTTTAAGACCGTCAGTGTTCATACCCCCAATTTTCTTAATTTGATTTTGGGTATTTTCGAGTTCTTTATTTAATTTATTAATATCGGCTTCAGTATACTGGACCGAGCGTTGTAACTGGTTAAACTGTTCTTGCGAAATAGCCCCGACTTGCAGGGCTTTCTTCGCTTCTTCAAGCCGTTTATTTTGGACCTCGAGGCGTTCTTTTGTTTTCTCTAGGATCGAGTTAAGTTTCGTTTGTTTTTCACGCCATTTTTCAACGTTACTACTATCAAACTTGAGCGAATTATTAA
>CAYJDS010000094.1:0-2799 GCA_964369015.1 uncultured Staphylococcaceae bacterium | reverse complement strand
GAATAAAACCGCCTGCAAGAGCAGCGTCAATTCCCGCTTTTGCGTCTTCCACAACAATACATTCAACAGGAGAAAGTTTTAACATCATTGCGGCTTTAAGAAATACTTCAGGGTCAGGTTTAGGATTAACTAAGCCAATGCCGTCACTAAAGACCGAAAAATAAGAAGTTAAATTTAGTTTTTCAATAATAAACCGCGCATTTTTACTAGAAGAGCCAATTGCTACTTTAATATTTGCCTCTTTCAAGTAATTAAGGAGTTTAATGGCGCCTGTTTCAACGTTTTGTGGAGACAGTGTTTGTAAAAGAGTTAAGTAATAATCGTTTTTTTCTTCAATTAACCGAGTTTTTTCTTCGCTTGTATAGACACGGGAGGCGCGCTCTAAGATAATTTCAAAGGAAGCAAGACGAGAAACACCCCGTAAGCGATTGTTAATTGTTTCGTCAAAGTATATTCCTTCTTGGTCCGCAATTTTCTTCCAAGCACGGTAATGTAATTTATCGGTATGAACAATCACTCCATCTAAATCAAAGATTACGGCTTTAATCATTAATGAATTCTCCTTTGTTTGAGTATTCTCACTTATTAATTATAACCATAAAGTCGTTATTTAGTAAATTAGCAATTTTACAATAAAATTAATAAAGTCTAAAAATTGGTTTTCCAAACTTTTGACCATGTTGTGTAATATTTCCGGTACTTAAAACATAGTTATTGTTAATCTTTTACCTTTAAAAAAAGAAACTCAAGATAGTCCGGTCAAGTATTAATATGAGTCTACAAGATTTTAATAAATATAATAGAGTGTTTATCGTTTCTAATGCTTTAAAACAACATCCTAGGCCGATTCGTGTATAAAAAGGTGAAAACCATAGGAAAAAAAGTGTAATAAAAGAGGATTTGTACCGGCAAATAAATGTAATTAGCTATCTAACACTTATAGTGTTTGTGATAAATATATTTTTATCAGACTTATTTATAAGCATGATGAAGGAGAAAAAGATAAGTGCATGTTAAGATAAATCTGCGAATAGTTCGCAAAACGATTAAAAACAACCAATGAAAGGAGAAAGCTATGTTCAATCTTGGTGTCCACACTAAAAAAGATGCAGTAAATTACGATGAAGTATATGACTTTGTGGCGCTTGGTCTAGGACCTGCTGGTTTAAGCGCGGGAATTTACGCCGGTCGTAAAGGACTTAAAACTTTAGTGTTAGGTCACGACTTTGGTGGTCAACTAAAAAACACGAGTGAAATTGATAATTACTTAGGATTTGGTTTAGTGGACGCGCCACTTTTAATTGTTAAGTTTAAAGAACACGTTAACGAACTAAAGATTCCCCTTTTAACTGACGTATTAGTTACTTCTATCGTTAAAGATGAAAACAACTTGTTTATGGTCGCTCTTAATAACGGAAAAACTATTAAAACAAAAACCTTACTTTATGCTTTAGGCGGTAATCCACGTAAACTAGGTGTTCTTGGTGAAGAAGAATTTGCAGGTAAAGGGATAAGTTACTGTGTAACGTGTGATGGTCCGTTTTATCGGGGAAAAGACGTAATTGTTGCCGGGGGCGGAAATAGTGCGCTTGACGGAGCGCTTGATCTGGCCCGAACTTCAAAAAGTGTCACCATCGTCCAACGCAGTATACTGCGCGCTGATCAAAAAAGTATTGATAAGTTCTTGAGCCTACCAAATACGAAAATAGTCTTACAAACTGATATTCTTGAGTTAGTTGGCGAATTTAATCTCAAGAATGTGCGTGTTTATGACAAAGTGGCTAAAAAAGAAGGTATAATACCGACGGACGCTGTATTCGTGGAAATTGGTAATATTCCTAATACCGCCCTACTTAAAGAACTTGTAGAGTTAAATGAATCTGGTGAAGTTGTTGTTACTAATTACCAAGAAACAAGTTTAGAAGGACTCTACGCTGCCGGAGACATTACCGCTGGCAGTCAACGTCAAATTATTATCGCTGCCTCAGAAGGGGCTAAAGCCGCTATCCAAGCAGCCCAATACTTAAATAACCATTAAAGGAGAAAAAAACAAATGGAAAAAATATTCAATCAAGAAGTTGCTACCCAAATTAAAGAAATCTTAACCAACATGGGAGAGAACATCACAATTAAGTTATTTATTAATGGACAATGTGATACATGTATCGAAACAAAACAATTACTTTTAGAAACAGCCGAACTTTCCGACAAAATTAAAGTTGAAGTGCTTGATGTTAAAGATAACGTCGAAGAAGCGCAAAAGTATGATATTACTTTAACCCCAACCTTTATTTTCCTTGATAGCAAAGGTGTTTATCGCGGTGTTCGTTTTAGTGGCTTCCCGGGCGGTCACGAAATTAATTCCTATCTTTCCGCGATTATTGAAATGTCGGGAAATCATCCAGAAATTCCCGCTGCTCTTTTAGAAAGAATTAGCAAAATTGATAAACCGGTTGATATTAAAGTGTTTGTCACCATGAGTTGCCCACACTGTCCTCCAGCGGTTGAAACCGCCCATCGTTTAGCTATGCTAAATTCAAATATTAAAGGAACAATGATTGAAGCTCAAACCTTTAACGAAATGTCAAACAAGTACAAAGTTAGTGGCGTGCCAAAGATTGTTATTAATGATAAGTACGAATTACTTGGTAATCAACCAATTGAAGAATTCCTTGCTAAAATCGAAGCTCTTTAGATAACAAAGTATATTAAAATCTCAAGATTAATTTTTTGGGATTTTTTTAATTGCTAAAAACCTAATTTGCGAACAAGGCAAATTGTTATATAATTACGAAGGAG
>CAYJDS010000093.1:0-2874 GCA_964369015.1 uncultured Staphylococcaceae bacterium | reverse complement strand
AAAGCAACCAAATCAACCGTCGTTACCGGTCTTGAAATGTTCCGTAAATTACTTGATTCCGCTGTTGCTGGTGATAACGTTGGGGTTTTACTCCGTGGCGTTAGCCGTGACGAAGTCGAACGTGGTCAAGTCTTAGCCAAACCTGGCTCAGTTAAGCCACACACAAAGTTCACATCAACCGTTTACGTCTTAACCAAAGAAGAAGGTGGCCGTCACACAGCGTTCTTATCGAACTACCGTCCACAATTCTACTTCCGGACAACCGACATTACCGGTGTTGTAACTCTTCCAGCCGACGTTCAAATGGTTATGCCAGGTGACTCAGTCAATTTAACAATTGAACTTATCCACCCAGTTGCTATTGAAAACGGCACAAAGTTCTCAATTCGTGAAGGTGGCCGCACTGTTGGTGCTGGTACCGTTACCGAAATCTTAAAATAAGAACTAAATTATTAACAAAAAAAGTCATGATCTTCGGGTCGTGACTTTTTATTTTGCCTTTAAATTTAATTTAATAAAGCAACTGGGAAAAAGATTATTAAAACAATGAGAAGAATTGAAGTAGATTATGATTCTAATTAAATTATTAATGACATACTATTCATTTTTATTATTAATAATAAAATCGTGAAAACCGATTTTAGAGATGCCCAATAAAAGCGTAGTAAAACACCATTCTTTTTTGTTGTTTTGATTGAAAAATATTGTCAATTAATGTAACATTAATTGTAATTGAAGACACAAATGATAAAACAAAAAATTGAAAAAGTTGAAAATTTAGAAGTTGTTAATGCTGGAGCGTTAAAACGTGGCGGTGCTTTACTAGTCGACGTTATTTTTATGGGGCTTTTACTTGTTTTACTCTCTCTTGTAGTTCGTCCAATCTTAAACGCAACTTCTGATTTGACCAATAAATATGAAGAAGTACAGCGCGAAATTAAACGCAGTCATTTAGTAAGTCTTAGCGCTGAGATTAGTGATGACGAAAGTAATATTGATATTGTTAAAATTGAAGCTGATTCATTACCTTATTATCAACAAGCGGAAGCGACATATCACTTTTACTTAGACTACCTTAGTGCGCGGATTGATGATGATGGTGAAGTAATTGATGATGAATGGTACTTCAAAAATATTCTTTTAATTAATGAAGAAAAAACACTCTTTAAACGAATCGAAAACACTAATCCAAATCCCAAGATTAAATACTCAAGCGCAGATAGTTCAAGCGGGGAAGCAACGAGCGAAACTAATCCGCTTTTTGATCCATTTCTACCTGATGGAATTACTTATAAAGACAGTGAACCTAATGCCGTCGCCCTTAACGAATTTTATTTAAAAATATATCAGACGGCAATTTCAGTTTTAAAAGCAAATGAAACTTATCAAGAAGTTAATAATTTAGTGTTGATGGAAAATATTTTATTAATTGTTTTGTCAAGCTCTGTTGTTTTTCTTGCCTTTCCACTTTTCCTTAAAAACGGCCAAACATTCGGCAAAATGATCTTTAAACTTGGAGTAGTGACGACTTATGGCTACAAAATTAAACCGATGCAACTTTTGCTCCGTTATTTTATATTTTTGGTTGTTAATTTACTTTCAAACCTCTTTATTCCATTTATTTTCCCTTTTATTTCGCTCACGGTTATGGTTTTCACTAAACGCAACAAATCAATCCACGATTTTATTGCAAATACACGCGTCATTGATTTAAAAAAATCGAAAATTTATAATGACGTTGAAGAATACACAAATAGTTTAAGAGTTGTTTCTACAGTACGGGAAGGGAACTTTAATGAAGAAGTTTTTCATGACCGATTTAAAGAAGATAGTGGTGCATAGATGAATCATTATTTAAAACGACAAACTTCGGGTAAACGCTTTTTGGCGGGATTTCTTGATTTGGTGTTAGTCCTTTTACTTACTATTTTTGTCTATATTCCCGCCTCACACTTTACCAACGCGGTTGGATGGGCTGATGATTATAAAGAACTGTATGTCCACGGCCTTTCTTCAGGTTTATATGTCCAAAATGCAGAAGGTGGATTAGATACAATCACCGACTATAAAAGTATGCCAAAAGCACTCTTTGATTTTTATGTTGACATTGAACTAGAAGGAAAACGGGTGCGCCGTTTGGCCCCACTTTTAGTGGACGGTCATGAATTCAATACTGAGGATGATTATTATGATGTTATTTTAAAACGGGGAAGTCCTGATACTTTATTTGATTTTCCACTTTTTGAATCCCTTATTGAAAGTGATGAAAATCATCCCGCTTACGATGTTCCCGTCTTAAGCGGAAAAAATGTTGAAGTCGAAACTTTTCTTGCTGAAGAAATGGAAAAAGCTTATGACTTGTTTAATGAGTATCCGCGTGTCAATGAATTGATTTTAAAAAACTATGGTTATATTGCCCTAACAATCCTTATTGCTTATTTAGTTAGTGCTTTACTTTTAATTGTGCTCCTTCCCTTAGTGCTTAAAGATAAAACAACCTTAGGTAAACTAATTACAAGCACAATTGTCTTAGACCGTTTCGGATATAAAATCACCCGCGGACGCGCTTTTGCCCGCAATTTGTCGTTGTTTTTGCTCTCGTTTGTCTTTTTCTTTATTCCTTTTCACCTCATTTCCTTTTTACTTAGTATGTTTACCAAAAATAAAGAAAGTCTTTTTGATATGATTGCTTTCACGATTGTCGCTGACAAGAAAGATACGATTCCGTTTCAAAATGTGGATGAAGAAATGGCTCATCGTAAAAGACTCGCCCAAAGTCTTTTAGCAATTGAAAAACGAAAAGCGGAAAATCGCGAATTAGAAATTGAAAAAAAACTAGAAAAAAGTCTTGATGATTTACAATCAAAATAATAG
>CAYJDS010000092.1:0-2876 GCA_964369015.1 uncultured Staphylococcaceae bacterium | reverse complement strand
AATAAGCATTTCCTCCTAATTTAATTAAAAAGCGGGTTATTTCGATTAACCCGCTATAAGAAACTAATATTTCTTGTGACATCAACCAACCGACAATGTAGGTCTGGTGAGAAGCGGGCGCTTCTACTTTCCACTTTAGACATGTGAATTTTACCACTTCATAATATATTGTCAACGCTTTTCACCTATAAAAGCTGAAGAAGTGCACAATTTAGCAAGTGGTAGTTAATTTAGCGTAGTGCTTCAGCGTAGAGCGCACTAACGCGGTCCCAATTAACAACATTAAAGAAAGCGCTGATGTAATCAGGACGACGATTTTGATAATTTAAGTAATAGGCGTGTTCCCAAACGTCAAGTGCGAGGATTGGTTTACCTAAGAGAAGTGGCGTATCTTGGTTGGCGGTGCTAACGACTTCGAGCTCTTTTTTAGCGTTAACAATTAGCCAAGCCCAGCCTGAACCAAAACGTGTGGCCGCGGCAGCACTAAACGCACTTTTGAATTCTTCAAAACTACCGAAAGCTTTATTAAGCGCTTCAAGTAGTGCACCTTCGGGAAGGGCGCCGCCATTAACTTTTAAAAGTGTCCAAAATAGTGAATGGTTAAAGTGGCCGCCGCCATTATTTTGAACGGCGCCTTTAATTGAAGATGGAAGAGTGTCAAGTTTTGTTAAAAGTTCTTCTAAACTCCAGTTTTCAAAACCTGGTTCTTTAGCAAGGGCAACGTTCAAGTTGTTGACATAAGCTTGATGGTGTTTAGTGTGGTGAATTTCCATTGTTCGCGCGTCAATAAACGGTTCTAACGCGTCATATGGATATTGTAGTGGTGGTAATGTAAATGGCATAAATTTATTCTCCTTTTCTAGTTGTATTATCGCATTAAATAAGTTAAAGGGTGATGCTTATGCTTTTTTCTTTTTGGTTTTTATTTCTGCTTTTAATAACGCGAGAAACTCATTCGTCGGTGTTTGAATTTGTTTTTCGCTGCCAAAAGCACGGTAAGTAACGAGATTATTATTTACTTCAGCGTCACCTATTACTAAAGTATAAGGAACTTTTTCGATTTGACTTTGGCGTAACCGGTAACCAAGTTTTTCATTACTATCATTAACCGTTACCCGGTAACCGAGTTTAGCTAATTTCTTTGCTAATTTATGGGCATAACTAGCGTGCGAAGCATTATTAACCGGAAGAATACTAATTTGTTTTGGGGCGAGCCAAAGCGGGAAAGCACCGCCGTAATGTTCGATTAAAATGCCGATAAAACGTTCAATTGAACCAAAAACTGCACGGTGAAGCATAATTGGTTGGACTTTTTGATTGTTTTTATCGATATAAGACATATTAAAGCGGACCGGAAGATTCATATCTAATTGAATCGTGCCACATTGCCAAATCCGACCGAGCGAATCACGTAATTTAAAGTCAAGTTTTGGACCGTAAAAAGCCCCGTCGCCCTCATTAATTTTAAAAGGAACGCCACTAGCAACGCATGCTTTCGCTAATGCTTTTTCGGCTAGGTCCCACGTTTTAATGTCGCCAATATATTTTTTCTCAGGTCGTGTACTAAGTTCAATATGGTAACTTAAATCAAAGGTTTTATAGACATCATCATAGAGCGTTAAAAGTCGTTTAATTTCACTTTGAAGTTGATCTTTTCGGCAAAAAATGTGCGCGTCGTCTTGCGTAAAGTTCCGGACGCGGAATAAACCGTTTAAAGCCCCGCTTGCTTCATGTCGGTGGACATTACCGTGTTCAGCTAACCGAATTGGTAAATCTTTGTAGGAGTGGAGGTTATTGTTATAAATAAGGATTGATCCGGGACAATTCATTGGTTTAATCGCAAAGTCACGATCATCAATTTTCGTCGTATACATGTTTTCCCGGTAATTAGCCCAGTGGCCACTGATTTCCCATAAACTACGATCTAAAATGGTTGGGGTTTTAACAAAATCATAGCCTGCTTGGTGTTGTTTTTTAATCCACCATTCTTCTAAGGTTTGATAAACAACCATCCCGTTTGGTAACCAGAAAGGAAAGCCAGGACCATGTTCGCTCAACATAAAGAGTCCAAGTTCTTTACCTAACTTACGATGATCGCGTTTTTTGGCTTGTTCAAGATTTTCTAAGTGTTGGTCAAGTTCTTCCTTAGTGAAAAAACTAACGCCGTAAATTCTCGTTAATTGTTTACGCGAGGAGTCCCCGCGCCAGTAAGCACCGGCTAAACTAAGGAGTTTAAAGTATTTTACGTAACGGGTACTTGGCATATGTGGTCCGTAGCAAAGGTCAGTGAAGTCGTCTTGGGTATAAATCGTAATTCGTTCATCAATTTCCTTAATTAATTCAACTTTGTATTCATTACTAGCAAATATTTTTAACGCTTCATCTTTAGAAACGACCCGACGAACAATTGGAAAGTTAGCTTTTGAGAATTCACTCATTTTAGCCGCAATTTTATCTAAATCTTGGTCATTAATAGTGACGTCACCAAAATCAATGTCATAGTAAAATCCTTCACTAATTGCGGGACCTATGCCAAACTTAGCGTGCGGATATAAACTTAAAATGGCTTGGGCCATTAAGTGGGCAGAATCATGATTTAAAATATGAAAGGCACCTTCATCTTCCTTAGTTATAAAAGTGACTTCCCCTTCGCCTGGAAGTGGACTACTCAAGTCATATTGTTCATTATTAAAGACATAGACTAAGACATCATTTTTGTTAATTTCGGTGACGAGTTTTAATAAATCAAACCCGTTACTACCTTCGTTTAGTGAAATTTCTTGCTTATTGACGATTACTTTCATAAGTTTTCTCCTTTTTCGTTAATAAAAAACGCCCTCGTAAGGACGCTTGCGCGCGGTACCACCTTAATTCAT
>CAYJDS010000091.1:0-2962 GCA_964369015.1 uncultured Staphylococcaceae bacterium | reverse complement strand
AAGCTGTACTTGATGGTGATTATTACGTAATCAATGGTAGTAAAATCTTTATTACTAATGCGGGATACGCTGATTTATACGTTATTTTTGCTTTAACTAATCCGAGTTTAGGAACTAAAGGCATTAGTGCTTTTCTTTTAGAAAAAGATACACCAGGATTTAGTGTTGGACCAAAAGAAGCAAAGATGGGTATTCGTGGATCTTCAACTTGTGAACTTGTTTTTAATAATGTCCGTCTTCATAAAGATCAACTTTTGGGAACAGAAAACGAGGGTTTTAAAATTGCGATGAACACGCTTGATGGTGGCCGAATTGGCATTGCTGCGCAAGCTTTGGGTATCGCGGAAGGCGCTTTCTCACGGGTCGTTGAATACGTTAAAAAACGGGTTCAATTTAATAAACCAATTGCTTCTTTTCAAAATACTCAGTTTAAAATTGCGGAAATACGTACAAAAATAAGAGCTAGTGAATTATTACTAGAATCGGCCGTAAGTGATAAAGAAAACGGTCGCAATTATAACGAAAGTGCCGCAATTGCTAAATTATTTATTTCCCGGACAGCAGTAGAAGTATGTGACGAATGTGTCCAACTTTTAGGAGGATACGGCTATATTCGTGATTATGAAGTAGAACGGATGTATCGTGACGCTAAGATTACTGAGATTTACGAAGGCACATCCGAAGTCCAAAAAATGGTTATTGCCGGAAAGGTGTTACGCTAATGGATATTTTAGTTTTAGTAAAGCAAGTACCAAATACTAGCGAAATAAAAATTGATAAAGAGACTAATACGTTAATCCGTAAAGGCGTGGAAAGTATTATTAATCCTGATGATTTAGCAGGAGTAGAAGTAGCGCTTAAATTATGCGAAAAATATGGAGGAACGGTTAAAGTTGTAACAATGGGGCCACCGCAAGCTGAGGGAATGATTCGTGAACTTTACGGGCGTGGTGTTGCGCATGGTTATTTATTAACTGATCCAAAATTTGCTGGCAGCGACACCCTAGCAACTTCGACAATTTTATCGAGTTTCATTAAAACATTAAACTACGATCTCCTTATTGCGGGTTATCAAGCACTTGATGGTGATACTGCTCAAGTCGGTCCCCAAGTCGCAGAATTCTTGAATATTCCACAAGTAAGTCACCTAAAAGATGTCGGTGAATTTAGTAATGGAGTTTTACGCGTTTATAAAGATAATGATGACGAATTAATCACGATTGATGTAAAACTCCCCGCTCTAATTACAACAGTTCGGACGATGAATAAACCGCGCTATATGAATGCGTGGGATGCATATAAAGCCAAAGATAAAACAATTACAATTCTAAAATGTGGTGATTTTCCGCTTGACTTAACGCGGATAGGACTTAAAGGATCGCCAACAATTGTTAGTAAGACGTACACGCGGCAACTTGCTCCGAAGGCGCCGATTGTTAAGATAAGTCCTGAAGAAGCAAGTAAAGCAATAATTAAGTTAATTTATCCTTATTTAGGAGCTAAATAATATGAAAAAAATCGCAATATTTATTGAAGAACGTGATGGTCAAGTTGCCCCCGTTGGCCTTGAATTATTAAGTGAAACACGGCGGATTGTCGGACGTAATGCTACTGTGGTTGCCCTCTATTTAACCGCTAAAAGCAGCAGTAAAAATATTGAAAAAATAAAGTTGACTGGACCAGATGAAATCATTGTTGCCGAACACCCACTTCTTAGTAGTTATGACACTCTTCATTTTACTAAAGTGCTTAGTGATATCGAAAAAGAGCACCAATTTGCGGTATTATTACTTGGTTCCACGCTTTTAGGCCGAGATTTAGCGCCGCGAATTAGTGCTCGTCTATTAACGGGATTAACAGCAGATGCAACAATTTTAGATTTCGTGATAGAAGAAGAAAAAGTTGCCTTACACGCAACCCGTCCCGCTTTAGGTGGAAACTTATTTGCAACAATTCTTTGTCCGAAAACCTTTCCGCAGATGGCGACGATTCGACCAGGTGTCTTTAATATTTCTTCCTTTGCTTTAACTGCGAAGATTACTAATTTTTCAGTGTCACTCACTGAACATAATTTAGTTAAAATTGTCAAACGCGAAAAGGTTGAAAAAGCGAAGATTGAACTTGCTAAAGCTAAAATTATTGTTGCGGGTGGTCGGGGTGTTGCAACCCATTTTGCTGATGTGAAAACACTTGCTCATAAGTTAGGAGGAGAAGCGGCGGCTTCTCGCGCGGTGATTGACGCAAATATCGAAGCTAAAGAGCGGTTAGTCGGGCAAACAGGTGCGAACGTAAAACCCTCTGTTTATTTAGCCTTTGGTATAAGTGGGGCTATCCAGCACGTTAGCGGGATGGATAAGTCAGAATTAATCATTGCTGTTAACACTGATCCTGAAGCACTGATTTTTAAAATTGCTGATGCTTCCTTTGTTTGTGACGCTAAAGAAGTTATGCCGCTCCTTATTGCGGAACTTGACAATCTTGCTAAGTTTGCCCATTAATCATTATTTTTTGAACATAGTGAGTAATTACATAATTAAAAACTCGATATTTATGGTATCGAGTTTTTGTTAAAATTATTTGTTTTTTTAAAATTAACTGCAATTTGCCAATAAATTTTAGCTAAGCTAACTTTACTTATAGGGAATTACCTATTTAAAAATAAAAAACACTTCTTAAAAGTTAAAGCCAATCCCGTCTTCAATTGGAAGGGAAAAACAAATTGCGCGAGCTTCAGTTGTAATGCCGTGATTATTGGCAATTGCTTTTAGAATTGGTTCGTGCTTCTTTGGACTAACTACTATTAAAATTATTTCCTTTTCGGGATGGATTTTAATATTAAGAAAGGTTTTAACTTCTTCCGAGGCTGAACCACGAGCGTGTAAAATTGTTGCTCCCGTTGCCCCAGCGTTACGAACTGTATCAATGATTTCACCGGCGTAGCCATCATTACAAATGGCCATAA
>CAYJDS010000090.1:0-2988 GCA_964369015.1 uncultured Staphylococcaceae bacterium | reverse complement strand
ACTTAATAATGGTCGAATATATGTTAATTATGGAAACGCTTACCAAAGTTAATCGCTAAACGCTACTTTCAACCTTTGTTTTTCTAATAACGCTTGATATTTAGGTCGGCGAGTTGTTAGAATAATCATAGATTAGATATAAATACTTTTTGAATTTAGTGACCTAAACGCATCCCCCATTATTTCTTGATTGATAATCGTTCCTACAGAAGAAGATAAAATGGAAGAGGCAAAAGGACACAAGAAAGGAATATTATGAAAAAAGTACAGACAAAAAATAGGACGAAAGGAATCTTTGGTATTTTTGCTACATTTGCACTAGCCGTCGGTGTCGGTGTTAGTTTAGCGCCAAAAGATCCAATGCAAACGAAAGCAGCAGAACCAACCACAGTAGTAGTTACACGTGATGATTTTGCAGGAGGTTCAGGTTACGCTGAAGGTACTTGGAGCAAAGGTGGATTTGAAGGGGTAGGATTTATTTACTTTACAACCACTACAAATATTCAAGTTAGTACTAATGCCGGTAGAAGGCCGTATCCTTATAATTCAACTGGAACACCTGGACCAATCACTAATATATCCGTAACAATGCCTGGAACCGGATCGCTGAGAGATCTCACACCGAGAGTTAGTTCAACTGCTGCAGTAACAACCGAAGAATCGGGGACGGCACTTGCAAAGAAAACGTTTGAATCTAACTCAGCAACGTTATCATGGGATATTTCTTTAAGTGATAACATTCGGTATTTTCAATTAGTGCCAGGCGGTAATACCAACTGGGCAAGTTTCTCCTTTACCTATGAAGAAGTAGAAGAGGTGGAATTCGAAACACTTACTTCGTTAGAGTTAGATTCATCTAATGCTAAGACCGAATTCTATACAACAGAAACATTTAATAATGATGATTTAGTGGTTATTGCCAAAGACCAAAATGGAACCTCTAAAATTATTGAATTAGATGAAGTTACAACAAACTTTGATGGTGTTATATTTGATGAAAGTCATCTTGGCACACAAGAAGTTGAAGTAAGTTATGAAGAAGGTGATATTGAAGTATCCGCCACATATGAAATTGAAGTAGAAGAAATGCCAGACTACGCATTATTTACCAAAATCACCAGTAGCGAACAACTAGTGTTGGGTGGTCAATACGTAATTGCAGGCGACAAAGCGGAAGTAACGTGGACAATGTCAACTATTCAAGGAACGAATAACAGAACCGCTATTTTAGCAACAAAGGTTGGTGGCAAGATTCAAGAGACCGAAGACACACAAGTATTTGTTCTTGAAGAAGGAACAGAGTCAGGGTCGTTTGCATTTAAATCCGTTAATGGTACAACGGCGGGTCAATATATCTATTCCGCCGGTGGTGGTGGCGATAGCACTAACAATTACTTAAAGAGCCAAACCACTTTAGACGCTGACGGATCTTGGAAAATTACCTTTGATGGTGGAGAGCTAACCGAAGTTAAATCTCAAGGCACCGCTAATAGAAATGTATTAAGACTAAATAGTTCATCCGCTTTATTCTCATCGTACGGTAGCGGACAAACTCTAGTTTCACTTTATTTAGATGAAACTTCAATAGATAGTGGCGACGCTGTTTATGAAGAAGCAAAAGACTTTGCAGACTGGTTATTAGCAGTCCCTGAAAGCGAAGCGTGTGCAGATAAATTTGCGGCCGCGCAAGCAAAATGGGATTTATTAAGTGCAGAAGCAAAAGCGTTATTTAAATCAGACGCAGAATTCCAACCAGCGAAAAATAGGCTTCTACAATGGGCACTTGCTAATGAATTATCATCACTTGATGATTTAGACACTGCTGGAGTCGGAGTTAGAAATCCTAATGTTAAGAATAATAATTCGCTCTTAATAACAATAACAATCCTCATTGGTGTCATTGCATTAACGACGCTATCAGGAATCTACTTTATTAAAAAAAGACAAACACATAGATAATCGAAAATAATTATTGATTGTTTATTGGGCCTGGAGAAATCCGGGCCCTTTTTAAATCTCCGATAATGAAATTACAAACGGGAGTGTGAAACATATTTTTAGAAGAAAGAAAGTACATTCTTAATTGCATATATTAATCAATAATGAGTTATTTTAAACCTTGAAGAACCTCTATTTAATTTGTATACTATGATCAAATAGTAGAGAAAGGCATTTAGTGTAATGTTTACAAAACAAAAGTTAATAATGCTAGTTTTATTTAGTTTTTGCAGTAGTTTAAGTATAAATAATCAAAGTAAAATTCAAAAAGTTACGGCAAGTGAAGTAGTGTGGGAACAAGCAACAACAATTGTGAGTGGGAATGCATATTTAATTACAGCTGAAAGCGGGGGAGTCACATACCTATTACCAACTGGAACCAACACCACATTAATTAATGGTCATGTTTTAAACTTTACTGAAGCTAACACAAATTTTTGGATATTTACTATTGATGAGGGAAAATATCAGATTGTGGATACGAACAACAATATTCTTTATGCTAACGGAAGTATTGTAACGCAGCGCATTTTGGCTAGCAACAACATCAGTGGTGTTGACGAGGCGAATAGATTTTGGACACTTGAAAACTACACTTTAAAAAGTGGTAATAATTCACAGTGGACTATTTCTTTCGAACCAAAAAATAATAATTGGTTTTCAAAATCTCACGAAGACCGTAAATCTAACCTTAAGTTTTACACTTTAATTACTAATGGTTATTCGGCGGAAGCAAGTTCCTTTTCCGCTTGGATTATGGGACAACCGGATGGCGACATTGTTACACTCCAATGTAGCGCCAAGTATCAAACCGCTAAAGAAAAGTGGAACGAACTACCAAGCAGTGAGCAAGAATTATTTAAAAATAGCGAATCCTTTAATGATGCCCGTCTTAGATTGACAAATTGGGCTACGGCTAACGGAGAAACAATAGCCGATTTTTATAATAATAATGTTTCAGAAGTGAAAAATGAGAGAGCAAATAATAAC
>CAYJDS010000089.1:0-3062 GCA_964369015.1 uncultured Staphylococcaceae bacterium | reverse complement strand
ATTCCAATGAACCCAATAAATCCAGAAACAACAATGATAAAGACAACAGTGATAATTATTTGTGCATTAATAATGTTAGGAATACCATTGATATCCCCAATTACCGGCATATCTGCACTATTTACTAAGAAATTCGTATATTCGTAATTATCAATAATAACCCGGTAACGCGCTACAAAAGCCGTTACAACAGCATCATTATCAACATTATTATAAATATAGTCTTTTACTTCTGGTTCTAGAATTAAGTATGATGCTTCTAGTTCTTGCCAGGTTGTTGCTAAAACATTATTCGCTGCGCATTCTAAGGCGGTTTTATTCATAAAGAAAGAAATATAAGTTTGGGCTTTTTCTTTTACTTCATCGCCAATCTCGGCAGCATAACGATAGAGTTGAACTGGTTGTTGATTTGATGATGGTTTATAAGTAGTAAACCGATCTGCGCTTTTATTGTAATTGATGTAATGTGCGTTGTTTGTGGTAATTTTTGCATTATCATCTAAATCAATCGTAATTTTCCAAGCAGCGGTCCCATTATCAAATGATAGTTTCTTCTCGCCGTTGTCACGTAATGTTTTTCCGTTATTAGTAAACGTCCAAGCACCGCTTTGACCACCAAGTGTAAAAATAAGACTATTCGCATGAAGCGTTGTTATCTCTTCTTTATTCGCCGAAAAAGTTGAATTTTGCACTTCTGTCAAATAATCTGAAGATTGTTTTCCCGCAGTAACATTGTTTTCTTTGTTAGCAATAACTAATTCGTCCCCCGCTGCAAGAGTGTCGCCACTTTTAACAAGATGCCAGCCAGTAAGACCACTTGTATTCTTTTCATTAACTGTGAGGTTTAAAGTTGTGCTTAAGTTAGTGCCGTCAGTTGTCACTGCTCTAATTACACTAGTACCAGCATTAAAGGCCACTACTTCACCATTATCATTAATCGAAGCAACATTAGTGTTACTTGAACTAAAGTCTAAACTCTGATTACTCGCGTCACTTGGGCTGATAGTTAACCCTAGTGTTTTGCTTTGACCCACGCGTAATGTCAAGTTAGTATCATTAAACTTTAAGCTTTCAATAAATACATTGGCCCCACCAACGGGAACAACGTGGACATTAACGGAAGCACTTGTTTCACTTCCTCGCGCAGTAATCGTCGCGTTTCCTTCACTAAGGGCTGTAACAAGACCATTATTAACTGAAATAATCGCCGGATTACTACTTTCCCAAGTAATTGTTTCGTTAAGCGGATTAGCGCTAACATTAATTTGGAGTGTTTCTCCTAATTCAATGGTTAAGTTTGTTTTATCAAGCTTGATCCTTTCTTCAGGCGTTCCATAAGTTTCAATAGCCGCTTTTACAGCTTCAGTTGGTTCACTTTGATCTGGTTCAGGAAGATAGTAAAAAATCCGCGAAGCGTAATCAGCATTATCGACAAACGGATTACGGTTATAATGCCAGCGAGTGGCCACTTCATTATTACGCCTAATTTCCCACTCTGTTGGTGGTTCTTCAAAATGCCATTTAAGTAAGGTTGACAATTTCCCAATTCGACCAGTGCTTAAAGTTATTGGCTTGTCGTGAAGCATAACTGGATATTTAGAATCATTATAGTAACGAGTAGCAACATACATTAAAGTGCGGGCAACGATACCGCGTTCACCACGTTTTGGATATAAAATGTCATAGGCTTCCCCGTTTGAATAATCCTTCGCTGTTGTCCAAACATAGGAATCATTATCTCCTGGAGTTCCGTAAGAATAATCACTTCTTGTTATTTCATAGGCTTTGTAAGTTGTGCTAAGAGAAAAATCTAATATGTCAAAAGCCGACTTCCCTCTTTTACTATTTAGTTGGGATGCTATAGGAAAAATATTATGCGCGTCCGCGCCTGGACTTCCACTTCCTTCTTCGCGTTTACCCGTTCCATACCACGAAGCTGGCCAAACGTGTTCTTTATTAGCGGATCCCGGTATTCCACCGGGATTAAATGACTTGGTTGTCCCCGTGTAATAAAGGCGCATTTGCCGTGGGTCCGTAAGTGAAGCATCACTATATTGATAAATAGTTGGCAGTGAAGAGTAACTGTGCGGAATAAATCCTTTTGAGGTCAAGGTTGAAAGGGCACTAATGAGCGATGCCCCCGTTAAGGAATCATCAATTCCTTCATAATACTTAGTTGGGTTATCGTAATGACTTGCGCCTGAATCCGGAGCAGCACTGGCACTAACGGGTGCTTTTTGAAGAGCGTTTTGACTAAGACTAAAAAGAGAAAAAAGACTAAGAAAGAGCGAGGTTAATTTAAACGTTTTATTTTTCATATGAAATCTATTATATACATTTAATTATTTTTGACTACTTTAATCATTTTGTGGTTTATAGAAAACCTAACCTAGAATCTAAACTATTAGATTTATTAATTTCAACTTGCACAACGAAAACGTTTCAACTTGCACATTAGCCTGTTGGAAATAGGTATATTTTGATATAATAAAACATATTATTAAGCAGTAATTATAGTTGAATATAATAAGAAAAACATGGAAAGCGAGGAAATGTTCACATGGCAAAAAAAATTAAAGTTAGCATCGTTAACCCTTCAACCCTTAAGCTTGAAGAAAGAGGGGAAGCCGGTGATCTTATTGATCTTGCCGAACTCCAAAAGGTTGATAATTCGTATATTTTAGATGCCATTAATAGCGGCAAAGACGCCACTTATAATACCCAACTTCAATCAGTTATCGCCCAGCAAGAAGCGAATAAGAAGCTTGCGCTAGCAGAACTTGAGAAAAAACTTAATAATGATTTCGCCTCTCTAGCAAGAGAAAAAGAAAAACTTTCTCTGCTTGTTTCTACTTTTGAAGATAAGATAAATAATGAAAAAACAACGGCAAAAGCGACCTTAATGTCTGAATTTGCGGTTGAAAAAGCTAAATTAGAAAATAAGATTGCGGAGAATGAACGCTCCCTTGAAGAGCAAAAGAAACTCATTGCCTTAGAGACCGAAAAAAAGAAAGACGCTGAACTTAGTAAGAAAGTTGATGACTATAAAAACGTCTTAAATG
>CAYJDS010000088.1:0-3100 GCA_964369015.1 uncultured Staphylococcaceae bacterium | reverse complement strand
GTTTTAATGAATGTTTAAAGGTGTTTTTGCCGAATGTGCGGTCAATTTCATTTTTAAGAGCATTAAGTTCATCATGCATAAACGCTAAGTTGAGTGACTTAAATTTCTTTAAGATTTTGGTTGAGAACATAAAGTCGAGTGCTTCAAGTTCAGTTCCGCCACAAGCAACGTAGATTGGGACGAACACTTTAATTTGGCGCATAATCCGGTTACCAAAGCCAATCCGGAATTTACCAACGACAAATTGGTCAAGTTTATTAAACTTCACAATATTAGCCTTGCTAAGGGGATAATTTGTGACTGCTTCGTTAAAGAGGCGTTGAATATAAGTGTATGGTAAACGAATTGGTTCGGTAAACTCTGCGTCAAATACCGCGCCACGATCATTTAAGGAAATACTAATGGCCCGGTCATAAACTTTATCAGTAATCGTAAAGGTTGAGTCATCATTATTTGCTGTTCCAAAGAACCATAAGTTTTGGTTAATACGGAGTTTACCAACATTAAGATTAGTCGGGTTCATATCATCAGTCGTCTTTGTTACTTCCACAATCCATTCTTGGGGATTAGGCATTTCCATAATTGAGAGGAATTCAGCAAAGTAATATTCAATCCGAGCCAAGTTCATTTCGTCGAGAATAACTAAATTAACATCTTTCCGGTAACTTGCTTCGTAAATTGCCCGTAAAAATTCAGTTTCATTAAAATTTTTGGTAAATTCGTTATAGTAACCAATTAGTTCGGTCCGGTCACGCCATGACGGTTGAACACTACAAATTGAAGCGTCATTTAGTAAAAACTTTCCAAGAGAATACGGAAGACTTGTTTTACCAGTTCCGGAAATACCTTCTAAGATAATAATCTTAACACTACCTAAGGCTGCAAAAAGGGTCCGAACCATATCAATGTCGTAATATAGTCCTAATTGGGAAGCAGCAAAATAGCGATAACGAATTGCTAATTGTTCTAAAGTAATTTCTTTATCAACATCCGCGATAACAACAGTCATATCTTTATCTTTGTATTTTTGGTCCACTGCATAAAGTTTAGGAAAGACTTGGCCAACAATAGAATCACTTTTTTCTCTCGCAAGAGAAGGATCTTCAAGACCAAGAGATTCAGCTTTTAATTTTAAAACTTCATTCTTTTCTTGAATAGCGTAGAAGAGTTCTTTATTAAGCCGTTGGACTTCCGCAATAAGACGGGTTTTTTCAAATTGTTTTTTGCCAAGACGAACAAGACCGCGAATAGCAAGAAAGATTAAGTAACCCATAGCGCCAAGCAAGGCTAAAATAATGAGGAGCATAAAAATATAGAAAACCCATCCCCACGCTCCAAAGGTATTAATATATAGGTTTAAGACTTCAACATATTCTTTAATGTCTCCGCCAAAAAGAACCCACGGATCAACAAAGACAAGTTTTAACCATTCAACAAAATTTCTCCAAAATGCGGCAAATGAATCGCGAATATAACTAAAAAATGCGCTCATGGGATTACCTCAACCTAGCTAACTAGGCCTTTCTTATATACTTCAAATTTTAATTGGGCTCCAAAAGTTTTATTCGCAATTTGTTGGCTTGAGTTTGGATCCCAGCCTTCAATCCATATTCTTAAATTAAAGGATGCAACACCGTATTGATTCGTATAAGTAATTGCTTCACCTTTTTCTCCTTCACGAATATAAGTAGAAAATGCAGTGTATTCTTGAGTTTTTGGCGTAGCGTTAATAAGCGGGCGAACATTAAGATAAGTTGCTGCATTATAAAGTGAGTTGTTACTTGGGACTTCGTTTTCAACAGTATTTACTTCGCCCCATAAGGCATCAGTTATTTCTTCTTCAAAATCGCCATATGCAATTTCATAGCGCGAAGTTGTTACTCCGTCATCACCAAAAATTTCGTTTGTATAGTCGTAATAGCCGTGTTTCCCTGCTCCACTTTTTGGTCCGTCAAGATCAAGTCTTGCGCCGACATTAATCTTAGCGCGACTACTTGTTTCATTTTTAAAATCATATCCAGGACCAATAATATCAACGAGTGATTGTGAAGAGACGCCGACCCGCAGTGCTTTCTTAATATCGTCATTACCGCTAAACTTCGTGTCTTTTGTAAAGTAAACACCAAAGTTATCAAGTGCGACTTGTCCGGAATAATCTCCTTGAACGAGTAAGCGGAAATAAACTGATAAATCCATGTAATACTCTTTGTTTGCAGGATTCTCTTCAACACTATGCCGTTCATTTGAGATATTACGAATTCCTTCAAATAATTGAAGGTCTTCCTTGCCATCACTAAGCGCAAATGATCGGGCTGTTACTGGATATAGTTTTCCATTACTTGCATATCCGTCGCGTTCTAAAATAAACGAAATAACTTCTTTTGAAACAGTTTCGCCAGTCCAATATAATCCAGGGTCATTGTCATCTAATTGGAGATTATATCTTGCCCGTTCATTCGTATCGAGTGGTGTTTTGTTATTTTTAAATTTAAAGCCAACTTGCGCTAAAGCGATTTCTGGTTGTTTAGCGTTAACTGACATTGTTGTTGCGCTTGCAAAATATTGACCAAGGGTAAATCCAAGGAAAGAAATGATAATGAAAACAATAAGGATAAAAGCCGAAATCTGCGCAATCCGTCTTGCGATCAATTTTTGCTTGTTAGTCCTAATAATATCCGCGCCTAAATCATAATCAACATGTTCAGGAATTTGATATTCTTGTTCGTCTTGCTTTTTCTTTTTTTCTTTTACTTTCTTCACTCGATACTCCATTTCTTTATGTTTACATAAAGACAATTTATTTTATCACGAATAACAACAATTAGTTAGGTCGTTTAATAAAAAAAGACGCCACCCACTTGCCTAAAACGCATAATCTGCTCGGCAACTGGCTGCCATCAAGTGAAGGCCCTATAGTTTTGCGTCACTAGTTTTCACTAGTTTTGCCTTTTCTGTATATCATTATATGTTATACATATAAAGAGTGTCAATAATTTTCTCCTGAAAGTAAATAAAAAAGCCGCTATTCACGGCAATTTAGGTTTGTTTTGGCTCTGTTAAATATAACGTGGACACTTTTTTTAAATTCCACGACAGATTT
>CAYJDS010000087.1:0-3136 GCA_964369015.1 uncultured Staphylococcaceae bacterium | reverse complement strand
CACTAAAAGCCGTTGAACTTGAAGGATTTGAAAATCGGTTAATTAGCGAACTCTCCGTTGGACAAAAACAACGAGTGGCAATTGCACGGACACTAGCTAAAGATCCCTCTGTTATTTTATGTGACGAACCAACTGCTGCTTTGGACGAAGAAAATGGGGCGATTGTTTGGAATATATTACGGACCCTAGCGAAGAACAGGCTCGTAATTGTTGCAACCCATGAAGTAGAAGCAGCCGAGAATTATAGTGACGAAATATTAAAACTAGAAGCCGGTTTGTTAATTGATCACAAAATAATCAATAAACGAAATAAAGAAGAAGAAGTTTTAGAAAGTAATGAAAAAAGTGAAAAGAAATCATTTTCCTTAAAGTTTAAGTCACTTTGGCGCTTAACTTGGTCTAAGCTTAAGAAACGGAAAAATCATGCGATAATCACGACCCTTTTATTATTTATAACGCTCACGCTTTTTGGCAGTTCTTTAATGATCAGCACTTATAACTATGACAAAAAATTACCGCATGAAATGATGGCTTCACTCCATAACTATATTGCTTTTAGAAAAGATACAAAAGATGAAAATGGACATTTTGTCTATGGTAATGATACATTTACCTCTACGGATTTCACCTTTTTAGCAGCAGAAACCGGCCAATCCTTTATTTATTCCACAGATGAAACGAAACAAGACACGATGAACTTTGCGCGTATGCCACAGCAACGAGTTGAGTATTATCCGCGTCTTGATCGTTCGTTTAAAGTTTCAGAGTATGATGAATCTTTCTTTGATGAAGCTGGCTTTAATATTGTTGTAGGTGACGTCCCCGTTAATGATAACGAAGTATTACTGACAAAATTTTATTACGAATCATTTAAGACTTATGGTTATAGTTATGGAGCGGTCCAAATTGAACCTGCAGATATTAGTATGGAGGGACTCGTTGGTAAACCACTTGGTGATGCGACTAAAACGCCCTATTACATTGCCGGCTTTGTTGATACCAATTTTCCAAGTGATCACTTTCCTCCCCTTAAAGGTGAGTTAGATTCTAATGATAAAAAGATGTATGCGCTCTCGCTTGAGTTAATCTATCTTAAAAAATATTCGTTGCATAATCAATTCTTTGTTAATGATTTAGATATTTTCCTCCATAATCATTTTTCAAGTGACATAAGAGACGGATTAGCAGTTTCATACGCGCCAAAGTCAATCGAGACGTTAAAGAAAATGATTGAACTCGGAGACGGAAAAAACTATACGCCGAATGTTCCTTATTTCTATTTACAACACGGTTCAGAAAGTAAATTAGATAGTGTTAATGACATTTTAAAACCAGTAGGAGAAGTATTTTTAGTGGTGAGTATTATCGCTCTACTTTTCTCGGCCATTATGTTTTTAAATTATGCGAAAAATAGTGTTGATACCCAAATGAAAGAAATCGGTATTTATAAATCGCTAGGTATAAGTGACCTCGATATTAATAAAGTTTTTCTTTATCAAAATGTACTGATTACGACAATAAGTACATTAACTTCATTAATTCTAAACTTTGTTATTAGTGTCCTTTTAAATAAGGTTCTTTACAACCAGTTCCTCGTCTATACAAGCCTTATCTCATTATCATTTTGGAACATTGTTGTTGTAATCGCTATTAACTTCCTTCTAGCGGGTATTGCAACACAAATAGCACTATATAAAACCCGGAAATTACAAATTTTCGATTTACTTAAATAAACCTTCTGTTGTTAGTAATAGATATCGAAAGCTTTCTTAAATAGAACTTATCTTTTGCTAGATTTTACTAGTTTACGAAAATTAAACACGCTCCTACCAGGCACGAACTTAAAACGGTACACAGAAGTCCAGAAACGCCCAGATACGCCCAGTTAGGTCATAAATTTAGTAGTAAACGTTTTTGACTAAAAAACGCACGCCTTTATGTGTATCGTTGGCACCATCCAAAAAATTAAGTGAATCACTTGCTGTGATTCTTTTTTTATTAACTAAAAATATTTATTAGTGGCGAGTTCGTATTGTTCTAAAAAGATTTTCTTTAGGTAAGTAATACTATTTTGTTCATAAAATAAAATAATTGCTTTTTTGTACTCGATATTATCGACACCGACGAATGACACAGGGATGAATTTATTAGCTAATAAGATTGCATTACCAACCATTCTTGCGGTACGCTTATTCCCATCTTCAAATGGTTGAATGTAAGAAATCATTGCGACTGCGAGCAAGGCTTTTTCGACAGGATTTTGTAGTTTGTTCAATGCTTTAACTAGTTGTTCTAATGATTCCCTTATTTCATGTTCGTTGTCTAAAGGTCGATAGTTTGTACCAGTAATACCAACCATTGTTTTTCTTATGCCGCGGTTTATTTCTAAATTCATGGAAATTAGATCATGAAGTTCGCGAATTTTGTAACTAGATATTTCTTTAAAATAATCAGGGTTTTCCAAAATAAACTCTAGAGTGTTTTTATGGTTTATAATCATTTGCGCCTCACTGTCAGTGTGCCCGGTAGATTTAACGTTTTCTTTTAAAAGACGTTCGGTCTCAAGTAAAGTGTATGTGTTTCCTTCAATGCTTGATGATTTCCATGAAAATTCAATTGTTAACCGTTCTAGTTCTTTTTTTAAACCAATACTCGTTTGTCCTAGTAGTTTATTTTTATACACATTATTCAATTTGTCGGTATCTTCAAGTTCGTTTGCGGAGAAAATACTATGCAAGTCTTTGAATATATCATGATTAAATTTTTCTAAGATTTCAGTACGAAATTCCTTTTTAAAATAGTTCTCGACATTAAATTCTTTGAGAAGTGGATTTAAATTGATGCGGTATGTTACATTGCGTCCACTTCCCAAAGTTGTTATTAGGTTTAGTGAAAGTAATAATGTAAGATCACGATTAATTGTTGGTCGTGAATACTTTTGTTCTCCGATAAAAGCATGAATCATGCTTGGTGTTAAAAAATCGTGTTTCTTTAAAATGTTAATAATATCTAATTGTCGGTCATTTAAGTTATACATAAAAAATCCTCACTCTAATCTTATCATTAATTTCAATATAATTCCAATCCGGCATGTTTTTTTTCCAACCATTTATATATTCTTGTATTTCATTTGGTT
>CAYJDS010000086.1:0-3156 GCA_964369015.1 uncultured Staphylococcaceae bacterium | reverse complement strand
GAGCAAGATGCGAGAGTTCATCGATAATTCAGGACTGACGCGGCAGTATCCGCGCGAACAGATTTACTCCTAGGAGGATTGCAATGGCAAAGATAG
Source organism: uncultured Staphylococcaceae bacterium (assembly GCA_964369015.1). Taxonomy (GTDB): domain Bacteria; phylum Bacillota_I; class Bacilli_A; order RFN20; family CAG-826; genus UBA1361. Next base: position 3,060 of record CAYJDS010000086.1, on the reverse strand, counting down.
ACATGAAGGTTACGATTGTATTCAACGACGACGGGAGCACGCGCTTCCAATTCGGTCCCCTGGTACCAGCCGAGTGGGCGAAGCAGACCAAGCACCTGCAGGTGTGGCAGCTCGGCATGATCACATCCCTCAGAAGTGCGCTCATCAAGTGGAGCGATAAGCATGAGAAGTCCAACAGGCGGGCGATCACTAAGTACGAGAGGATTCAGCGCAAGTTCATGAAAGAGCTTTCCAAGGCCAAGTCTCTGGCACCAGAAGTAAAGGCGTGATAGGATATGCTATGGAGTTCCGTCCCAATCACTGCCGATGCTCAGCATACGGCTCACACATGCGCGTAGGCTCGGACGGCAAGCTGTACTGCACCAAGTGCGGCCTGCTCATCGACGAGTATGTGAAGGGGTACAAGGAGTTCAAGGCACAGATCCTTGAGTTCCACCCACCACCCAAGAAAACCGATTCCAAGTAAGGCACCCTAACGGGTGTCTTTTTTTGTACCCACGTTTGTCTAACCGCGGGGTACTTTCGTACCCTTGAATTTTGTGAGACACTGTACTTGCAGACGGGCGACTGCATACTCGCCCTACTCCTAGGCCGGGGCGACCGGCATACAAATCCGCATGGAGGACACCATGGCACTGAAGGGACTGAAGGAATTGCTGAAGAAGGTCCGGGAGGACGCGGCGCTCACCGAGGAACAGGTCGAGGACGAATTGAACAAGATTCTCCCCGAGGCATGGATTCCCAAGAGCAAGTTCAACGAGCTGACCGAGGCCGAGAAGCTGGCCAAATCCCAGCTTGAGCAGACCAACAAGCAGCTCGAGGAATTGAAGAAGGGCTCCACGCTCACCGAGGAACAGAAGAAGCAGTTGGAAACCCTGAAGACCCAACTTGAGGAACAGAAGGCAACGCATGAGACCGAGGTCAAGAAGCTGAGAATGAACCATGCTGTTGAGACCGAACTTTCCAAGGCCAAGGCCAAGAACCTGAAGGCCGCACGTGCACTGCTCGACGAGAGCAAGATCGTGCTAGGAGAGGACGGAACCATCGCAGGGCTGAAGGAACAGCTCGAGGCCATGCAGAAGGACAATGCGTACCTGTTCGAACCCACAACCCCGCCAGCCAACAAGCCGAGTTTCGGAGGGCCGTCGGGAGATACCCCGCTCACCGGTGATGCCGCGCTTCAGGCGCAGTTCGCTTCAAAGCTGGGAATCAAGACAAGCTAGGAGAAGCTAAATGTCTGTAAACTACGCAACCATTTTCAGCCCCGTGATTGACCAGGCGCTCGTCGCCACTCTCACGTCGGCACCGATGCAGGCCGATGCGGCCGACATCAAGTACGAGGGCGGCTCGACCATCAAACTGGCCACCGTCAGCACTACCGGACTGGGAAACTACGACCGCGCCACCGGCTATCCTTCGGGATCAGTCAGCGTCGATTGGGAGTCCTACACCTTCGACAAGGACAGAGCCATCCGTCTCAACATCGACAAGTTCGACGTGGATGAGACCGCTTTTGTCGATACCGTCGCCAACGCCGTCAAGGTACTGCGCGAAGAGAACACCGACCCCGAGATTGACGCCTATCGCTATGCGAAGGTGTTCAGCTCCGTAGCCGGTGCATCCCTGCTCGCAACCCCTGCCCCGATGGAAGTCTACGTACCCAATAAGAGTGACATCCTCACCAAGTTGCAGGACGATATGACTGCCGTACAGGACACCGTAGGAGAGACCTCCCCGCTTATCTGTTACATGAGCAGACAGGCATACGGTGTGCTTTCCAAGAGCTCTGAGATGGACAAGATTCTGCAGGTGCTTGAGACCAACATCAACGGCGTAGCAACCAAGGTGAAGGGACTCGACTCCATGCCGATCATCCCCGTGCCGAGTTCCCGCATGCGGACCGCTTACACCTTCAACAGTGGCGCCTCCTCCACCTACGGATTCGCCGCCGCTACGACTGCCGGTAAGATCAACTGGATCATCGCTCCCCGCGGAGCCCTCAAGGGCGTCGTCAAGGGTGACGAGGTCAAGGTCATCGAGCCTGCCGTCAACCAGAGCTTCAGCGGATGGTCCATCATGTTCCGCTTGTACCACACTCTCATCGTTCTCAGCGCAAAGATTCCCAGCATGCGGATTTCCTTCCAGCCGGGTACCAGCGCACTGGACGTGGTCGTGGCCAAGTCGACCGCCACCTCGGGCGCTACCACGGCGGCGGCTACCCCAGGAACCGGCAACAAGCTGGGCTACAAACTGTCCGCAGCCTCCATCGGTGGAACCGCCCTCAAGGATGTGCACATTTCCACCCTTGCTCTGGATAATAACAACTACACCAGCGAAGCCGACATCGCAGGCGCTGAAGCTGGCCAATATCTGACCGTTGTCCAGTACAACGCGACCAGTGGCCTTGTAATAGCTTCCTACGAGAAGAAGCTCGCGGCTGGTGATATTAAAAGCTGATGTTCCTGTTAAGCAAGTCTCCCTACGACCATGTGGCTAGGGAGACGCTCGAGGGAGCACAAGAGGCGATTGCTGAGGGCTACATCTTGGAAGGTGAATGCGATGAAACCTACAAGGTGACAAAACCCCTCACCGAATTGCCGAAGGAACCGAAGCCCAAGGCAGAGCCCAAGCCAAAGGCGAAAGCGAGGAAGTAAATGGCATACATCGACAAGGCTTTCTACGACAGCATGAGCAGTACCACCATCACCGAGGAAGAGTTCGCCTCCATGGCCGAGCGTGCGTCCGACATCGTCGATGCCCTCACGTTCAGGGCTGTGGAGCGATTCGAGCTTGCTGAGGGCAATGCACTGTTCACCCGCGTCAAGAAGGCTACGGTGTACCAGATGGAGTTCATCCAGCGCTCGTTCGGTTCTCTGGACGCGTGGGAGAATGAGGCGGCAATGGATAGCGCGAGTGAGACCATCGGCAACTACAGCTACAGCAAGGGGACGAGTTCCACGGTCGGGGGCAAGCAATATGTCAACGGCCTTGTCATCAGTCCCCACATCGCTGTGGTGCTGGCGCCGGTGATCGCGCTCGGACGGAGGATAGGCTGATGCT
>CAYJDS010000085.1:0-3158 GCA_964369015.1 uncultured Staphylococcaceae bacterium | reverse complement strand
GTGACTCCGTTTTCGGCTTAAACTTAAATGCTCAACTTGGTACTTCAATGATTAATAACTGGTTCTCGGGTAGTTGGTGGACGGCGTGGGTTTTATTCCTTCTAATGACTGTCACTCAATTTGTTAGTACAAAATTAGCAACTTGGCTTAATAAACCAGCGCAAAAAGACATTGAAAAAACAACGGCAAATCCCGCTGCAAAAAAACAACAAAGTCAAGGCAAGATGATGTCGAACATTATGTTTATTATGATTATTGTCATGTCCTTTACACTGCCAGCCGCAATGGGCGTTTACTGGTTTGCTGGTGCGATTATCTCAATCGCCCAAACATTCATTGTTCACTATGTAATGAAGGGAAAAAAGAAAAAAAATGAGAATATTTGAAGCAAAAAATCTTGAAGAAGTATTAAAACTTGCTAGCGAAGACTTAGGGATTGCGACCGAAGACTTAATTTATGACGTCATTGGCGAAAAGAAAGGCTTATTCAAAAGTTCAGTTAAAGTTAGTGTTTATGAAACCGCTGACTATGTTGATTATGCCACCGACTACTTAAAGACAGTCATCGAAGCTTTAGGATTCACTTTAGAAACCAAAGCAACCTTAGACGGCGATGTCATCAAAATTGAAATGTCGACTAATCACAATTCAATCTTAATTGGTAAAAACGGAAAAACTTTATTAGCCTTGAACGAAGTTGTTGCGCTTGCATTACACGCCAAGTTTAAAAAACGAATTAGAGTCCTGCTTGATATTAATGATTATAAGCAAGATCGATATCGTAAAGTCGTCAGCATCGCCAAACGTGTCGCGGGCGAAGTTGCAAAAAGTAAACAATCTGCGACCCTTGATCCAATGACAAGCGACGAACGACGGGCTGTCCATAACGCCTTAAGTGAATATCGCAATGTTACTACCGAATCAACGGGCACAGGACGTGAACGAAGAATTGTAATTAAATTCAAAACAAACTAAAGACAAATAACCACCGCAAGGTGGTTTTTCTCTAATTCGCGGCGTAAGAAAATAGCAAATCCTGGTCCGCGCCTTTTAGTTGCGCAAAAAGTGCGTGGTGTGAAATGCTTCTTAATATATAATAAAGGCGGAAGAGATAACGAGAAAATGGAATTTAACGAAAAACTAAAAGAGCTGCGGATTAAAAATAACTTAACGCAAGAAGATCTCGCGGAAAAATTACATATCTCGCGGCAAAGTATTTCTAAATGGGAACAAGGAATTAATGAGCCAAATATTGAAATGCTCAAAAAACTTAGTGTTATTTTTGATGTGAGTATTAATGAACTACTTGCTGAAGAAGAAAAGAATGTTACAACTAAAGAAGAAAAAAACCGCGCTAGAGAACGAAAACTGTTTCTAGGAAACATTGCGCTTACGATCTTTATGGTTTTACTTTCGATCGTGCTTTTGCGCATGATGCCCGACAAAGTTCCAATGCATTATGACTTTGCCGGGGAAATAACGCGCTATGGCAGTAAATGGGAAACGCTCTTGTTTTTGGCTATTACACTAATTGCAACTGGTGCGAGCATAATGATTCATTCTAGTTACTCAAAAAATAAATATGTTAAAGATATGGAAACAGGCTTTATTCCGACCCAAATTATTCTTATTATCGCCCAAATTGCCTTTGCAGGGATCTACGTTTGGATGGCATTTAAAAGCATGTCAGATATTGAGAAAGTAATTATTCCTAGTCTTGTCGGTATTTTTAATAGCGCCTTTGTTGTCCTGAGCATTTTCTCGGCGCCAATATTTAATAAAAAAAGAAATCCGCTGTTTGGTTTTCGCACACACTTTACTTTTACAAGCGACGAAGGTTGGTACAAAGTTAATCGTTTCCAAAGTTATAGTGGATTCATTGCTTCAAGTATTGCTTTTATTATCACAATTATTACTTTTCAAGAGTGGAATGTTTATTTAATCGGATTAATTATTGTTAGTATTATTCCGACCCTTATCTATCACGAAATACTCCGAAAAAAGATTGCGAAGAAATAAAACCAGTTTGTTATTAGGCTTTCCATTGTTTCTAGGTATAGGCAGATGAAGAAGCAATAGCGGTGTGATAAAATATTACTATGATTGATACAATAGTAGCACTAGCAACTCCACCGATGATGGGGGCCCTTGCCATCATTCGCGTCTCTGGCGGTGATGCATTTAAATATGTTAGCAATATATTTAGCAAAGATTTGACCGCGTTAACGGAGCGAAAGATTGTTTACGGCAACATTAAAGATGGCGACGAATTAGTGGACGAGGTCGTGCTTTTTTGTTTTGTCGGTCCTGCTTCTTTTACGGGCGAAGATATTGTCGAAATTAGTTGTCATGGGAGCATGCTGATTGCTAACCAAATTATTGGACTGCTAATTAAAGAAGGAGCGCGGCTTGCGCTTCCGGGAGAATTTAGCAACCGCGCCTTTATAAACGGCAAAGTTGACTTAGTGCAAGCGGAAGCGATTAACGACATGATCGTCGCGACAAGTTTAGAAGCAAAGAAACTCTCTCTGCTTTCATTAACCGGGGAAACAAGTAAGATTGTCTATCCTATCCGGGAACGAATTGCCGGCTTACTTAGTCTTATTGAAGTAAATATTGATTATCCTGAATATCGTGATATTGAAGAAGCAAATTACGCACTAATCATTAAAGAAGTAACGGAAATTAATCAAGAGATTAATAAGTTAATTAAAGAAGGACGCCAAGGCCAAATCATTAAAGAAGGAATTAAAGTAGCCCTTGTTGGCGCGCCTAACGTCGGGAAGTCTTCGCTTTTAAATGCACTCTTAAAAGAAGATAAGGCAATTGTGACAAACATTGCTGGAACCACCCGTGACGTTGTGGAAGGGGAAATTAACCTAAAAGGGTTAAGACTTCATCTCCTTGATACCGCGGGAATTAGAGAAAGTGGCGACACAATTGAAAAGATTGGAATTTTAAAATCAAAGAAAGCAATTAAAGAAGCGGACATTATAATTCACGTAAAAGAAGAAGGTAATGCTGATGTTTACGACGAATTTGGCGCTGATTTAGTGGATCGTAAGGTAATTACCATTTATAACAAAGCTGATCAAATAAAGCAAAAAGATAAAAACAGAATCTATGTTTCCGCTTTAGCAAATGACTTAAGCGGGCTT
>CAYJDS010000084.1:0-3487 GCA_964369015.1 uncultured Staphylococcaceae bacterium | reverse complement strand
TTGAAGAAGGTAAACTTTACTTCTTACAAACAAGAAACGGCAAAAGAACTGCTTCAGCCGCTTTAAAAATTGCTTGTGACTTTATCGATGAAGGTTTAATTAGTGAAGAAGAAGCCGTTTTACGGGTTGATCCTTCCTTACTTGACTCTTTATTACACCCAGGATTTGACTTAAAAGCTTTAGCAAAAACTAAAGCAATCGCTACTGGTCTTCCCGCCTCTCCTGGTGCTGCGACTGGTAAAATCACTTTTGACGCCAAAGACGCTGCACTTCGCAAAGAAGCCGGCGAAAAAGTCGTCTTAGTTAGAAGCGAAACCTCCCCCGAAGACATCGTTGGGATGGTTGCCTCCCAAGGTATCTTAACTGCACGCGGTGGGATGACAAGTCACGCTGCGGTTGTCGCCCGTGGAATGGGTAAAACCTGTATCGTGGGTGCGCATGACGTTATAATTGACGAAAAAACGCACACAATGAAAGTTGGCGACAAAGTTTATGGCCGTGATGACGTCATTAGTATTGACGGCTCAACTGGTAATATTTATGAAGGTGCACTTCCCCTTGTGGAACCAGTTTTAACTGGCGACTTCAAACGGATTATGGACCTTGCTGATAAATTCCGTCGCCTAAAAGTTCGCGTTAACGCGGATACTCCACGTGACGCAAAAACTGGGCTTGATTTCGGCGCCGAAGGCATTGGCTTATGCCGCACTGAACATATGTTCTTTGATGCCGAACGTATTTTCTCGGTCCGGAAGATGATTCTTGCTAAAACCACTGAAGAACGTGTCTCCGCCTTAAATGAAATTTTACCGCACCAAGAAAAAGACTTCTATGAATTATACAGAGTCATGCTTGGCATGAATGTCACGATTCGTTTACTTGACCCACCTCTGCATGAATTCTTACCAACTGAAGAAGAACAAATTGTTGCCTTAGCCAAAGCGCTTAAGGTCGAACCAAAAGCAGTTCATGAAAGAATTGAACTTCTTCACGAGTTTAACCCAATGATGGGGCACCGTGGTGTTCGTTTAGACGTCAGCTATCCAGAAATTGCTGTTATGCAAACAACGGCGATTATTAACGCTGCCTTACGTGTTCAAAAAGAAAGTGGCAAACCAATTCATCCAGAAATTATGATTCCACTTATTCTTGATCCACGTGAACTTCGTTATGTTAAAAATATCGTGGTTGAAACCGCCGAAAAAATTATTGCCAAGAGTGGCCAAAGTCTTAAATACCACGTTGGAACGATGATTGAAATTCCGCGCGCTGCGCTTCTGGCCGAAGAAATTGCTAAAGAAGCCGACTTCTTCAGCTTTGGCACGAACGACTTAACGCAAATGACTTACGGTTTTAGCCGTGATGACGCTGCGAAGTTTATCCCTGATTACTTTGAAGCTCGCATCTTCGAACAAGATCCGTTCCAAACCATTGACCAAAAAGGTGTTGGCCAATTAGTCCAACTCGCCGTCGAACGTGGCCGTAAAGGTAATAAAGACCTCCACTTAGGTATTTGTGGTGAACATGGTGGCGATCCGGTCTCAGTTGAATTCTTTGATCGCGTTGGCTTAGACTATGTTAGCTGTTCCCCATTCCGAGTTCCTCTTGCTCGTTTAGCGGCAGCACAAGCAAACTTAAAGAAAAAAGCCGCTAAATAATTAGCGCTTAACTTAAAAAGGCTTCTCTTATAATCGGGAAGCCTTTTTCATATTGTCTAGTTAATTTTTCTTGTTTTTCTTTTGTTTTTCACGGATTACATGCGCATAACCGGCTTTATTTTCTTGTCGGCATCGGGCAATTGCTAAGTCATTTGCCGGGACATCTTTATTAACGATAGAAGCTGCGGCAACATAAGCCCCTTCCCCAATTGTAAGTGGTGCAACAAGCGTTGAGTTACTGCCTAAGAAGACATGTTCCCCGGTTACGGTTTTCGATTTATTAACGCCATCATAATTTGCGGTAATCGTTCCCGCACCAACATTTGTGGCCGCACCTAATTCGGCGTCACCTAGATAAGCTAAATGTCCCGCTTTAACGCCTTCGTGGAAAGTTGTCTTTTTCAGTTCCACAAAGTTACCAATTCGTGATTTGTCATTAACGACCGAATGTTCTCTCATTCGCGCAAACGGGCCAACATTAATATTGTTTTTAATTTCACTATTGACAAGATGACTAAACATAATTTTGTTATTGTCGCCAATAATCATATTTTCTAAATGCGTATTTGCGCTGATAACGTTATTAACCCCAATTGTCGTTAATCCTTTAATGGTCGTGTTTGGGCCAATGACCGTGTCTTGACCAATTACAACATCTGGGCCAATATAAGTGTTAGCAGGATCTTCTATTGTAACCCCATTTAACATATGCATTTTGTTAATTCGTTTTTTGAGAATTGTTGCGGCTTCAGCAAGTTGCACGCGGTCATTCGTGCCCAGCATTTCACTCTCGTCTTGCATAACATAAGCCCCGACTTTATAATTCTTTTCTCTAAAAAGGGTTAAAACATCAGTAATATACAGTTCTTTTTGTTTATTATTAGTCTTGATGTTAGGCAGCTCTTCAAAAAGTTTTTTATTATTGATAATATACATTCCGCTATTGACTTCAGCGATTTCATCTTCCTTACCTTCTAAATCTTTTTGTTCAATAATGCGCACAACTTCCCCATTTGCGTTACGTAAAACGCGCCCATAACCAAAGGTGTCTTTTGGCATTGCCGTTAAAACCGTTAAGTCATATTTTCCGTCAAGATGGAAACTAACCGCTTCCTTAAGGGTTGCTTCGCGAATCAGTGGTACGTCACCACTTAAAATCAAAGTTTCTCCCGCTGCGTCTTTTAGAAGTGGCGCGGTTTGCATAACGGCATGTCCGGTTCCTTTTTGTTCGTGTTGCCAGACAACTTCCGCTTTTCCTTCAACAAGTTTTGCCGTATGTTCGCCAGCAAAACCAACAATTACAACGTTTTTGCCATTAACTAAGGAGCGACTTGCGTCAAGCACCCAATTAACAAGTGGTTTTCCTAAAATTTCATAGCCAACTTTCGAAATGTTATCATTTAATGATTTCATTCGTGTTCCCTTGCCTGCTGCAAGGATAATTGCATTTAGTGTCATCGTTTTTCCTCCTGTTCAAACACTTTACAAATAATCGTATAGTATTTTTCTTTTTTATATTTATCGGCGATGTCTTTTAAAAGATATTTGTCGTCACTAATCGCAAAAACAACACTTCCAGTTCCACCGATGCCGCTCACAGAAACCTTACTTTTCGCTAAGTAATCTAACACCGCTTGGAGTGCGGGAACTTTAGCAAGAACAAGCGGGCTTAAGTCGTTAAAGGTAACTTTGCCTAACTCTTGTAAATTTCCTTTGCTCAGTGCTTCGGCAACGTTAGTAATATTGCCACTTGTAGGAAGTGGATGTTCGATAAAATTACTAATAACTTCTTTTCTTTCAACAATAGCGTGGTGGATAAGTAATAAAAC
>CAYJDS010000083.1:0-3532 GCA_964369015.1 uncultured Staphylococcaceae bacterium | reverse complement strand
TAGGAGGAGCGAATATGGCACGGATAGTTGGTGTAGATATTCCAAATAACAAACGGGTCGTTATATCCCTACAATACGTCTATGGCGTAGGAGCATCGACCGCAAAGAAGATTTTAGCAGCAGTTGCAATTGATGAAAACATTCGCGTTAAAGATTTAACCGAAGAACAACTCGGGGCAATTCGGCAAGAAATCACAAAATACCGCGTAGAAGGAGACGCCAGACGGCAAGTCGCCTTAAATATTAAACGGCTCAATGAAATTGGTTGTTACCGGGGCATTCGTCACCGTCGTGGCTTACCAGTTCGCGGCCAAAGAACGAAAACAAATGCTCGGACTCGGAAAGGTCCAAAGAAAACGATTGCTAACAAAAAGCAAGCGTCACAAGGCTAAGGAGGGAGTAAATAATGGCAAAAGCAAAAAAGACGACTACTCGCAAACGCAAAATTCGTCGTCAGTATACGAAATGTATCGCCCACATTCACGCTACCTTCAACAACACTATTGTTACGATCACTGACGAGAGCGGCAACGCCATCAGCTGGAGTAGCGCTGGTGTCTTAGGCTTTAAAGGGAGTAAAAAGAGCACTGCTTGGGCAGCGCAATTAGCCGGCGAAGCTGCGGCAAAAGTTGCCGTGGAACAAGGACTTAAAACCGTTGATGTTAACGTTAAAGGCCCAGGTCAAGGTCGAGAAGCCGCAATTCGCGCGCTCGCTATTGCTGGACTTACCATCACCGGAATTGAAGATACAACGCCAATCCCACATAACGGCTGCCGCCCACCAAAACGGCCACGTGGATAAGGAGGAAGCATGAGTAATATTATTATCCCATTCAACCCGACTGTCTTTAAAGAAAAGAATTATTACGCAACTGAAAGTTACGGCAAGTTCGTCCTTGAACCGCTTGAAAGAGGATTTGGACAAACCTTAGGTAATTCCTTTCGCCGCTTACTATTAAGTGCCTTACCAGGCGCTAGTGTCTTCGCGATTGAAATTGAGGGTGCCCAACACGAATTCCAAACCCTACCTGGGATTGTTGAAGACGTGACGACCATCAATCTTAATCTTAAGAAATTAATTTTAAAGATTGACGAAAAAGATGACAGTATCAAACGGCTTAACATTAATGTTAAAGGCCCAGCAGTCGTAACCGGCGCCGATATTGAACTCCCATTCGGCGTCAGTGTCATTAATGAAGACTTAGTCATCGCTAACGTCAGCGAAGGCGGAGCGCTTAAAATGACAATCTACGCCCGTAATGGTCGGGGATATGTTACAAGTGAAGCAAATAAAGCCGAACGTAGTAAAGTCGGTTCAAGTGTCGGTATTATCGCCACTGACTCAAATTACTCACCAATTACGAAAGTAAACTATAGTGTGACAAGCACGCGGGTTGGACATGACGAAAATTATGACCGCCTAACTTTAGAAGTATGGACAAACGGCGCAATTACACCACAAAGTGCCCTCGCGCTCTCTGCCCAAATTCTTATTGAACACTATAAACCATTCTTAGATCTCGAAGAAAGTGTCTTAGATGTTGAAGTATTTAATGAACAACTTGAACTCGAAGCGCAACAAAGCGATGATAAGAAGATTGAAGAACTCGATATTAGTGTCCGTTCCTACAATTGTTTAAAACGGGCCGGTATCCAAACTATTAATGAACTTGCTAACCGCACGGAAGATGAAGTACTTAAACTTCGCTCCTTAGGGAAAAAGTCATTTAAAGAAATTAAAGATAAACTGATTGAACTCGGACTAAACTTCCGGGGCAATGTAGAATAGGAGGCGTTTATGCCAGCACAAGGTCGTAAAAACGTACACGGAAAAACTGGGGTTCGCTTCAAGGCAGCCTATACTACGAGTAAAGACAAAGCGATGCTTCGCAATGTGACAAGTGAATTAATAATTTATGGTCGCGTTACATTAGGCGCAAAAGTTGGAAAACAAACTCAAGTAAATGTTGAAAAACTCATCACACTTGCCAAGAGGGGTGACCTTCATTCCCGGCGGCTTGCCGCGGCAAGATTGCGCGACGGAATTGTCCGCAAAGACGGTGTTAAAGCACTTGATGTCTTATTCAACGAACTAGGACCAAAGTTTGCCAGTCGCAACGGTGGATACACAAGAATTTTAAAACTTGGACCACGCCGTGGGGATAGCGCACCAATGGTTATCCTTGAATTTGTTGACTAATTAACAATTAAATTAGCCTGGAACAATAATTCCGGGCTTTTTTTAATGCATTTTGCCACTATTTTTTGCAAAAAGCGGACAATTAAGGTAAGATTTAAGCACGAGAGGAAAGAGGATGAAATTTCGTTTACACACTAGAATTAATTTTGGAATAAATGTTTCGACAAGTGTCGCTATTATTGTTATTGGTGCTTTCCTTGTTAAATATAAAATTGACCCTTCGGGAAGCCTCTTCTTTTTAATTGGGATTGTGGTGGGGATTCTTGGCCTTGTCTCGCTCCTTGACTTAATTGCGGGCCGGCGAAAACAAGACGCGATTACTGATTACATTTTAAGTGTTATCCTTATTATTGGTGGAATTATTGTCGCGCTTTTTAGTGAAACGCTCCAAGCTTATGGACTTTTAGTCGTCGGCTTTTTATTAATTGCTTTAGGGATTAATGATATTATGATTGGGGCGCGAGCGCGAAATAATATTGCCCTGACGATTGGAATTTTGCGCATTATTGTTGCCGTGGCGCTTATTGCTAGCGGAACAAGTGTTGCTTTTGATAAAAATAATGAATTTGTGGGCACTCTTTGGACAGTCATCGGTTATCTTACGATTGCTTTTGGGGTTGTCTTTCTTGTGCTTGAGACATTTGAAGAAAAGAAATAATGAAACCATTTACGCATGTTATTTTTGATTTAGACGGAACGCTCCTAGATACAATCCCTGAACTACTTTTTAATTTAAACAAGACATTTAATGAACTTGGCTTAAAAGGCGATTTTAATGAAAAAGAAATGGCTTCTTTTTTAGGAAGTGGCAAAGACGAACAAATTCGGCGAGCAATGAAAGCCCGGAATATTAAAGAAGATGAATTCGCGAAGATTAACCGCCTTTTGTCAGCTTATTACGCCCAAAACACGATTGGCCGAACAACCGTCTTTAATGATGTTTTAGTGACAATTGAAACACTTAAAGCGCGGAAAACTCCGCTTTATGTCGCCACCAACAAGCCCCAAAAAGTTGCCCTTTCGGTCGTGGATCATTTCTTTGGTCCTAATACTTTTCTGCTTGTACGCGGGGATTACGGGGACGGAATTGTTAAACCAAATCCACTCTTTTTAAAAACAGTCATTACCGCGATTGGTGAAGGAGCAGAAATTCGACCGCTTTTTGTTGGTGACTCGATGATTGACTACAAAACCGCGAAGAACGCTAATCTAGTAACGGCAATTGTACCGCATGGGTATGACGAAAGTGTTTTAAACATCGTTGACCGCAAACTTATTCTGTTAAAGTCTTTTAAAGATATTTTGAATTTAACAAATAACTAAGAATAATTG
>CAYJDS010000082.1:0-3658 GCA_964369015.1 uncultured Staphylococcaceae bacterium | reverse complement strand
GTTTACCACTGATTTTTGTTTTAATTATTCCCCATAGCCGTAAAGAACTATTTACTGATATAAAAGCATTATTTGCAAAGATTAAAAAAATTGTTAAGCGTGAGCCAAAAGTTAACGATACTGATGAAGATAATCTTAATTAATTATTAGTAAGTATTTTTCTTTGTCTTTTTAATAAAGTTTTATTATCGCTTTTTATGTTAGACATTACAAACGTTCTTCACTTTTGTATTGTAATCTTGCCCGTCATTTGCGTATATACTGCAAGCATATTGCGGCATATCAATAAATGGATTACGGTTGCCTTGGATTTTAAATACTTCTTCATTACGAACTTTTTCTAGATCGGATACTGGTTCTTGAAGATGCCATTTCATTAGTGTTTCAATGTCACCAATTGTTTTACTATTACCTGCGCCAAGCACAAACTTAAGATTGTATTCACTCCCCCACCTTGCTTGCACATAAAAGAGAATACGAGCGGTTTGACCTCGAAAACCCTTGCCGGGATAAAAATAGGTAGTAGTGGTATATGATAAGTAATCGCCTGTTGCATAACTTGTGCTATTACCTTGCTTTGCAATATTACCACTTGTTTGCGCAACTTCTCCAAAACTCTTATTATTACGGACATTATTTAAGAGTGCTTCGGTTGGTCGTAAGTGATGAGCGTCACTACCTGCTTTTGATTCGGCAGGAAAGGCTTTACCATTATCTTTTGGCCAAACGTGTTCACGGTTTGTAGTATTAGCAGAACTGCCAAAAGTGCCACTAAATGAAGTTGATGTCCCTGAATAAAACCAAATAATACTACCGCTTTTGTTTGGATCGGCATCGGTCTTTTTAAATACGTCTCTAAGTTCATTATACGTAGTTTCTCTTTTGTGGGTTGTAGTAATTAAAGAACGGACGCTGTTTAAAAGCGTTGTTCCAAAAGTCATCCCGTCAATACTAGCGTAATAAGCCGGATTAGGCGTAGTGCCTCCATTTGAATTTTCACTATTTCCGCCACTTTCGGTGTTGGAATTTCCTTCGCTTTCAGACACACTAGATGAGGAGAAACTATCGGTGTTTGACGAGCCACTGTTAGTGTCTGGTTTCTTGCAACTAGTGACAAGTAAAACAGTAAAAATTAATAATGTAATAAATCTATTTCTTTTCATATAAACCTCTGGGCATTAGTATACATCATTTACAATACCGCTGCAAACCAACTAATTAACAAATTTATATTCTCGGCAAATTACCGTTATATTGCTTCATAATTTAGTTTAAGTAGTTAAGTTAGACAGTGGTTGATTGCCTATCTAAAACCACTACTTTGTGAAAGCTACTTATTTCGTTTCTTATTCTTTAATCGAAGTAGCGTAAGGCCTAAACCAAACACTAAAATACTGGTACTTAAAATAAAGGTTCCCGGAATTAGTAAATTGTTATTTTGAGCTCGACCACTAATATTTGGAAGGTTATAAATGAAGTCATCAAACTGATACCCATTTAAAATAACTTGATAACGAGCTTTCGCGTGTTTAATATTATTGCTTGTGTCATACTCGGCGACACTTTCTTTAATAAGCAGTTGTGCCTCACTACTTAAATTTTCAAAAGAGTACATTGCTTCATTCCAAGCACCTAAAAGCAAATCGCGGTCACTTAAAGAGCAACCAACATTTGTTAAGTTTAAGAAGTTGCTGCTCCATGCTTCTGCCTCTTCTTGGGGCGTTTCTTCAATAACTGAATTACTACCAATTGTTAGTCTAATTTCCACAACAATCATCCGTTTTGTTGTTTTAATTTTAAAATAATTATGTGGTTCATTAAATTCAAGGGTAAAATAAGTTCCCGCACTTGGATTACTATATTGCGAGCCGTAAGTGCCCGGATTGTTACTTTTTGGTGTTATGTCGGTTTCTAAACTACTCGTTGCTCCTGAAGTTGAATTATTAATTAGCACTTCAACCTTACTTGCTTTAAAGTCATCATTTAAAGTTATTTCTAAGTAACCTGGATTACCACTAGAGCCAATGGCGAGACCAGCACCTCGCGGTAAATAAGCTTGATCGGGATTGACAGTATTAATAACTCGTTTACCACCAAACCCAACAATACTATTACTTCCGGTCGTACCATTATTTAAGTTGAGGGCGTTTACACCACCCACACCCCCGTTATTATCACTTGTGGTATTGTAAAAACTTCCGGTTACCGTTGTTACTGGAGCAGGAGTAACAACTGAAACAATAGTTGAAGCGGTAAAGTTACCGTCATTGGTTTTAACACTAATAGTAGTAGTGCCTTTGGCTAATCCAGTAACAACACCATTATTAACAGTGGCAGCGGTTGGATTACTACTTGTCCACGTTAAACCTTTGTTTGTTGCGCCGCTTGGACTAATCGTCGCAGATAATGTTTCAGTTTTACCAATTTCTAGCGTTGTCGTTGCTTTATTAAGGCTAACACCACTAACTGGGATTGTTGCAGAAACTACTTCAATTGAAGTTTGGCCTACTTTACTTGAATTAGAGGATGAGGTTGCAAAAATTGTTGCTTGACCAACACTAATTCCAGTAACGTAGCCTGAACTAGAAACACTAGCAACACTTGGATTTGTACTGCTCCAAGTAACATTCTTATTACTTGCGTTAGCAGGTAATATATTCGCGCTTAATTGCACACCTTTAACTTCAGAAAGAAGATTAATCGTTGAATAGGTTGGGGAAACACTTACTCCTTCAACTTCCACCGGTGTATAAGAAGCACAAATACTGCGCGTATTAGCGTTTGTTTCGCCCCATATTGAACAAGCGTATTCGGGCCGATCAATAAACGGATTACGATTATAATTGAGTGAAATGTCTAAGGTTTCATTTCTAATAATTTCTTTTTGATTAACAGGATATTCAAGGTTCCATTTTAGTAAGTCACCAAGTTTACCCATTTTATTGCCAGTTCCACCGTCTTGACCACGGCCAACGTCTTCAAGAATTAAGCCGCTACTTTTCCCAATGACTGCGCCGTAGAGAACAATCCGTGCTGCCATTCCGCGCGCAGAATAATCCCCGAGTTCTGCCGGATCCCAACCTGGCGTTCCTGGTGCAGCAAAATATTCATTACCTCTTGAACTATTCTCTGCTTTAATGGTTGGACGAACCATATGTGGGTCATTTTCAATTTTGTTACCGCCATGGCTATTTGGCCAAGTATGTTCTTTATTCATACCGGTATATCCTTTTACCGCTTTTCCAGAATAAAAACTAACGATATATCCCTCATTGGGGCGAGTTGGATCAACATCAGTATAAGGAAAAGCATTGTCGTCAAGTGAACCATAAGAAAAAGATGCTTTTCGTTCAGCTTTAAGTCGTGATTCAAGCGCTCCCGCTAGAGCAGATCCGGTTAAGGAAGAACCAATTGAACTATAGTAATCATTAATATAAGAATCACTCGCTCTTGTTGTGATAATCGTTGGTGCTGCACTAATGGCAACACTATTATCAGCCCTAAAAGTAAAGAGTGAAATCAAAAGAAATGGGAAAATAAAATACTTAAGTATTCGCTTAGTTTGGGTGTAATATTGCATTAATAGGCCTCCGAGGTGAATATTCAAATTATACACTTATTTCATAAGTAAAAAATTAAAATGATAACAAAAATGATT
>CAYJDS010000081.1:0-3678 GCA_964369015.1 uncultured Staphylococcaceae bacterium | reverse complement strand
TAATCAGCATTATGGGGTTTTTTACACTCTTACAACTCCCGAAGACGAGATTATAAACAAAGCGTTAAATTTGTCAATAACGACACGCTCAAATTTTTACTTTTTTTGAATTATTTTCCCTAAATGAGCGCATTTTAGTAAAAAACCATCATTTTTAACTAAAATTCTTTTTATTTTTCGGTTTTTTTCAGAGTATTTTTATAACAAACCGGTGGTTTTCGCGCGTGCTTATGTGCGTGTTTCTAATGAATAAGTAATTAATTAACGCGTTTCTACCTTAATTGGAAGGTGAAAAATCTGGATCTGGGTTGTTCTTTTTTTCTTGGATATATTGAAGCGCTGCTTCTTTTTCAAGTGGACGCGACATGTAGTAACCTTGACCATAGTTACACCCAAGTTCAGAGAGATAGAAATATTGTTCCCGTGTTTCAATACCTTCCGCTAAACAAGCAATACCAAACTTATTACACATACTAATAATTTCGGGGATGATTGATGTATCAACGTTTTTGCGATTCAATTCATCAACAAAGGATTTATCAATTTTAATCGTATCAAATTCAAGTTTAGTAACGAGTGAGAGTGAAGAAAAGCCAGTGCCGAAATCATCAAGCGCAATACGGAAGCCGTGATGGCGCAATTCATTAAGTCGTAAGTTTAATAATTCGTAATTAGCGGAGAAAATGCTTTCGGTCATTTCTACCACGACAAGCGTGCGCGGTACCTTATACTCATCAACAATTTTAACTAGCGAAGAAACAAAACCGGAATCGAGTAATTGTAAGGTTGATACGTTAATTGAAACCGTTTTATCATTAATACCATTATCAAGTAGTTGGCGAATAAAAATCATTGCTAGTTCATTGACTTTCCGCCCAAAGGAAATAATCATCCGATTTTTTTCAACAATCGGAATAAATTCGCTCGGCGGAATAACTCCATAAACCGGGCTTTTGTAGCGGGCAAGTGCTTCAAACCCAATTGTTTTACTCGTCTTTAAATTTATTAAAGGTTGGAAAACGAGGCGAAGGGCACCAAACCCAGCGCTATAAGCAAGGTCGACAAGTTCACGTTTAATCGTATCTTCACGTTTAATTAATGCTGCCATTTCTTCGTCAAAATAAGCTATCCCCATTATCTTCTCTTCGTCACGAGTGAATTCACTTGCGCTCCGTGCTTTTTGTAATGCATCTTCACTCGTCATCACTTGTTTTGATAAATAAAGGACACTAATGTAACAGCGGATTTGTTCGCGAGTAATTGTTTTAATAATTGCTTCTTTAATTAATTTATAAAAAGCAATGATTTCTTCATATGGTAATTTAGTGCTTGAAGCGAAGACATAAATATCTTCTTCTACGTAATAGAGTTTTAGTTTCCTTGTTTGTAAAGATTTTAGTTTATTAACAAGCGAAGCACTTAATAATTCAACGTAGTCGTAGCCTTGTGAACGATAAAGCTTTTGCGTGTCTTTCAAGTTAATGAGTAAAATTGTCCCATTTGGGTTTTTTTGTTCAATTGCTTCTTGAATTTTTATCGTAAGTTGGCTCCGGTTGGGTAAATTAAAGCGTTGGTCATAGTCATGGTAATAGCGCAGTTGATGTTCAAGGCCTTTTGAAACACTTATATCAAAAATAATCCCTTCAAGGGCAATCACATGACTATATTCATCATAAACCGCCACGCCACGTTCAACCACCCATTTAATATCGCCATTTTTAGTTTTAATTTCGTATCTGACTTCGACCGAAGATCGTTCAACAATTGCCTTGTTCCAAACGTCCCGCACTTGTTTGCGGTATTTAGGTAAAATCATTTTGTTATAACTATGACTTTGTTGATTCACTAATTCAGCGGGAGTATAACCGGTTAAAGGTAGACAACCTTCCGAAACGAAGAGCATCGTATAATCTTCATCGTCTAAACATCGATAGGCCATCCCCGGTAAATTACTAAGCATTGTTTCTTGACTACGATTCAATTCTTCAAGCGTTTTTTGAAGTTCGATATTTTCACTAATATCACGAATCATTACAACGCGAATATAACTGCCATCTTCCTGACGATTAACAATATCAAGCGACTGTTCAATCCAAAAAACATGGCCATCTTTATGAATAATCCGCTTTTTAATGGTCGAATGGCCGTGTCCTTCATTGACTTTGCGTTGAATGTATTGATCAATATAAGCGTCTTCGGGATAGGTTATTTTATTCCAGCCTAAGGCAACGTATTCTTCTTTTGAATAACCAATTATCTCCGTAAAAGTAGTATTAACAAAAACCTCATAATCATGGTTGGTCGGAATAATTGCAAAACCAATCGGGGTTTTTTCAAAAACAGTTTCTAAAATCCGAATTTTGGCAAGGGTTGAAACACGGTATTTGTTAAATTGTTCGATTTTGGCAACCAATTCGTCAGTATTATTGGGATCAAGCCCCCAAAAAGCAGTAATTTTATTAATTGAAGGGGCTTTGGAAAAAACCTTTTTATTAGTAACCGCAATAATTTGTAAAAGCTCATGTTCTAAATGCAATAATATAAACTTGTTAATATACTCAAGGTCATCATTACTAAGATCAATAATTAAAACAAAAAGACCTTTCTTTGTATTAATGAGATTATCAACTTCAGCAATAGTCGTCACAATAACATTATAACTCGCGCTTAAACACCCGTTGATGAGTGCTTCCGTCGCACGATTATTGGTTAACAAAATAATATCTTTGTTTGGCATATTTTAATCCAGTGGTTCATTATACCATTTCTACTGAATGATAATAATTAATTGACTACAATTTGTGATGTTTTTTGGGGGTGCCACTCTTTTAGAGTGTAATGAAGTCGTCACTCTTAATTGGGCGGCCAAAAAAAGAGCCTTATTAAGCAACAATATCATTTGCTTTTACAAACTCTAGAAAGCAGAAAATTAAACTTGTTTTACAAGCAAATTACGAACCAAAAAAGCTCCCCGTTGGCGAAGGTCAATACAAAAAGGATAACCTTTTGCCCATTTGTCAAAATAATTACTAAATATTAATTCCTAAGAATAGGAAAGAATTATTCATTAAGTAGTGACGAAGAAAGAAAATAATCAGCGGTTGCCTTATTCGTAGCAATTGGAATGTTATGAACATCCGCTATCCGCAAGAGCGCTTTAACATCTGGATCATGTGGCTGTGCAGTAAGAGGGTCAGTGAAAAATATCACAATATCAATCTTTTTTTCAGCAATTTGCGCGCCAATTTGTTGATCTCCCCCAAGTGGACCACTTAAAAACGCTTTGACTACTAAGCCAGTTTCATTGGTTATTAACTTCGCGGTTGTGCCCGTTCCACATAAATGATGGTTTTTTAACACTTCAAAATTTCTCTTTGCCCACGCAATCATTTCACCTTTTTTATTATCATGAGCAATGAGTGCAATTGTTTTTTTCATAATTTTTGTTTCCCTTTTTAGGTTCTTTCTCTTCTTTCTTTTATTTTACATTAGGAGCCTTTATTATTACTAAATTATTATAATCTGCAGCTTTATAAACGCGCGGCGTTGAAATCTCGGCGAGGCAAAAGAGGGTACAAAAAAAGGCTTAATACACAATGTAATAAACCTTATCATTCATCCTTTTGGTGGAGATGCGGAGAGTCGAACTCCGGTCCAAAGAATGCCCCACAAACACTT
>CAYJDS010000080.1:0-3686 GCA_964369015.1 uncultured Staphylococcaceae bacterium | reverse complement strand
GTTGTAGAAGACGCAAAGGCAGGAATTGACGCGGCACTCGCAGGCGGTTTTGTTCCGGTTGCAATTGGTGACGCAAGCACATACGGAAAAGCACCTTATCGTATTAATAACTTACTTGAAATCCGTGATATTGTTGAAACCTTGAACAAAGATTAAAAAGTGTAAAAATAGGCGTATATTCGTTATTTTTTCTATTTTTCTTAACTAAATTAATTAAATCAACTATTCCATTTTATTAATTCTTTTTTAGAAAATGGCTAAATCACTTAAAGTGAGGTTAATTATTGTATAATTAGCACATGAGTTATAAAGCATTATATAGAACATATCGTCCCACTACTTTTAGTGAAGTTGCCGGCCAAAAAGCGATTGTCCGTACTTTAGAAAACGCCTTAAAACAAAATAAAATGGCCCACGCCTATCTTTTTAGTGGACCAAGAGGCACAGGCAAAACAAGTATGGCCAAACTTTTTGCTAAAGCCTTAAACTGTGAAGAAGGTATTGGACAACAATGTAATAAGTGTACAAACTGTTTAGGAATAAATGATGGGTCACATCCAGATGTTTATGAAATAGACGCCGCAAGTAATAATGGAGTGGATGATGTGCGTCAGTTAATTGAAAATATTAATTACGCCCCAATTCGTGGACGTTATAAAGTTTATATTATTGACGAAGTTCATATGATGACACCAAGTGCTTTTAATGCCTTGCTTAAAACACTTGAAGAACCGCCTAGTAATGTTATCTTTATTCTCGCTACAACTGAACCACATAAAGTATTGCCAACTATTTTAAGTCGTTGCCAACGTTACAACTTCTCCAAAGTGAGTGACACTGACATTAGTGAGCGTCTTAAAACTGTTTTAGCTAAAGAAAATATCGTTTACGAAGAAGAAGCCCTATCCCTGCTTGTTTCGCTTGCCGACGGCGGAGTCCGGGACGCGCTTAGCATGCTTGATCAAGTCGTGGCCTACGCTGACCGGAAACTGCGTCTTTCTGACGTGCTTGCCCTTTTTGCGTTAACGAGTAAACTTGAACAACTTAATTTATTAACCGCGATTATTAAAGGCGATATGGAAGGCGTTTTTACGATTATAAACGGCTTACTTGATAAAGGGGTCGATATCCGCCGCTTAACGATTGATTTGCTTAACATTTTAAAAGACGTCTTAATCTTTAACAAAACTGGGAACGCCAAACTTCTCCACTTCTTACGCGAAAACGAAGTAAGTATTCTTAAAAACCTTGCACCAAGTGATTTAAGTATGATGATTGACGCTTTCTTAAAAGCCCAAAACGACTATCGCTTCGCTAGTGACATTAAAAATATCTTTGAAATAACGGTTTTAAAAATAATCTCACTTTTAGGCAAAGAGGAAATAAAAGCTTCTCTCCCAGTAAAAGAAACGCCTCCGCCTCGCGCTGAAGTTAAAAAGGTCGTGGAAG
This sequence comes from uncultured Staphylococcaceae bacterium, assembly GCA_964369015.1. Lineage (GTDB taxonomy): Bacteria > Bacillota_I > Bacilli_A > RFN20 > CAG-826 > UBA1361. The sequence goes on along the minus strand of CAYJDS010000080.1, from coordinate 2,237 downwards.
TAAAGAGTGAACCTATTAAACAAGTTGAGGTTCCTGCTTCAGCTGTAAATGAACCAGTTGAATTACCACCTTTCTTAGAAGAAGAACCTAAACCAGTCTTTAAACAAGTCGAAAAACAAGTGGAAAAGCCCATTGAGAAAGAGGTCGCACCTGAAAAGCCGCTTAAGAAGAAAGTGCTTCATTCAACAATGGCTAAAGAAGGAAGCGAAATTATTTTAGATGACGAGCTACTAATTAAAATCTTAACCCTTGCTGATCGTGACGAGAAAATGAAATTAAAAAATGACGCCTGGGATGAGTTAGAACTTCTTTCAATGGAAGAGGAAAGAGGCGAATACGCGGCGCTGCTTTTTGAAGGCAGTCCCTACGCCTTAGCAAACGACATCCTTGTGATGGAATTCCCGTTTGCCCGTCAAGTAAAGTTTGTTAATCTCAAAGAAAATCAACCACTACTGCAAAGTGTGCTTTATGAATTAATTGGGCGGCGCATTCCAGTTTATGGTTTAACTAGTGAAAACTCTTTAAAACTAACAAAGAAATATCGTAGTATGTCGCAAGTACGACAACTACCAAAAGTAAAAAGTATTACCGAAGAATTAGAAGGGAAATTTTAATATGGCAAATATGCAACAATTAATGGCACAAGCGCAAAAGATGAAGCGTGAAATGCAAAAGGCGCAAGAGGCCTTAAAAGAAAAAGAATTTAGTGTTACCAAAAGTGGCGGAGTCACGGTGGCAATGCTTGGCTCAAAAGAAGTCGTTGAAGTAAGTGTTAACGAAGATTTATTTGATAAAGATAATAAGGAAATGGTCGAAACACTCCTTATTATGGCTTTTAACGAATGTCTTGCCCAAATTGAAGCCGAAGAAGCCGCGATTAATGAAGCAATCACCGGCAGTGCTTCTGGATTATTTTAGTCATGGAAAATTTGCCCCATTTAGATGCTTTAATCGAACACTTGAAACGATTACCAAGTGTTGGTCAAAAAAGCGCAGAGCGGATGGCGCAGGCGCTTTTAACCTTTAACCCTGAAACACTTCAAGCAATTGGTAAAGCTATTAGTGAAATTCATGAACATATTCATTTTTGTCCGAAGTGCGGTGATTACACTGAAGGCGAATTATGTTCCTTTTGCAGTGATAAAGACCGCAATAGCGATACGCTGATCGTCGTAAGTTACCCAAAAGACATTCAAGGCTTTAGTAAGTTAGACGATTACACGGGTCGCTTTCATGTTCTCGGTGGTGTCATTAGTCCGAGTCTTAATAAAGGCAGTGAAGCCCTTGATTTAGATAAACTAGAAAGCCGAATCAAGAATGAAAAAGTGCAAGAAATTATCTTAGCCACTAACCCAAATATTGAAGGGGAATTAACTGCTCTTTTTGTTAGTAAAAAGTTAAGTCATTTAGGGATTAAAATTACCCGTCTTGCTTATGGTTTGCCAATGGGTGGCCAGATTGATTACGCGGACGCCTTAACACTTTTTAAAGCACTTGAAGGTCGCAAAGACTTAAAGTAGGAGGAAATTTATGTTCATCACATTTGAAGGGCCCGAAGGCAGTGGAAAAACCTCTGTTCTTAAACGTGTTTTTGAAACACTTATCGCTAAAGGTTATCCCGTTATTTTAACGCGAGAACCAGGCGGCACGCCAATTGCTGAACAAATTCGTGATGTTATTTTAGATAAAGCTAATACCGCCCTTGACGCCCGCGCTGAAGCACTTCTCTACGCTGCTAGTCGCCGTCAACATTTAGTGGAGAAAGTATGGCCCGCTTTACGGGACGGTAAAGTTGTTCTCTGTGACCGCTTCTTAGATTCTTCACTTGCCTACCAAGGCGGCGCAAGAGGGCTTGGGATTGACGAAGTTTTAAACATTAACCAATTTGCGATTGAAGGTAAATTTCCGGACTTAACCCTTCTTTTTGATTTAGACCCGGAAATCGGTTTTGCGCGAATTGAGGCGAATCCAAATCGTGAAGTAAACCGGCTTGACCTCGAAGAGCGTGCTTTTCACATTAAAGTTCGGGAATTGTTTTTAGAATTAAGTCGTCGCTTTAAAGAACGTTACTTAATAATTGACGCGAGTGAACCGTTTGATACAGTCTATGAAAAAACCTTAAAGATAGTTGAAGAGCATATTAAAAAATAAATGAAAATTCATGATTATCTAAAAACTTATCAGCCTTTACTTTATAAAACTTTTAGTAATGCGCTTTTAAGTAATAATCTCAGTCA
>CAYJDS010000079.1:0-3872 GCA_964369015.1 uncultured Staphylococcaceae bacterium | reverse complement strand
TCCCATCCTTCATCGGTCATACGTTCGCAGTTTATAACGGCAAAGAACATATCACTGTCTATGTTACCGAAGATATGGTTGGTCACAAACTCGGCGAATTCGCACCGACCCGTAACTACCGCGGCCATACCGGCCATACAGCGGAAGATAAAGCGGCCGCTGCACAACGGAAACGGTAGGAGGAATTATGGCTAGAGTAGTAAAACCAAAAGCAGTCGTTAAAGAAGAAAAGAAACCAGTCACACCAAAACCAGTCGTCACTGAAGCAACCGCAATTAGCCGCAGTGTCGGCATCACCCCACGGAAAATGCGCTTAGTCGCTGATGTTGTGCGCGGTAAGAGTGTTAGTGAAGCAGTCGCAATTCTTCATAACGTTAACAAAGTATCAAGCGTGCCCCTTCGTAAAACAATCGAAAGTGCCGCCGCAAACGCTGTTAACAATCACGGCTTCGACAAAGAAAGCTTATACATCAGTGAATTACAAATTAATGATTCACTGAAAATGAAAAGATTCCGTCCCCGCGCTAAAGGTAGTGCGGCAGGAATTATTAAACGGACGAGTACAATTATCGTCAAAGTGAAAGAAAGGGCATAAAGCAATGGGACAAAAAGTAAATCCGAATGGCTTACGTTACGGCATCTACCGTAATTGGAATAGTCGCTGGTTCGCTAAAAATAAAGACTTTGCTAGCTTCCTTAAAGAAGATATGGATATCCGGACCTTCTTAAGTGGTGAACTTAAAGAAGCTCTGCTCTCACACATTGAAATTGATCGGGTTAACACCTTCGAAAGTGGCATCAGCGTCATCGTCAGTGTCCACGTCGCTCGTGTTGGGGTCGTCATTGGCCAACAAGGTGACCGCATTAAAACCTTAACCGCAAAGTTAACTAAACTTGTTAAAACTGGCGACTTAAAGATTAATGTTATTGAAGTTAAAAACCCTGACTTAAACGCAAGTTTAGTCGCCCAAGATATGGCTCGTCAACTTGAACAACGCGGATCGTTCCGTATTGTCCAAAAGAAAACCATTCAACGCGTTCGTCGCGCTGGCGCTAAAGGAATTAAAACCTTAATCGGTGGCCGTCTAAACGGAGCAGAAATTGCTCGTGCTGAAGGGTATAAAGAAGGAATTATTCCCCTGCATACCTTACGCAGCGATATCGATTATGCCCACACTGAAGCACATACAACTTACGGCCGGATTGGCATTAAAGTGTGGATTTGTCGCGGTGAATATGACTTAACCAAAAAAGGAGGCGTTCAATAATGTTACAACCAAAAAGAACAAAATATCGTCGTCCCCAACGCTTAAGTTATGAAGGCTTAACCAAAGGCGGCGGTAATGTTGACTTCGGTGAATTCGGTCTCCAAGCCTTAGAAGGCGACTACATCACGAACCGTCAAATTGAAAGCGCTCGTATTGTCCTCGCGGGCTATACAAAACGGGCTGGTAAAATCTGGATTAGAATTTACCCCCACTTAGGAAAAACAAAAAAACCAGCTGAAGTACGGATGGGTTCCGGTAAAGGAAATCCAGAAGACTGGGTTGCTGTTGTTAAAAAGAACCGCATTATGTTTGAAATCGGGGGCGTTAAACCAGAAATTGCGCGTGAAGCGCTGCGTCTTGCAGCTTACAAACTCCCAATTAAAACGCGCGTAGTTGCGAAAGGAGAAGAGAACTAATGAAAATAAAAGATATTCGTAGTTTAAGTGTTAGTGAACTTAATGATAAAGTTTACAGCTTAAAAGAAGAGTTGTTCCATCTCCGCCGTAAACAAGCAGTGGGTCAACTCGAAAATGGTAATACAATTACCCGCGTTCGCAAAGATATTGCCCGGATTTATACCGTTATTCGGGAACGTGAATTAGGCATTAAGTAAGGAGTAAAGATATGAGTGAAAATAGATTAGCCCGCGCAACGTTTGAAGGCGTTGTCGCCAGTGCGCGCCAAGATAAAACAATTACCGTCTTAGTTGAAACTTACAAACGCCATCCAAAATATGGCAAACGCGTTAAATACCGGAAAAAGTATTATGCGCATGACGAAGAAAATGTTGCTAAAGTAGGTGACCTTGTTGAAATCATGGCCACCCGTCCCTTAAGTCGGACGAAAAGATGGCGCTTAGTTAAAGTCATCGCCCTTGCTGAACTTACCCTTGAAGACTTAAAAGAAGAAGTCGTCCAAGGTGAAGTGGCCAAGGAGGAATAAAGTATGATTCAAGTAGAAACACACGTCCTCGTTGCTGATAACTCGGGAGCAAAAATTGGGAAGGTTATTCGTCTTTACGGCGGCAGCCTCCGTCATCAATCAAACATTGGTGATATCGTGCTCTTAAGTGTCCAACAAGCAACCCCAAATTCAAAAGTTAAAAAAGGCGACTTAGTCAAAGCAATTATTGTGCGGACTAAAAAAGGCGTCTTACGCGCTGACGGTTCAAAAATTAGTTTCGATGATAACGCCGTAGTTATTGTTAATAACGATGGCAATATGGTCGGAACCCGGGTCTTTGGTCCCGTCGCTCGTGAATTGCGTGAAAAAGGAGAAGGGGCAATGAAAATTGTCAGCCTTGCTCCGGAAGTATTATAAGGAGGCCCTGGTATGTTAATTAAAAAAGGTGATAAAGTCATCGTCATAACCGGCGCTGATAAAGGAAAGACCGGGGTTGTTCAACGGGCTTATCCAAAATTAGAAAAAGTTGTTGTCGAAGGAATCAATGTTAAGAAAAAACATCGTAAACCAACCCAACAAAACCCCGAAGGAGCGATTCTTGATATCTACGCTCCAATCCACGTCAGCAATGTGAGCTTAATCGATCCAAAAACGAAGAAAGCTACGCGCGTGGGTATTAAAGAAGTAAAAGGCAAGAAAGTTCGTTACGCTAAAAAAAGCGGCGAACTAATTAAATAGGAGGGCTTATGGCAGAAGAAAAAGCAAAAAAACCAGCTGTTAAAAAGACAGTCGAAACAGCAGCCGCTCCCAAAAAAGCAGCCGCTCCAAAAGCCCCAAAAACTGAAAAAGAAGTTGCTCCAAAACCAGAAGTAGCTGCTAAAGCTGCTCCAAAAAAAGAAGTAGCGCCAAAAGCAGAAAAGGTTGTCGAAGCTAAAAAAGAAGCGGCGCCAAAAGCCAAAAAAGCGCCAGTTGTTAAAGTTAACAGCCGGATGCTTGCGCTCTACAACGAAAAAATCGTTGCGGCAATGACTGAAAAGTTTAGTTACACTTCCGTAATGCAAGTGCCAAAACTTAATAAAATTGTTATTAACATGGGAGTTGGTGACGCGACCCAAAACGCGAAACTACTTGAAGACGCAGTTAAAGAACTAACCTTAATTGCCGGCCAAAAACCAGTTATTACCCTTGCTAAGAAGAGTGAAGCGAGCTTCAAACTTCGGGAAGGTCAAGCCATTGGTACTAAAGTCGACTTACGCGGTGAAAGAATGTATGAATTCCTTGATAAATTAATTACGATCGCTCTTCCTCGGGTTCGTGACTTCCGTGGCGTTAGCAAAAACGCTTTTGATGGTCATGGTAACTACACCCTTGGGGTACGCGAACAATTAATCTTCGCGGAAATCGACTTCGATCTCATTAATAAAGTACGCGGAATGGACGTTGTTATCGTTACAACCGCGAAAACGGACGCCGAAGCTTATGAACTCTTAAGCTTATTCGGAATGCCGTTTGCCCGCTAAGGAGGAAATATGGCAAAAACTAGTAAAAAAGTAGCACAACAAAGAACGCCAAAATTTGCAGTCCGTGCCTATAGTCGCTGCTCCCGTTGTGGACGGCCCCATAGTGTATACAAGAAGTTTGGTGTGTGCCGTATTTGCTTACGCGAATTAGCGTATAACGGCGAAATTCCTGGCATGAAAA
>CAYJDS010000078.1:0-4008 GCA_964369015.1 uncultured Staphylococcaceae bacterium | reverse complement strand
TTCTTTTCGTAACATACTTTGCAAGTAAGTGTTTTTTTCACTAATGTCGTTAATTGCTTCCTTGATTTCTCGATTGACTTTACTAACAATGAAAACAACTTCCCCATCACTTTCCTCCTTTTTCCGTCCTACTCTGCCAGATATTTGAATAAGACTGCTACTATCGTAAACATTATGGTCTGCGCCATAGATTATTACTTGTAGTCCTTTAATAGTTACCCCACGCTCTAAAACGGTCGTCGTCACTAAGTAATCGTATTTGCCTTTCTTAAAGTCAGCGATAACTTCCGAATTATTCTTAACTTTAGAGTGGACAAGATTGCCGGATTTGAAGTCTATTTTTAGTAACTTATAGATTAATTTAGCTTTGCTAATCGTTGGCACAAAAATAAGAACGGGCTTTTTCTTATTTAAAAAGTTAAATAGTTCTTTAATTAGAATTAAGAAGTTAGCAATGCCATAGCCACGCGCAACCCGAGGAACGGGAATTTGATGGTTATGAAAACGTGTAAATAATGTTAAAACACTCCCGTTTTGGGCATAGTCCGTTAAGATTTTTTTACTTGGAGTTGCACTTAAAAGAACGTGCACACCTTTGACACTTTTTTTAAAGAATGATTCAAGCACAAAGTCGCCTTTATATGGGAAAGCGTCAATTTCGTCAAAGATGAGTAAATCAAAATAGGCCTCATAACGGTATAACTGATGAGTTGTTAAAACAACAATATTGCCAGTTAAGACGTCATTATGGCCCCCAAAAACACTAATGACTTTAGCTTTTGGAAAAGCGTCTTTAATCCGTGTTGATAGTTCAATGACAACTTCTTTACGTGGGACGGTAAAACCAATTTGTTCACCATTTCTGAGTGCACTTTGAATTACTTTAAAGACAAGTTCGGTTTTACCTGCTCCACAGACTGCATAAACTAAAGTATTAATTCGCTTTTGATAGTTTTCATTGATTTCTTCGGCAATTCGGTCTTGTTCACTCGTTAATTCATAATCAATCCGAACAGGAACATCTATCCTTTTATGTTTTATAACCGCTGCTTTACTACCATTAAAAGCAAGGCAAGCACGACAGTAACGAGCTCCGCCTTTAATGCCAGTTTTAGCTAAAGCAGTGTTTCCACAGCGTGGACAAATAAAAAAGTCTTCCATACTTATAAATAACAATGAAAGACTTTATTTACTACAAAAACTATTTCTTTTGTTCGTATTCTTTAATAATATCAACCCGTTTTGTGTGTCGTTCGCCTTCAAACTTAGCATTAATGAATAAATCCACTCGCCGTAAAACGTCTTCAAGTTTCATTTGTTTTTGGCCAAATCCAATGACATTCGCGTCATTATGTTCCCGTAAAAGATGCGCAACGTCATCATCATACCCTATTCCAGCGCGCACTCCTTGAACTTTATTCGCGGCGATTGTAATACCTTCGCCGGACGTACAAACAACGACACCTAAATCAACTTTTTTATCTCTAATTTGTTCGCCGACTGCAATTCCATAAGAAGGGTAATCAACCCGAAATTCGTCCCCTGGTCCAACATCAACAACAGTAATATTTTGGTCTTCTAAATGTTTCTTGACAGCTTCTTTGTATTTAAAGCCGCCATGATCACTACCGATAGCTATTTTCATATTGTTTCCTCCCAAACTTTAAGTATATTTTCAAAGGGGATAACTCCCGCTCTTACTAATTCTATTTTATCACTAATTTTGACAATAGTGGACGGGATATGCGACGTTGTTACACCGTTTAAAATCGCACTTATTTCACCATTAAATATGTCGTAAACTTCTTGTGCGGTAACCGCCGGATTTTCCCCACTTTTATTAGCGCTCGGTACAAGAAGTGGTTTGCCCACGAGATTAATAAGATTACTGACTTGATAATTCGCACTAACGCGAAGGCCAATATAATCTGAGCCTCTCGTTATGTGCGGTGCTAAACCTTTTTTGACTGGTAAAATTAATGTCACTTCACCTGGTAAAAAACAATCAATTATCGCAGCGGTTTTATTATTTATTTCAGCATATTTCCCTAATTCACGAGTATAGGCAACCATCAATGTAAAAGGCTTTCCTTCATCCCGTCGTTTAACTTTAATTAACTCATTGTAAGCTTCAAGATTATCATAAACCACGCCTAATCCATACACGGTTTCGGTTGGAAAAGCAATGATTTGACCCTCTTTTGCCGCATTAGCGACCAAATATATCTCATTTTGTTCATAAATTTTTGTTTCCATAAATTCCTCGCATAACAATAAAACGATCTTTCTTTTGCATATCCTTAACTACTTCAATAGTAGCACTTTCACCAAATATTTTACTTGCTAAACCAACTATTTCTTCACATTGGTTTGTTCCTATTTCTAAATAAATATTAAGTCCGTCTTTTCCAATATTCAATTTTTTAACTTGTTTAAAGAGGCGCAGAAAGATGTTTTTCTTTGGCCAATATAAGGCGCGTTTTGGTTCAAAGTCTTTAACACGCGATTCTAAAACTTCATCTTCCTTTATATAGGGGAGATTAGCAACAATGTAATCGACGGTTATTCCGGTTTTTAGAACAGGACAAAGTAAATCACCCTCAAAAAAGGTTACTTTTCCGGTTTTATCATTACTTTTTGCGACTTTTAAAGCTTTTTTACTAATGTCAGTCGCTAAAACCTTTAGGGATGTCTTTTCTGCGAGTGTTAACGCAATCACGCCGCTCCCAGTTCCAACATCTACGAGAGTTCCAGTCTTTCCTTTTAAGTCTTTAATCACAAAAGACACTAACTCTTCCGTTTCAGGGCGAGGAATAAGAACTGCGGGAGAAACGTTAAAATAGCAATCAATAAAATAACTCTTACCTAAGATATATTGAATTGGTTCCCCGTTGTTTAAGCGTTCAATAATATTAAAGAATCTTTTAGGAACAATAACTTCATTATCTTGATTCAAAATATAATCAGTGTAATCTTTATAACCAAAAACATCACTTAAAGCTAAAATAACGTCGTTTTTGTCGATGTTTTGGTTGTTTTTGCACATTTCCTCTAGAATAGTGCGGACTTTCATTTTAGTGATTTTCCAATTGCGATTGTTGATCAAAATGAATTAAAGCGTCAAGTAGTTCATCTAGCTGACCTTCCATAATGTAATCAAGTTTAAGAGAACTAAAACCAATCCGATGATCAGTAACACGGTTTTGCGGATAGTTGTAAGTTCTAATCTTTTCACTACGTTCGCCCGTCCCTACTTTTAGTTTTCGCTCTGCTCCAAGTTTTTCTTCTTGTTCAGCAACTTTTTGCGCTAAAACGCGAGCGCGTAATAATCGCATCGCAATTTCGCGATTTTGTAATTGACTCTTTTCGACTTGACAGGCAACACTGATCCCAGTTGGTAAGTGGGTAATCCGGACTGCGGACTCTACTTTATTAACGTTTTGCCCACCGGCGCCTTGCGAACGGAAGGTGTCAATTTGTAAATCTTCACTACGAATTTCAATATCAATTTCTTCGGCTTCGGGCATCACTAAGACTGTCGCGATTGACGTATGAATTCTCCCACTTGCTTCAGTGCGGGGAACGCGTTGGACACGGTGACCGCCACTTTCGTATTTAAGTCGGGCATAAACTCCTTTTCCTTTAATCATAAAAGAGATCAGTGAAAAGCCTCCTGCTCCCGAACTACTCTCATCAATAATTTGCATTTTCCACCCTTGCCGTTCAGCATATTTAACGTACATTCGGAACAAGTCACCGGCAAAGATATTTGCTTCGTCCCCACCAACTGCGCCGCGGATTTCAACCACAATGTTTTTATCATCAAACGGATCTTTAGGAATAAGTAAAACCCTAATTTCTTCTTTAAGTTCCGGTAGTTTAGCGCTTAATTCTTTGTATTCTTCTTTGGCAAATAAAGCTATTTCACTATCTTTTTCTTCCATTAAAAGCAGTGCTTCTTCAATGTTTTTTTCTACTTTTTCGTATTCGTCAAACTTAGCAACGACT
>CAYJDS010000077.1:0-4089 GCA_964369015.1 uncultured Staphylococcaceae bacterium | reverse complement strand
ATAAACATCTTCTTCAGACAAATGATTATATTTAGCAATCTTCGGTCTTTCATTAATTAAAATTTCTAGCAATTCTCCCTCCGCTTTAGGCACAATCACATTATCGTTCTCACCCTTTTTGTTGATAAAATCAATTATTTCCTTGCCAAACAATTCAGTCTTTTTTAGACCAAATCCTTTGATCTTTGATAAGGACTCTAGCGTTGTTGGTCTTTCAGTTATAATCAATTGTAACGTTTCGTTATTAAAAACATTATAGACGGGTTGTAAATTATGTTTTTTACTAAGGTTAATTCTTAACTCTTTTAATTCTTTTTTTAATTGATTATTTGTTGTATTTGGTTTTAAAGGCGTTGTTTTAATTTCATGACCATCTATTTTTCCCTTTTTGGTTGGTTGAAGAAACATAATCCTAGATTCACCGTGTTTTTCAATATCTTCATGATATCTTTGTTTAACACCTTCAATTAATGCAATTACATCCTCGCGCCTTAGTATTTTAATTTTTAAAGCCTGAGCGATATCTTGCGCGTCACTTGTTAAATCAGAAGTCGTTATAATCCATAAATCTGTTAATCTGTGCCGCTCCCTTGCGCTTGCTAATTGGTTAATTGGCTCTGTACCTACTCTATTTTTCCAATATTTAGCTTGAACACCAATTCGACGTAATCCCCCATCTTGCTTTAAATTAAAAAATTAATTCCGTTTGGTTTTTATTATATAAAACACCATCAATGGAAGAATACTGTTGATTGTTTATGTCGACTTCAATGTTTGTTAAATTTATACAACCCTCAAATGCACCCTCTTCTATTATTCCAACACTATCAGGAATAGAAATAGAGGTTAAAGATATACAATTTTTAAATGCGCCACTTTTAATTATGTTTATCTTTTTAGAAATTATAATTGTTCTTAAATCTTGAGCGTTTTCAAAAGCACTACTTCCAATTGAAGTAACAAATAAGCCTCTATATCTTTCTGGAATGACTATCTCTTGCGGCAAAACAGCATTAAAACCAATAATTTCAAATTCTTTATATTGCTTGTTTAGTTTAAACTTAAATAGTTCTTGTCGCTTCTTTTTCATGACGTTTTGTGGTTTCTAAAATTCTAATACTTTTTTTCAAAATGATGCAATTTTTACTTATTCCTACCACCGATTATGCGCGTGTTCGTAGAAGCCTAGTAAGTTGTCGAGAACCACTACTTCACCAGTATTAAGTTTAATCGTGCCGTTATAATAGCAATGAATTTGGTGACACTTCATAAAGATTACTTTTAAGTCCATATTGTTATATCTGTCATAAATTGGTGTTAATACTAAATCAATTGTTCCTTCTTCGTCTTTTAAGAGAATAGGCGCACTGTAATCTTCTTCCATTGGTGTTACTTGATACATCCGGTTTAGTTTATGCGCTACACCGTCTAAGAAAAGCATATTTTCTCCTGATGCTTTTAAGTCACCAAAGCCGTAACCTGTATTTAGACCAATTTGTCGTCCGTCAGGTAAGCGGTCGGAGAGTGATCCCCAATACCAATTTTCGTCATACGGCCATACTCCTCGTCCCCAGTCAAGAACACCAAAAGAATCTTTAAATTCAAATGTTTCTTCTCCGACTTTAACGTAACCTTTAGTCTTTAAGTTATTAATTTTGTAATTTAAGTAAAAGTGTTTGTCTGAAGCGTAAAACGGCGTGTTAATCGTCATCCCTTGATGAAGCGGCATTTCTTCTAATTCAAAACTAAATTCCCACGGTATTCCTTCTTTATCAAGTGCTTTGCCGTATAGTTTTCTTACACTTCCTTCTTTAGTAAACGTTAATTCATAATTTTTATGGGTGAATGTAACATTATGATTGTCATGCGGATTTTCATTTAAGCCAATTGACTTTCCTTTAAGTAATTTAATGATGTTAATATCTTTTCTTGTTTTAGTTTCTAAGTCCATAATTGACAGGGCACTATTTTGGACGTAACTAATGTGGCCAATTGTTAGTTGGACAACATAGCGATCATTATTGATTTGGTAAAAGTCCCATTCTTTCAGTCGTGCTTTCTTCTTTACGTCTTTTCGTCGATACTTAAAATTAAACTCTTTCGCGTAACCGTGATTAATACTTCGTCCTTTCGCGTCAAAAAGCGGAGTCTCCGGCGTTGTAATTTCTACTTCTTCACTTAAGAGTGCATCTTTACGCATCCTGCTAACGCGTTCATCATGAAAAGTGCGTAATTTAATTAAAGGTATTAAGGCCGTGGCAATAATGATTGCTCCAGCAATAAAGAGTACTTCCGTCGGCGCACGGCCATTCATAAAGACTTCAGGCGCTACTTCAAGCTTAACTTCTTTACCAAGGAGTTGAATTAACGGTTCAGAAACGAGTCCGCTTAAGACCATCGGGATTAAGACAAAGAAGAGAACACGCAGTCCTTCAAACTGACCCGCAGAACCTTCAGGATAAAGTGACTTGACCCAAACTGAAGTCGTTTGAATAAAAATGACAAATCCCGCGGCCATGAGAATTACCCCAAGCAAAAGCGGAATGTTCGCCGCGGTAAAAAGATTATCAGGATTATTAAAAGGCGCAACAAAGCCAAGATAAAAAAGCGAGACAACACTTAAGACTAAACCAATTAACGTCATTAATGGTGACTTGCCGCGGTTAATCGCTTTCCCGACGGGAATTGTCGCTAAAAGGGCAACGACCATTCCTCCACCTTGAATAAAGCCGCTATCCATGGTCGTAAAGCCGTAATTATAAATAAGTAAGTTCCCAATATGCATATAAAAGACATTAAAGCCAATTGAGAAAATCGCTGCAATAATAAAGACAAAAAATAACTCTTTATGTTCTTTTAACTTCTTGAAACTAAAAGCTTCGCCAAATTGCTTCCAAAATGAACCACGCACGCTCGGCTTAAGATCTGGTTTATCTTTAAGTAAGAGTAATGATAATAACCCAACAAGAATAACAAACCCGCCGATGATTGCAAAGAAGGCTAAGTAACCCCAGTTTTCAATAACTACACCGCCAAGAAGCGTGCCAACAATTGTCCCGACTACTGGGAGGATTGCTAGAATTGCTCCTATACTACCTTGATTCTTTTCGTCCACTAAGTCCGCAGTCCAAGCATTAAGCCCAGAGTCGTTACCCATTGAACCAAAAAACGACATAATACAGTCAGCGATAATAACAGTTGTCGCCATCATCCATAACGGTAAGACTTCATTTAAGTAACCAGTTGCTCCAAAAGCAATCGTAAATATTCCCCAAATAATATAACCTAACCAAATAAACGGTTTTCTTTTGCCTTTTCGGTCACTAAGGGTGCCAAAAAAGAAAGTAGAAAAAGTTGTCACAAGTGCACTTAGGGCAACCATGACATTAACAATCCACGAGTAAGGTCCAATCTTAGCGTAGACATAAGTATTAAACCAGACGTTTTCAATGTTCCAACATAGTTGTCCTGCTAAACCAACGACTAAAATTAAAAAAAGATTTCGTGACTTATCACTTGGGCGTGATTTTGTTTTGTTCATAATTAAATCCTCTACTCTCTAATTATAAAGGAAATTATAAAAAATGACATTGTTAGTAGTTTTGGCAACACTGTCGCCAAAAGTCCACTATCCTTATAAATCTCGTAAAATTTCCGCATTCTTGCTAAGTTGGATGGAGAAAATCATTTATACCTGAAAATCGTTTTTGAATTGAATTCGATAAATCTTCAATCAATTTTTTTCCCCAATCATGTTTAGGAATATTTTCGTTGATGTGTTTTCCGATTTTCCAATACAAATCAATAAGAGTGGCATTTACGTAAGAATAAACGTTTTGTCTTGCTTGATCTATAAAATTAATTATTAATTCAAATTGATTATCGTTTATAACATTATCTACTTGGTATTTCTTTGTCATTTTTTCATTCCTGTCTACTAATAATTACAACTCAAATTTCCTTAATTACACATTTACCATGAAAAGTCTATCCATTTTCATAAAATAATAGTAATATTCAACTGATTAATCTTTTCTTCGACAGTGTTGAAAAAATATTGGAAGAAAGATCAAATTAGCTAACAGTGAA
>CAYJDS010000076.1:0-4136 GCA_964369015.1 uncultured Staphylococcaceae bacterium | reverse complement strand
CCTTTATTAACTATTTACTTTATTATTCTCTTTGTTATTTGCATTACTACAATTCTATCTTATTTTCGATAATTTTTCAAAAGCCCGATCGTTTTATCACTGCTTATGCACGTTTTAATGGTTTTTTTACTTGATTATGCTAAAATGCCTCGTATGAAAGGAACCAAATATGAAAAAGTTTTTTAATGAATTTAAAGAGTTTATTAGCCGGGGTAATGTAATGACAATGGCGGTTGGGATTATTATTGGTGGTGCCTTCAGCGCAATCGTTAATAGTTTAGTCAACGACATCATTATGCCCCCAATCTCGCTTTTATTAGGGGACGAAGTTAGCCAACTTAAATGGATACTTAAACCAGAAGTGCTTGATAATGCCGGTGTTGTTACGCAAAAAGAAATCGCCATGACTTGGGGAATTTTCGTTCAAGCAATCATTAACTTTCTTTTAATTGCCTTCGCGCTTTTCCTTATGGTTAAGGTTATGAATACTTTAACTAAACAAGCTGAACTTTTAAAAGAAAAAATGTTAGCGGAAGAAAAAAGAAAAGCTGAGGAAGCAGCAGCGGGCGACGCTTTGGCTGCAGAAGCCGCGGAACCAGTTGTTGAACCAGAACCTGTGCCAAGTGAAGAAGTCTTACTCTTACGCGAAATTCGTGATCAATTAAGTAAAAATAATCCTGTTAAAAAGTAAGTAAAGAAAAACACCACTTAAGCTTTAAATTGTCTGTGGTGTTTTTTTATTAGTTATTTTAATTCCGGCAAACTTAAGTCAACGTTTTCTGGTTCTTTAACAATTTGTTCAAAGGCTTCACTAAAGAGTTTGATTTCTGCTTCTTTACGGTAATCATTAAGGCGATTTTTAAGCGCTTTGGGCGCGCGGTTGAGAACAAAGGCACATTCACTGCGACTTTTAGTGACGAGGCCACTATAAAGGAGATAACCCCGCATTGTTTCTAACGTTAAGTCATTACTAATAAACTTACGGTCTGCCGCACTTAATTCGTTAAACCAATAATTAGACACTGATTCGTGTGCTTTGGTTAATAAATAAATGTAAAGCTTTTGGGCTTTAATGCGACCGATGAATTCTTCTTCGATTTTACTAGCGTTTGCTTCAAGTTTAGCAATCAAAGTTAACGCTTCGTCCCACTTCTTCGCATCAATTAATGCATAAAGGGAATAGGAACTAACGCGGGCAGTCATCGTTGTCACATCATCAAATTGTTTAATTTCGGTAATTTCTTCATTGTTATAAATAAGGGACTCAATCCGAATTAGTTCATTATAAGCGGCAACATTAATTTTCTTGCTTAAGGCAACAATATAATATCCGTCCGTAAAGTTATCAAGTTTAAAAGGCATAATATTGTAAATTAAGAGCATCGCCCCGACTCCGGCAACAATAAGCGCGCCGTGGTGAACCATCATTGTATTCGGGGTTGCAAAAAAGATAATAAGGCCAATGACAAGTTCTAAAACTACCATTATCGTTGGTCCAAATAAATATAAGTATGGTTTGGTTTTTTCTTTTTTGGCAATAATTGTCGTTTGGCCGGTTAACCCTTCAAACCGCCGTAACTTAAACTTCCAGCCACTATTTGTTTTGTAATAAGCAAGGCCTAAAATATTAACACTGATGACACTGTATCCGCCAAGAAGTGCGCCGACAACATGACCAAGTTCAAAAAGAATTACATTTAAAACTAGGCCAATAACGATATTTAAAATCGCAAACCCGTATCGTTCAAAGTTCGAAATAAGTCCTAAATCATCAATCGCTGGTCCAATAATTTGTAAACCAATCACTAATGCGACAACAAGCATTAACATGTAAACTAATAAACTTAAAAAATCTTCTTTTTTCATTTTTGGTCTCCTTTAATAACAATCTTCATAGATTGCTATTATATCATTTTTTGTTAAAGGTTTAATCGTATGGTAAACATTCTTTTGCCCGTTTTCGCTAACAATGTTTGCAAGCACTTCTAAGTCACTCTCTTTAACCCCTAAACTTCGCAAACTTAAACTTAAGCCCATTTTCATAAATAAGTCACTTAAATCCCGAATTGCGACTTGCGCGTTGGAGGCGACTTCTGGCAAATTACTATTAAAAACAACCCGGGCAAGGCGGTCTAATTTAAATTTAAGTTCTTCAAAATTAAAACGTAGCCAGGCCGGATAGATCACGGCAAGACCGTGGCCATGGGCAATCGATGGATAAAGGGCACTTAAAGCGTGTTCAAGCGCGTGCGCTGGCATTGTTACTTTCTTGCCAAGCCCCGTAATGTCGTTATGACTAAAAGTGCTTGCTAGCATGACGTTAGCGCGCGCCACCTCATCATAAGGATCACTAATAAGAACTTCCGCGGCTTCTTTTAAGGTAATAAAGATTGCTTCCGCGAAACGGTCACTTAAAGAAATATCATCACTTTCATTAAAATAACGTTCCAGTGAATGCATAAAACTATCAACTATCCCGACGGCGGTTTGGTAAGGCGAGACTGAATAAGTTAATTCGGGATTAAGAATTGCAAACTTAGGCCGGACAAGGTCACTTCTAAAGCCTTGTTTAAAGTGGCTTGCTGCTTCACTAATAACACAGCTTGGTGACATTTCGCTGCCCGCGGAACTGTGGGTTAAGATTACACCAAGGGGAAGAGCACTCTCCGGTACTTTAAGTCGTTTATTAAAATCAAGCTCGTCACCATCATAATTAAACGCAACGGCGACCGCTTTAGCAACGTCAATAACGCTCCCGCCACCAACGGCTAGAATATAATCAATATTGTATTCTTTACCAATTACTTTAGCTTTCCGAACATGAATAATTTCTGGATTAGCGCTTATTCCGCCATAAAGGACGTAATCAATTTTTTCTTCGTCTAACCGTTCGGTGACACTTTCTAAAAGTCCACTTTCTACGGCTGACTTTTGGCCATAAAGAATTAAAACGTTTTTTGCACCAAAGCTTTGTAGAATTTTGCCGCTTTCTAAATGACGATCAACACCAAAATAAAGTTTAGTTACTAAGTTTAAATCGAAACTATGCATTGGTTTCTCCTTTACTTTTAAGTGCGTTTTGTGGGAATTCATTGAAGAATTGCAAAAGAATTAAGACAAATTCAGTTTCAGAGTAAGCAATTTCTTCTTCAATCCAAGCAATCAAACTACTGGCAATTCCTTCCCCATACACTTGCGCTAATAATTTACGTTCTTTTATGTCTAACTTTGCTTCCGTGTCTTCCTTAGCTAGATAAAGGAGATTAATGTTATAAAAATAATTAAACAAGAACGCCCGCACTAAGTCTTTAGCAGCGCTTTGGAGCGTGTTAGTTAAAAAGTCTCTATTTGTTTTAATGTAACGCATCGCAATTAAGATTGCTTCTTCTAATTCGTCATTCGTCGGTTTTTCGATTTCTTCGTTTAAAAAGACCCAAGTTAAGAGATCATAAATATTCCGATAATGATAATAAAAGGTTTGCCGATTAACATTGCATTCTTTGGTTAGATTAATCACACTTATTTCATCTAACTTCGTCGTAACCATCATTTTCTTTAAGGCAAGCCCTAATTGTCCTTTCATTTTCATAAGAACTACTCCGTTATTTCTCGCGCAAGCAGTGCGCCAAGTTTGGCGTTATTTAAAATAAGGGCTTTATTTGCTTCTAAACTACGTGATTTTGTGAGTTCACTTATTTTAGCAAGCAAAAACGGCGTTTCTTCTTTGCCACTTACACCTTCGATCTTCATTAACCGAATTGCTTCGTTAATGACCGCTTCGATTTCTGAATAAGGAATTTCATGTTCTTTAGGAATTGGATTAACAACGAGAATCCCGCTTTCTAACTTTAAGTCGTGTTGAGCTTTAACAACGCGCGCTAAGTCAGGAACAGATTCAAGATTATAAAGCGCGTTTAAGGTCGGGCTCATTGTATAAAATAGTGGCATTTTGCTCGTTTTGTATCCTAAAACAGGAACTCCTTTTGTTTCTAAGTATTCCAAAGTTAAGGGTAAGTCAAGAATGGCTTTCGGGCCCGCGCAAATAACGGTAACGTTCGTGCGCGCTAATTCGTCAAGGTCGCTTGAAATATCAAATGTTGTGGTCGCACCGCGATGGACACCACCAATTCCGCCGG
>CAYJDS010000075.1:0-4230 GCA_964369015.1 uncultured Staphylococcaceae bacterium | reverse complement strand
ATATTAAATATACAAAAAGTGCAACCCTTGACACCCTTGATTTTGTTAAAAAAACCGTCAGTGTTCTTGATATTATTAACCAATCCTTTTATATTGCCTATGTTACTTATCGCCTTATTTTACAAATGGGCTATCTTGCAATTAATATTATTTTGCTCATTCTTACGGTCAGCGACTTAGTGTTCCAATTATCAACCTTGCGTGAGTTTTATACGAAAGAACAACGCGAAACCCGCAAAATTGTCCGCGTTAGTATTAAATGGGTTAAACGGACGATTAGAATTATTCTGATTACCCTTTCAATTGTTAACCTCGTCCAAAATGCTGCAACGGTTACGCTTATTGATTTACTAATGACACTCTTAATGATTTTTGGGTTTATCTTTTCTATCGTTTCAGATGTCGTCCTTAAAATCATTAATAACCGAATGGCAGTTATTAGAAACGCCTTTTATTACGATATTGAAGAATTTAAAAAAGGTGACTCATTAATTGTTAAAATCATTAATAAACAGTTAAAAGAAGTGTTAAGTTTAGTTCCTGAAGTTGAAAGTGAAGAATTGCGGGCAAAACTTGAAGAAATCTATAAAAGCCAAAATGAGAAAACAATCCGGAAACACAATTTTCATTTAAAGTATGCTGCGCTTGAAGAGCAAAAAGAAGCCGCAAAGCTGGTTGTGGACACGGATGTTAAAAGCAAAGAGCCAAAAGCTAAGGATAAACCAAAAGAAATTGCTCCTAGTAAAAATAAAGACGAGATTAAAAAGCTTAAATAAGAAAAATTATTCTTTCATTTTAAATGTGCATGAAGGATAAGCAGAACAGCCATAAAAAGTACCATATGCACTGCTTCGTTTTACTAGGGGTTTTCCGCATCGTGGGCAAAGGTTATTATTAATGTTTCTTTTCATATGTCTAATTGAAGTAATATGATCTTTTTCGCTAACACGAGGATTAGTTTTAAAATCAAGCAATTTTTGATAAATTAAGAAGATTTCCTCGGATGTAAATATTTCTCGATATTGTCCGTTAATTATATTGTTCATAGTTCCAATATTACCAACCCAAGGCATAACATCAGTCATTAATTGGGCTTGAGGAAAAACAATTATTGAAAAATAGCAATCTTTAAGAACAAGCACTTTACTTAACGCATAAATATGGGTTTTATTCTGCATTATTGGATTGTAAAACTGGTTCTTAACTTTTCCGTATTGCAGCACTTGAGTCCATTCGCGTTGATTTTCCCCGCCATATATTTGTCCTGAATAATTTTTGGTTTCAATAACAAAAATGCCGGTTTTCTTAATGAGAATATGGTCTATTTGACTTGATTTCCCTTCGTTAACAATTATTATGTTGTTAATAATATATTGTCTTCCGTCAATGTTTTTGCCTAAAGTTTTGCTTACCTCATATTCGCCTTTTTGTCCTTTGCTCTTTTTGGGAACTAAAATAACAACAAAAACGAAGACAATTATTGCAATGACTATAAAAGCGTTAGGGTCCATTATGCTTTAACTTTCATCATCCTTTAAGTCATCAAAGGCTTTTTTCATCGTTGGATTATTTCTGGTTAGTTTTTTAATTGTTAAGTCTTCAGCTTTGTTATTCGCTAAGCGAAGATTATTTTCAGAAGACAATAAGGCTTCTTTAGTTTTATTAAGATGATCAATGGTTTTATCGATTTCTTCAATCGCTTTTTTAAACTTATTACTCGCGAGTTGATAATTTACTGAAAACTTTGCTTTAAAATCCAAAAGGTTTTCTTCAAAGTTGGTAATATCAAGGTTTTGATCTTTTATTTCGGCGAGTTGGCGTTTTGTTTCAGTTGCAGTACGTGCAGAATCACGCAGTAAGCTAATCATTGGAATAAAGAACTGCGGCCGAATCACGTACATCTTCGGATAACGATGGGAAACGTCGACAATTCCTTGGTTATATAGTTCATTATCACTTTCAAGAAGTGAAACTAAAATGGCGTATTCACACCCTTTTTCTCTTCGGTCTTTATCAAGTTCTTTAAGGAAGTCTTCATTTTTATGTTTAGTTGCCGTTGTTTCCATTTCATTTTTCATTTCAAACATAATGGAAACAATTTCAGTTCCGTCTTCTTCGTAATCCCTAAAAATATAGTCCCCTTTGCTGCCACTTTTCGCGTCATTATCTTTTTCAAAGTAAGCATTGCGAAAAGCGGTTGCCCGTAATTTATTAAACTCTAATTCACAATGTTGTTCTAAAGATTCGCCAACCATTTTTGTAGATGCTTTGGCTTTAAGATCTTTATAGAAGTCGCGTTCAACTTCAATCCCTTTGATTTTAATTTCGAATTCATTCTTTAAGGTTTGTTCATTTAACTTCTTAATATTTTCTGCCTGTTCGAGTTCAAACTTAAGTTTAAGAATTGTTTGCTCTTTTTCACTGAGAACATTTTTATATTCATCAACCTTCTTACTAAGTTCAGCGTCTTTCTTTTGTTCGGTCTCAAGCGCAATGAGTTTCTTTTGGTTGTCGAGGGAGCGGTCGAGCTCTGCGATTTTATTTTCTAGTTTTGCTTTTTCAATTGCAAATTCCGCATTTAAGGTCGCTTTTGCCGTTGTTTTCTCACTATTTAGCTTATCGTCAAAAGAAGAAACAAGCAGCGTTAATTTTTCTTTTTCTCGTTCTAAGGCCGTAAAGTCACTATTAAGTTTTTTCTCGAGTTCTGCTAGCGCAAGCTTCTTATTCGCTTCTTGTTGGGCGATAACGGACTGAAGTTGGGCGTTATATGTAACGTCCTTAGCGCTGTTAATGGCGTCTAAGATAAACGAATTATCAACTTTTTGAAGTTCGGCAAGATCAATGATGTCACCGATTTCACCCTTTTCTTCAAGCTTTAATGTTGAAGGATTAATGATACTAACTTTTATTTTTTTTGCCATGTGAATATAACCTCACTTCCTATTGTTTTATTAGCATCTCAGTAATAACTACAATTTCATAATAACATTTTATACGTCAAATCATACTTTATATTCCATTAAACGAGTTACCTAGATAAGGAGTTCTTTTATTTTAGTTGAAGCTGTTTTATAGTGATGTTTTTTTATTGCCAACCCGTAAATCACGATTTCGTAAAGGATTGTTCTCGCCTAGTAGTAAATTAGAAAAGAACCGATCAAGATAAATTCTGTCTGGGTAGATTCCTTCAACAACATTGGTTGATGCTGTGCGCACAAGCGCATTTCTAAAATACCAAGAGTTTTCAGCAAATAAAACGTTAGTAAGATTAGTGAAGCCAAGTGAGCGTAAATATTTAATAATAAAAACGGCAGTTGTTCTGGTATTACCTTCAGAAAATGGATGAATTTGCCAAATACTTGTGGTGAATTCTGCAATATGTTCAACTATTTGTCGTTTAGACAGGCCACTATAATTGAACTTTCTTTCTTTTTCAAAATCATACTCGAGCGCATTTTTTAAAATCGTTGCACTTGCATAATGAGCGGTATCACCATTAAGAACCCATTCACTTTTGGTTATATTATAGGTACGCAATGCGCCGGCATGTGCGAATACCTCGCTAAAAAGCCGTTTGTGTATATCAATATACTCTACAGGGCTGAGTGCAAAAGTTTTTTCTGTCAAAATTTTAGCAATGTTTGTAGAAACTGTGTCTGCCTCCTTTTCCTGTTCTTCCTCAATTGTTTTTTCAGGTTTTGCGGCGTAATAACTTTTTAATAATCCTTTAATTTCTTCAATTGTTAGTTCACCTTCAATATTTTTTTGCGCTAATTCAATTAAATAACTTGAAGGTTTCAATCCGTCCACGGCTTGAAGTCCAGTTGCAACTTCCCAATTTTCTGCTTTTTCGTATTTATCGGGTTCATCGATTCGTTTATAGGTGCTAAAATCATTCATTGTCTAGGCCTCCATTGTATTAACTGTTTTTAAGAAAGAGAAGAGTTTTAATTGTTTTTTATTTCGCTTAAAATCACGCTTATTTAGTTTGATGCAAATTTGATTTCTTGCTTCATTCTTATTAATAATTATATCAAAAATTACCATGTTTATCAACAAAACAGGAGCCATTTTGTCCGTGTTATTAGACGTGGTTATCTAACACTTTTTGTGACATTTATTTTTAGGAAAAACTATTCATTCATTTATTTAAATAATCTTTTACCCACTAATTGATCATGGCGGTTGTGCAAGTTTATATTTATTAATCTAGCAATTTAGGTTCTATAC
>CAYJDS010000074.1:0-4235 GCA_964369015.1 uncultured Staphylococcaceae bacterium | reverse complement strand
AGTAAATAAATGTAATCCTTTTTATTTATATGAAAAAATTGCTATAATTTGAATGCGGGAAACTGCATTCACCTAAACAACAAGTTAGGTTATTAATCTTTTTTGTAAATACATACTTTTTAATTAAATATTGATGATGAAACTATAGTTGTCTAGGTTACTGTAAATTTTTATTTACGGTAAAAAATACATTTAAAAAATATAAAAGAAAAGAGGAACAAAAAATGGAAATTCTTTATTATGTATTGTTCTTTCTTCTTGGCCTCGGAGGCGGGGTTGGTTTATTTTTCTTAATTCCTATTTTTAAAGCTAAGGAAGCATTTAAAAAATCGGAAAAAACTGTTAAAGAAGCGGAAATTAAAGCAGAACACATTGTTAAAAATGCTGAACTTGATGCTAAACAACTAGTAAGTGAAGGAAAACAAGAACTAGAAAAGGCAAGTAAAGAAAGACGAGGACAAATTCTCGAATTAGAGAGATTACTAAACGATCGTGAAAAAGGGATTGAACGCCGTGATCAATTACTTCATAGCAAAGAACAATCACTGGATGATCGGACCAACAACGTCGCGGCTAAATTAAAAGAAGTTGAAGACGTTAAAAAAGATTGGCAAGCAAAAGTCGATTCAATTATTAATGAACTCGAAAAAGTTGCCCAAATGAGTGTTAGTGACGCCCGGACTGAGTTATATGAAAGAGTGAACGCAAAGTTAGAAAAAGAACTCGCCCTTTACATTAAAAACAAAGTTGATGAAGCGGAGACAAATGCAAGTGACGCCGCACGTGATATCTTAGCAAATGCAATTGCTCGTTATTCGCAAGAAGTAACAACGGAACGAACTGTCAGTGCAGTCTCGCTGCCAAGTGACGAAATGAAAGGACGAATTATTGGTCGTGAAGGCCGCAATATTCGTTCACTCGAACAATTACTCGGAGTTGATATCTTAATTGATGATACTCCCGAAGTAATTACCGTTTCATGTTTTGACCCAATTCGCCGCGAAACTGCGCGCCGAACAATTGAAACATTAGTAAAAGACGGCCGAATTCAACCAAGTCGGATTGAAGAAGTTGTTGCTAAAGCGAAGTCTGAATTAGACGAAGTTATTTTAAAAGCAGGTAAAGATGCACTAGCAGAACTCGGTATTCCTAACGTTCATAAAGAAATGATTCCCTTTATTGGTCGACTTAAATACCGAACAAGTTACGGTCAAAGCGCCCTTAAACATAGTATTGAAGTCGCTCACCTTTGTGGCATTATGGCCGCGGAGTTAGGACTTGATGTTACGAAAGCTAAAAGAGCGGGTCTTTTCCATGACATTGGGAAAGCCCAAGACTTTGAAGTTGAAGGAAGTCACGTTGAAGTCGGGGCCCGACTAGCCAAAAAATATAACGAACCTGATTACGTTATTGACGGGATTGAAAGTCACCACGGTGACAATGAATCACGCTTTATTTATAGTCAACTCGTGATTGCCGCGGATACATTAAGTGCAGCGCGACCGGGAGCAAGAACTGAGACGTTAGAAAATTACGTCAAGCGACTTGAACAGTTGGAAACAATTTGTAAATCATTTGATGGCGTCCAAACAAGTTTCGCAATGCAATCAGGGCGTGAAGTCCGCGTTATGGTTTTACCAGACAAAGTTGACGACATCATGGTTAGCAAAATGGTCCGGGATATTCGGGAAAAAATTGAAAACGAAATGACTTATCCAGGCCAAATCAAAGTTTCAGTTATTCGGGAATTCCGGGCAACTGATATTGCAAAATAATGGTCAAGATTTTATTCATTGGAGATATAGTCGGAAAAGCTGGGCGGGATACTCTCGCCCATTTTCTGCCTAAGCTTAAAGCGGAACATAATTTTGATTTAGTAATCGCTAACGGCGAAAATACTACTCATGGGCGAGGATTGAGTAAAAAACATTATGAAGCGTTAATTAATCTTGGGATTGATGTTATTACCCTTGGTAATCACTTTGATGATCGCGACGAAATTCGGCGTTATTTGCCGCATGTTCATAATGTTGTTCGTCCGCTTAATTTAATTGAAAATTACCCCGGACACGGATCGATAGTTGTAAAAACAAAAAATGGTGTCCCCATTCGGGTAACAAATATTCTTGGCCAAGCTTTTATGAAGGAAGTAATTACAAGTCCTTTAGCGGGTCTAAAAATGCTTTTAATTAATAATCCTAAAACTATTCATATTGTTGATTATCACGCGGAAGCGACTGCTGAAAAAATGACAATGGCATGGGAGTTAGATGGTAGCATCAGTGCGCTTTTAGGAACGCACACGCATGTTCAAACGCGGGACGCACGTCTTTTAGCTAAAGGGACGGCGTATATTAGTGACGTTGGCATGACGGGGGCTTATAACGGCATTATCGGTGCTGAACGAACCTCAGTCATTAATAAGATGTGGTACGACAAAAAGATTCCGTTTAACTATGATAATGATGACGATGATACGCAACTTAGTGCGGTAATGCTTGAAATTGACGAAGTTAGCTTCCAAACCAAAAAGATTACGCCAATATATGAAATATGGGAAAAAGATGAGCAATAGTATTATTGAAAACCTTCCTTCGATGCTTAAAGCGCGGAACAGACGGCCGCAACGGATTGATTACGAATGTTTTACGCTTGATATTCCTAAGCATGTTAGTGAGAAATTAAGTGGCAAGAAATTTTTGATTCGCACTTTTGGCTGCCAAGCAAATATTCGGGACGAAGAATCTATGGCCGGGCTTTTAACTGCAGCCAAAATGGCAAAGACTGAAGATATTAATGAAGCAGCGGTTATTATTTTAAATACATGTGCAATTCGCGAAAACGCTGAACAAAAACTTTTTGGTCAAGTGGGGAATCTTAAAGCACTTAAAACAAACAATAAAGATTTAATTATTATCGTTTCTGGGTGTATGATTCAACAAGAAAGCGCCTTAGAAAAATTACGGAAATCTTATCCGCAGGTTGATATATTTATGGGCACTAATAGTATTCATAAGCTTTTAGGATTACTTGAGTTACGGCTTGAACACGGCAAAAAAGTCTTAGATGTTACTAGTGAAGATATTACCATCTATGAAGACGTTCCTGTTACACGGATTGCCCAACATAAAGCGTTTGTGAATATCACATTTGGCTGTGATAAGTTTTGTACATACTGCATAGTTCCTTATACGCGCGGGAAGGAACGTTCAAGAAAACCAAGTGACATCTTAAACGAATGTCGGATTCTTATTGCCTCGGGCTACCAAGAAATAACGCTTGTTGGGCAAAATGTTAATGCTTACGGCCGTGATTTAAAAGACGGGACAACGTTTAGTTATATATTAGAAGAGGTCGCAAAACTCGGTATTCCGCGGCTGCGTTTTATTACTAGTCATCCGTGGAATTTTGATGATCAAATGATTGAAGTTATAAGTAAGTACGATAACATCATGAAGAAAATTCATTTACCTTTGCAAAGTGGAAATGATCAAATATTACGCCTAATGGGCAGACGGTATACTATCAGTGATTATTTAACTTTAGTCGGCAAATTACGGACAAAAATGCCCGGTATTGCCCTTACAACTGATATTATCGTCGGTTTTCCAAACGAAACTGAAGAGCAATTTCAAGCGACACTTGATGTAGTGGATAAGGTAAAATACGCTAGTGCTTTTACTTTTATTTATTCTCCGCGAGTTGGCACACCAGCGGCGAAAATGGTCGATAATGTTAGTGCTGCCCAAAAGAGTGACCGCTTTAATCGTCTAAAAGTTTTAGTTGATAATCAAACCGCAGAAGACGCAAAAACTTATGTTGATAAAGTCGTGACTGTTTTAGTGGATGGTGCGAGTAAGAAAGACCGGTCAGTCTTAAGTGGATATACCGAAAGTGATAAAGTTGTCCATTTTAACGGCCCCCGATCTTTAATTGGGCAAATCGTTCAGGTCAAGATAAATGTTGCAAAAACCTTTGCGCTCTTTGGAGAACTTGTTAGTGAATAATATTAATGAAGCCTTAACGCTTCTTAAAAACGCTTTAAGTGAAGACGCACTAATTACAGAATATTTTAAAGCCAAAGATTTAGTGTTTAATGATCCTTTTTTACTTGAACGCGAAGAAATATTAAAAGAACGACAAAAAGAAATAACTAAGAATGTTTTAGATAATATTAAACATAAAGCCTTAACTGAAGAATACCAAAGACTTAAAGAAGAATACGATAACCACCC
>CAYJDS010000073.1:0-4283 GCA_964369015.1 uncultured Staphylococcaceae bacterium | reverse complement strand
AATAATTTAATCCGGTCTTGACTTTTACCTTCTTCATTTTTCATAATAATTTGTTTAAAATTTGTTAATAAACAACGTTATTTACTGTATTTTAAGCGGCTCTCAATTTCAATCTACATCAAATCTACATCAAATCTACGTCCGACAAATAAAAAAAGCGCATAGAATGCGACTTTTTCGGGTTATGGTGCCCCCCTGCCAGGACGGAGCTGACTTTCCACCACATCTTACCACATCGTATAATATCCTATTTCGTCCTATTTCCTTAGTTCTCATAGGTCGATTTTCCACCAAATCTTACCACATCTTACGAGATATTGTTTTTTAAGAAATTATCTACGTCAATTTACGTCACTTTTTTACCATAAATTCCACCAACAATAGTGTTCCGTTCTTAATATAAATAAAGAATTATGTCCTTAAATATTCTTTTCCATCCAAAATAGATATATTTGTGTCTCAATTGATAATCTTGGCGATACAACATTAAAATATTCATATTCCAAATTAGCCATTGTCTATTTAAAGGTTTTGCAACAGCCCCTGTTTTTGTTGTAATCATGTTCTATTTTCACTCTTCAAAGAGGCTGTTTATAGTGCCTTTTTCACTACGACCAGAAACGCCCAGAAAAGTGTAGCAGTTTCCCATAGAGGGTATATACACGCCCAGTTAAGACTTCATAAAATGCATTATTGACGGTATAAATAAGGGCGGTTTTTCGAGTGCTTTTTGTGTTAAATACAAGGTAAACAATTTCGCTATAATTTTTTAACGTATACTCTAGAATCTTCACCATCAATATCTTTCATAATTTGTAAGAACTTATAACCGTATTTTTCATATAATCCGACATGATTAGTGGAAAGATAAATATTTTCAATTCCTTCCTTTTTGGCACTCGCTTCTGCATATTCAAATAATTTGCCGGCATAATGATTCCCACGATGTTGAGGAAAGGTATATAACCAACCAATCCAAGGAGTTAGATCCGTTGGTTGAATGTCGTCTTTGTCCGCAAAAGTACAAAAAGATATTAGTTCGGTACCATTAATTAGCATTAGAACTTTTGTGTTTGTACCCACTAGTTCTTTAAGTTTTCTTTCTTTTAATAAGTGATGTAAATATTGGCCAGCTTCCCATTTACATTTTTGAATTTCTGATAACCAATGCTCTTTATTTTTTGAAGTATAAAACTCAATAATTTTCATAACATTTTCTTCTTCCGTTTAAATTATAGAACATTAATAGCAGATACTAAGTTTAAAATAAGTTATTTTATACAGTATTTTTGAAACTTCCCCAAATTACCCATAGAGGTATAGCAGTTTTCTATGTAGGTATGTCATTTACCCACTGACGGTTGCACAAACCTATATTATTGAATTGTTAAATATCTAATTCAAAAACAAGTTTATCAAGTTCATATAATCCTGTCTTTTTTTCTATTTTAATCCCTTCTTCAACACCTCTTAATGTCATACCAATTTTTAACATAACGCATTGTGAAGCAATATTTCTAGAATCACATTTGGCAATAACTTTTACAAGATTGTAGCGCTTAATAGCATAATTTATTAGAGATTCCGCTGCTTCTGTCATTATGCCTTTATTGTGATACTTTGGATTCAATACCCATCCCATTTCGCCTGTCTTATGTTCAAAGTCAATACATATAGACACGCCACCAATCATTTGCCCTTCTAGTTCTATTGCATATTCTAAATGCTCAATTGGATCTTTTGCATAATAATCGTTAATTACGTGAGAGACAAAGTTTTGACTTTCTTCATAGGTGTTGGGACCAAAAGGCATATACTTCACGATTTCTATATCTGAAGCATACAAATGAACATAATCGATATCTTCAATTCTATATGGTCTTAATTTCAATCTTTTTGTATTAATTATTTCCATTTTTTACGCCCTTTTTAATTCCTTTCCTAATTTAACCATACTTTCCTATAAAAGTATATCTGTTTCCTATGCACGTAAACTATTTTCCCATTTAAGACATTATAAACACTGATTATTGGCACTATTCTTCTTATCTTTGTGCTTCTAATTTCGATTCTTTTCTTATAATCAATTAGATCATTAGAAACTTTCATTTATCTTTATTTTTTCTAATTGTAGTTAATATTATTAATGTAATATTTATGGCACAAAACACTTAAAACACTAAGAAAATTAAAACTTTATTCATATCTTATTTTTATGAAAACCTTAAAGCAGTTGCCCTGCTTTCATTATCCAGGGGCGTGTATCGCTTAGATACGATGGGTTAAATCAATGCGTCTTTTAAAACGGATTCACTGAATTTGTTTGCGTTCATTTGATCACTCGCCAGTATCCTGTCTTTTTGCTGCCTACACGTTCAATTATCCCCTTATCTTGAAGGTCTTTAAAGGTTCGGATTGTAGTTCGCCAACTCTTACCTATTTTAATGGCAATGTCTTCGATTGTGCAATATGGTTCCACTAATAAATGATCATACACCGCTTTTTCGGTTTCATTCATATTTAATATGACAGGTGGCGTCACATTATTTGTCATATTATTATCACGGTGAAAAGTAAACTCAAAACCATGAAGTTTGTTTTGGTAACTGTATTTAACATTTGCTTTTTTACATTCGGCAAACGTTCTTGCAAAGCCAGTCGCAAACGCTTCAATTGTATTAGTCTTATAGAGGATGTTTGCTATTTTCGGATTTCTAAACTTGGATTCGTCGTTATTTGTCGCGAATTCAATCGGATCAAGATTCAAAGGTAAGTGTCCCGGGTTAAAAATCGTAATTTTCGAAGGGAAAACATCAATTTCATGATAAATATCCATATGCGCATATTTGGCATGGACAAAACTATTGACAATGATTTCCCTTAAAGCTTCAACAGGAATCTCGGGAATTTCTTCTCTTTGAATTCCTCCAAAACTCACACGCCAATTCATATGCTTTTTAATGTACATCATCGCTTCGTCGATGCATTCGAAAATATTGCCGTCGAATTGCACCATGTCAATAAAGGTTATTTTTTCTTCGGTAGCAAAAACTGCCATCTTCAGTTTTATTGGTTGCGCGTTTGAAAACAATACTTTTCCAGCATTAGTCAATTTTTCATCGATAAGCAAACCGAGTTTCTTTAACATAACCTCTTTTAAACTATACGGTTCGGTAAACCTACCTTTAATTAATCCAAAATTATAAACCTTTTTTAGCAGTTGTTCATCAACATCATTTAAAACATTATCGCTTAATGCGTTTTCCCAATCTGCTTCCTTATATACATTTTCGAGGAATAGTTCTTTTAGTTGCACTCTAGTCATTTCACGAGATTCGTCTGACACACGGTAGTAATAGGCACCATTAACAGCATAGGGACTTTCTGTGCCAGTGAATGAAACTTTAATGTATGAAAGATTATTCTGAACAAGTTCTTCAACACTGATTATCGGGGTTGGTTTAATAAACTCATATATTTTTCTCGAAATAGATCTCAAGGTGTCTTTTCCAACTACTAGACCAACAATATCTCCAGAGTTATTGACCCCAAAATATAATGTTCCTCCGCCATGCTTATTTAAAATCGCTCCTATATCGCAAAGCGCTTCTTTTAATTCGGATGTACTTTTCTTGAATTCAATTTTTTCCGTTTCTTTTCCTAGCATAGATTCTTGTCCTTTATTAATTTTAATATGACATAATTATACCATGTTTGGCATATTATTTGCATATTATTTCAACATTATTTTATAAAAATATCTGCATCGCAAATGTTGACTTTTTTGGTCACATCTTGGTGACATCTTTTAGTTAGAAAACACTGGGAAAGCAATCAATAATTAATCTAATCAGCATTGTTATACTTTCACCATATAACTGAAACGATAATATCATTCACTTTTCTTTCCTCCTGTTGTTTTATTAATATGTTCCTCTAACATTGTCATTAAATCAATCCTAGAAGAATCAATTGAATTACGTGTTGGCAATGGAAACAAAACTTTAGATTATTATGTTTCTAATTAGGTTCGCCACATTGTATCGATTTTAAAATTGTGGTTCGCCACATTGTATCGAAACCATATTTTCACTTTTAGAACAAAGAAAAAAGGCTGTCTTGAAGAATATCACTTCTTCAAAAACAGCCTTATTTTAATAAAAATCGCCCATTTCGAGCGGATTTTCGTTGTTTTTGGCGGTTTTTCACTACCAATTAAAGATTAAACTGGTGCCCCCTGCCAGAATCGAACTAGCAACTGATCCTTACCATGGATCTGTTAT
>CAYJDS010000072.1:0-4394 GCA_964369015.1 uncultured Staphylococcaceae bacterium | reverse complement strand
TTTACTGCCTTTTTAAAAAAATATAGGAATATAGTTGAGTTAAGAAAAAGACGCTAAAAGGTATTAGGTTTTCTATTTTTTAAAGACAAAATAATAGCAATAATGATTGACAAATTTAGCGTGCGATTTATAATATGAAGTGTAAAAAGCAAAGCTAGAGTAATCTAGTGACGCAAAGCTATAGGGTCTTATTTAATAGACAGCCAGTTACCGAATAAAGATAGGTAGGAGGCTATTTTATCCGTTGATGAAAAGGACAGTACGTATTATTGTTAGTCTATTATCCCTCTTTCTAAGTGCCTTTACGATGACCTCTTTTACGATGGCGTGGATCAAAACTAATGAACACGTTGAGCGAGTAACAATTAAGACGGGAGAAGGAAAATTTGAATTAGATGCCGGTATTTATCACCGCCAAGTAATTTCAAACCTCCCCGCAACCACGGTTGATAGTGCCCCAAACTATGCCCCGGTAATTGACGAAGTTAATTCTACTAATCAAGCAATTGCCTTTAGTTTTACAAATAATTTTGGCCAAGTCGATCTCACGAGTATGGTCCTTGATGAACATGCCCTTAATGCTGCGATTTTACCAAGTTATGTCCTTGAATTACGGGCCCATACGACCATTGAATTTTCCTATGTTCGCCTCTCAATGACCCAACAACCATATAATGGTAGTCCGGCGGTTGATTTTGATTTATATACATTTCAATACTTATTAGTTAATAACAATGTCGCAAGTCCTTTGGATTATGCGGCTTCTGCTAATTTAAGCGAACTGGAAAATAAACCGCTTAATGCTTTTGACGGAACAAATCCGGTTTATTTTTCCGAAGGGACAAGTAACTTCAATTCTTATGAAATTGCGGTTGATCCAGCGCAAGCTACATTTTACGAAACGCACTTTGCCAAAAGTATTTTAGTTTTACTACGGCCTGATCCACTGGCGTTTTATAATTTTTTAAAAACTGAACAACTCTCGGGCACACAAACAAAGAAAGCGGGGATTAGGTTTCAACTCTATACTGAGTTTAGCCTGATGCCATTTGCGGCATAATTATGAAAAGTAGTCGCAAACACACTATTTTCTTATTAATTATTAATGTCCTCCTTTCTTTAACTACGGCCGTCGGTCTTTCTTACGCAGCCTATGTTTATAATAATCTGTACGATAATGTTGTCGATTATAATACTGGTTCGTTTAGTGAAAATTTCCAAAGCGGGAACGGGACAGTTGCCTCACCCTACATTATTTCTAATTCGGATCAATTACGAAATCTTCAAAAATTAAATGTTTTAGGAGTCTTTAGTGCAAACACATATTTTAGTCTTGGGGCTTCATTTACTTGGAGTGAGGATGATCTTTTACCAATTGGCACGGAAGATACCCCCTTTATTAGTCAATTTAACGGCATGGGTTATACCATTACTAATTTAACGGTTGAAGGATCGCACACAAATGATATCGGAATGTTTGGTTATGTTGGGATTGAAGGTTCAATTAAAAATTTTATCTTAAACCGTCCGCTTGTTAAAGTAGGAAGAAGTAATAACCCAAGTGGCCTACGTTCCACCAATCCTCTTGCCCCACTTTTACAAACCGAAGCAGCTTCGCTTGGGCTAACACTATCTAGTGATCGCAAATATTTCACAATCACAAATAATAAGACAACCGTTACCGCGACCGACGGACAAATCTTGACCATTAATTATAAATCATATGATAATACGCTGGTTGAATGGGATTCAGCGCAAAATCGTTTTAATGTTAAAACGCCACCCAGTGCGGAAACCGGAAAATTTTACACCACGCAAATAAGTGCCACAGTTTATGCTTATTTAAACGAAAAAGTAGTCGCTTATACATTAGAGAGATGGCAAATTAACGTTAATGCGGACGGAACAGTAAATATCGCTGCAACCAATCAAAATGTTGGTTTCTGGAAAACAATCCATGCCGGAGTAAACGAAGGCGCGGGACCACATGAAACTTATGTTGGCTTCTTTATTGGTCATCTTGATGGAACCGCAAGTCATCTTGGACTATATGGTACAACTAGCAATAGTAACACTAACAATGGAAAAATTGAAATTGAAGGGCGTGCGGCCCGTAGTTACACGACACTAATTGGCCGAAACTTTATGGATAACTTGAAGGATGACGCTAATGGGAATTTACGGAGTGAATTCGTTGATTTAGGTGCGTTGCCACTTACGGCAGACAAAACCTTTCCTGCAGTTAATCAAAGTGCTTCGGTTGCAAATTTCTTTAGTGAAACTAATGCAAATGGAACACGAAAAAAAGCAATTGACATTTCAACATTTGCTGGCTTTGACGCTAGCCAACGCACTTATATGCGCCTTAATCCATCTTCAAAAGTAGTCAATGGTAATCAAGTTGTTGTATTTAAATATAATCATGTTTATCAAGAAATTGACGACCCAACTACAAATCTTTATGGGACACCATATTTTATTAACGAAGGATTAGCGGGCTACACTGGTGGCTCCCCCGGCTTTTTACGTTTTGGACCACAGTATCACGCAGGCGCAAATGGATTTTGGGTTTATCTTTCTTCAAACTTTTTATCTTCAGGGTTTTTTAATGTTAGTAAAGATAAAACCTATGAAGTAATGTTTCGCGTTCGTTATACCGCAAAAGGCAGTACGGATAATAATTTTCAAATTCTTTATAACTTTTATAACCCGTCGCCAGGTTTTCTTGGTAGCTATCATGAATATGATTACTGGCGTGATTTAG
This sequence comes from uncultured Staphylococcaceae bacterium, assembly GCA_964369015.1. GTDB lineage: Bacteria > Bacillota_I > Bacilli_A > RFN20 > CAG-826 > UBA1361. Next base: position 1,630 of record CAYJDS010000072.1, on the reverse strand, counting down.
CAATCCAAAGCGGCACTGATGGTCTACTTTATACCCCAAGTGATTACCCACTTGTACAAACCATTCCGCCCGAAGTTAACCCGATTCCAACCAATCCTGTTTTTGAACAGGAAGTGAGTTTTGAACTTGAAAGTTCGACCTTTGATGGGTTTTTAGGTAGTGGAACAAGTCAAGCGGTATTCTTACTTGGCGCGGGCCAAAACGGAAAAATAGAAAGTGCTAGTTATGACGATAACAAAATTAATAAAGCCTACTTTAACGTCGTTGATCCTACGACATTTGAACTTAACATTTTATCGATTGATATGATTATTTCTTCACTTGATAGCAATATGGGACGACAAACAGAATATGTTGATTATATTAACAATACGCCGACATTTAATGCAGGAACGGGTAAATGGACGAATTGGAATACCTTTAGCAATACACGGATTTACTTTAATGTAACTGAGGCGGTAATAAATGGAGGAAGTGCTAAATATCGTTTCTTCCGTAACCGTGATACGATTACTGCTTATTACACTACGACTAACTCAGTGTGGAACCCAGCTTATAATACCGACTATCGAAGGGCAACAATTAACAGTGGGTACTAAGTATAAAACAAAATTAATGAAGGTTGGAGTCTTCGCAACGATAATATCACTAGCGCTATCGTTAACAGCACTTTTCTATGTGACTTTTTCCTGGTTTACTCATAACCGCAGTGCGACAGTAAATGGTCCGGATGTTTCCCTTGATCAAGGACTTGAATATAATCTTAAATACTTTGCTTATAATGTAGACGGCGGTTATTCAAAAGCAGGATACGAACTAAGCGATGTTGTTTCAACGAGTTATGCGACTGATTTTATTGATGTTGCGGCTTCTTTTCATGATGAAGAAGAATTTAGTCTGATTGAAGAACCCGCCTACCGTGTAACATTTGCCTTAGAAATAACTAGTTTACCAACCGGAGCAGATCATAATATTACCCTTTTTATGACAAGTTATGATTCTCCTTCTCACGAAGAATTTTTCCGTTATGATTCAAGTGGGCCCCAAGAAATTCATTTATCAGAAGCAATTAATATCTACAGCGCCGCAATGGTTGTTGGAGAAAATGATAATGACGCATCTAAAACCGCCTTTGCTAATAGTTTTATTTCTAACAACACACTACCCGATAGGTTTGATTATAGTTATAATAATTTGCCGGAAGAAGATGAATTAATTCCTTTAGGGATAAGTCCAGAAGTAGCGGGAAGTGAGTCAAACACAACGATTATTTTCTTTTTTACAATTGAGTTTAGTAATACTAGCGAGACGTTTTATAAGTTTCATTCGTTGCTTGACACTACGCACGCTTATTTTGAAAAAGATACAATTGGTAACTCCAATGTTTTCAAAGGATTATCATTCGTCATTAATGAAATTATGGTTCGTAAAGAATATGTAATGTAGTAGGCAAGATTTTAATTTTAAAGAAGAAAAAAAGGCTAGTTTCCGATTTTTTTCTTCAAAATATCATAATTTTTCTTAAATCAAGTCAATTATTTATGGGAAGACGTCAAAATAATTTGCAATAAAAAAGATGATGTTATATTATATATAGGCGTTGGTAAATGGGCCTTTAGCTCAGTTGGTT
>CAYJDS010000071.1:0-4518 GCA_964369015.1 uncultured Staphylococcaceae bacterium | reverse complement strand
CGTCCAATGCCAAGTAGTTGTAAATCAATCCCGCCACATTCAACAATTTTTTGTTCATATTCCGCGCAAGTTTTGCACGGGTTATTAGTAAAGCCATTGAAGTAATGCACATTTTTCTTGTTTATATCAATGTGTTTGAAAAATTCTTCATGCATATAACGCGCACTTGATTTATCTAAACCATAAGGTTTAATAACATCAAACCCTTCGCCTAAAAATTCATAAAGCGTAAAGGCAGTTACGTCTTTAAAACTTAAACCTTCTTCTTTATGCATTCTCACTAGTTCGCGATAAGTACCAATGGGAGTAAATCCAGTCGCTAGACCAATGACTGAATTTGGTTTTTCTTTAATTTGTTTGGCGATTTGTTTCGCCGCGGCTTTCGACATTTCGTTATAATCATCACGAATAAAAATAGCCATAATATCTCCTATCTATATAGTTGTTATGCTTATATGTTACTACATTCATTTTTCTTTTGCCATCGTGAAATGGTAAGAAAACATAAAACAAGGTGAAATGATGATCCTTTTAAGATAGGAAAGTGCCGAAAAAGGCAAAATCAGGATATTTATACTTAAAAACTCGGCTAAAAACAGTACTCTTACTAAGGACTTTTTGTCTGATTAAAACCATAATACGTTATAATAAGGCGAATAGAGGCGCGAAATTATGAATATATTAAGCTTATTAATACCCAAAAAAGATGTATGCTTTTTAACTAGTGGAGAAACAATTGCGCAAGGCTTAGATACGCTTCGTGCGACCCGTTATAGTAGTGTACCCTTGCTTGATGAAGAAGGATATTATGTGGGGACGATTACCGTTGGCGATCTGCTTTGGCACTTAGAAAAATACGGGTTTGAAAATGCTAAAACACAACAAATTAAAAAGGTTTCCCGAACTCGTGATTATTCCCCCGTTGGCGTTTTAGCGCCGATCGACGACTTAATTAAAACCTCACTTGGCCAAAACTTTATTCCAATTTTAGATGATCGTAACTTTTTTATTGGTATTGTTACGAGAAAAGATCTCATTGCTAAGTTTATTGAAAAGGAAGAAGAGGAAAAAATCATTACGGATAACGAAGTACTTAACGCCCTCTTTAAAAGACGGAGTATTCGCCGTTTCAAACAAGGTGAAGTTAATGAAGAAGTATTAACGAAAATCCTTAGTATTACCAATGTTTCGCCAACTGCCGGAAATCGCAAACCTATGCATACTCTGCTTTTAAGTGAACCAGAAGAGATTAGTGTTATTAGTAAGCTTCATGTTCGTGGAGGACAATTTACTAAAGCACCTTACGTCATCATCGTACTTAACGATGATAACATCGAAAGTAATTCGTTTTTAGCTAATAACAATTGCAGTGGATTAATTGTTAGTCTCTTGCTTGCCATTGATAGTTATGAAGAGTTAGGCGGATGTTGGATCAGTGGCGCAAACAATGAACAAAATATTTTAATCAAAAAAGAGTTAAATGTTCCCGAACATTTTAGTATTTACGGCTATATTATCTTTGGTCATAAAGACGAGTTTAAACCCGCAAACGAGGTCACTAATAGCACTAATTTACATCGTAATAAGTGGTAATAAAAAGCCGTCTATATAATAAAAGTATTTATCGGTTGCGCACCGAAGCGGCCATAACTTCCTGCCTTTTTCGGTAAGTGCCATCTAAAATGTGCTATAATTATTCTTGGAGGAACTATGGCAAAAAATATTTTAGTTGTGACAGGAAGCGTTCGGAAAACTGGCAATTCGGCTGTTTTAGCTGCTTCTTTTATTAAAGGAGCGCGCGTTGGTGATAATGCCGTTCAAAAAGTCGAAGCTTCAAACCGTAATTTTTCTCCATTTCGTGATAAAGAAAATGCCTGGCGTAAAGGAAAACCAAGTTTAATTGAAGATGATTTTAATGTCTTAGCGCCTTATTTACACGTATCCGATGTTTTAGTGCTTTGCTCCCCCGTTTATTTTGGGGGTTTTAGTGGCGCAATTAAACTTTTTATTGATAATTTATATGCTTATACTCTTCCGCAAAGAAAACGAAATTTGAAGTTTACCAAAGCAATCTTGCTCGCGGTTGCTAGCGAAGATAAGCCTGATACTTTTGTTGGTATTATCCATGAGTTTAAAGAATTGGTGCGACAATTAGATATTCCTGAATTTGACGTTTTAACTGTCGCTGGCGTTGGTGAACGAGGCGAAATAGAACAACGAGAAGAACTCGTTAAAGCTAAAGAGTTAGGAGAAGCAATCAAATAGTTATGAAAATCTTAGTTACAGGCGGAACCGGATTTATTGGTTCCCACACCGTTGTTGAAGCACTTAAAGCTGGTCATGAAATTGTTGTTGTTGATAACTTAGTAAATTCGCAAAAAAATGTCTTAAATAAAATAAAAAAGATCTGTGGGATTAAACCGGCCTTTTACCAAATTGATCTCGTTAATAAGAAAGCATTAGAAAAAGTGTTTAAGGAACATAAATTTGATGCTGTCATTCACTTTGCCGGACTTAAGGCGGTTGGCGAGAGTGTTGTTAAACCACTTTTATATTACCGCAATAACTTAGATTCAACCTTAAGTCTTTTAGAATTAATGAAAGAGTATGATGTTAAAAACATTATTTTCTCAAGTAGTGCGACTGTTTATGGCACCCCCGAAGTTATGCCAATTAAAGAAGAAGCCCCGCTTGGTAATACCACAAACCCATATGGCACCACTAAACTATTCATTGAACAAATTCTTCGTGATTTTGTTAATGTTAATCCGGGATTTAAAGCTGTAAGTCTCCGTTATTTTAATCCTATAGGTGCGCATCCTTCACGACTACTTGGAGAATCGCCAAATGATATTCCAAATAACTTAATGCCGTTTATTAGCAAAGTTGCCAGTGGCAAACTAAGCGAATTAAGTGTCTTTGGTAATGATTATCCGACGATTGATGGCACGGGAGTCCGTGATTATGTTCATGTGATGGATTTAGCAAAAGGCCATCTTTTAGCTCTTAAAGCCTTTACTTTCCCCGTTGCATATAATTACTACAACTTAGGAACCGGTGAAGGCACAAGTGTCTTACAATTAGTGAAAGCCTACGAAAGCGCAAATAAAGTTAAAGTTCCTTATGTTATTAAACCACGCCGAGGCGGAGATATTGCCACAAGCTTTGCCGATATAACTAAAGCCAAAGATGAATTAGGCTACCTCCCAACCCATACGATAAAGGATGCGTGTCGTGACGCTTACCGTTTTGAAAAAGCCATTAAAAACAAATAGACGCTGATTTATTATGACTTAATTAAACCGTTTACCTTTGGAGTGACGGTTTTTTAATTACATTAGCAAAGACTTGTTTTATGCCTTAATTGTCGTTAAATTAGCATATTTCATATTAAAGCTCACTTCAATTTAGAAGCAAATTGCCTGATTAATGCTAAAATGATTATGAAAGTGAGGCAAGTATGGGAAAAGCACAAAAATCATTTCATCTTAATAGTGGCGCAGTCCGTTATGGCGCTTTTTGGCCAACTATTAAAGTTAACGCACACGTTTTAATTGTAACGGGAATGGAAGAACACGCCCTCAGGTACAGTGACTTTGCATCAGTACTCAACGCAAATAATATTGATGTTTATTCAGTTGATTATTTTGGCCAAGGTGAAAATATTGTCATGGGTGGCGAAGTTAAAGGCAGGGTTCCTCACGACGCTTTTGAAAAATTTGTCGATATTTTAGGTGAAGTTGCGGAAAGTATCACACGCGATAAGAAGCCATTATATATTTTTGGTCATTCAATGGGCTCGTTCTTAACCCAACGTTTTGTCCAAAAATACCCGCAAATTGCGGCGAAAGCCGTCATATGTGGCTCCAATGGACCGAATATCTTATTTGGTTTAGGCAATATGGTAGCCGCCCTCATTGTTAATAAGAAAAATTGGAATGAGTACGGCAAATTATTACCTTCACTCTCGATTGGCAGTTACGCTAAAAGCATCAAAAATGCCGAAACTGACACCGATTGGTTAAGTTATAACCGCGAAAACGTTTTAGAGTTTATTTCCTCTCCGCTTGATGGTGGTCCTTCTTCAAACGGCTTTTACCGCGAGTTACTCAAAGGAACAAGTCGACTTTATCGGAAGAAAAATTATCGTGAAGTTGATCGCAGTATCCCGCTTTTAATTATTGCGGGGGAAGACGATCCAGTCGGCGCAAACGGCAAAGGCGTCCGAAAATTAATTAAAATGTACGAAAAACTTGGCTTTACTAATGTTAGCCATAAACTTTATATTAAAATGCGCCACGAGATTCTTAATGAAACAAATAAAGAACAAGTGTATAATGATGTCTTGAAATTTCTAAAGGGGGAATAAAACTTTGTGGCCAAACTTAAAGAAGTTAATCCGGTTATTACCGAAAATCGTAAAGCAAGTTACGATTACTTTTTAAGCGACTTCTTAGAAGTTGGCATTGTTTTAACCGGTACGGAAATTAAGTCAATTCGCCAAAGTGGAACGTCTCT
>CAYJDS010000070.1:0-4564 GCA_964369015.1 uncultured Staphylococcaceae bacterium | reverse complement strand
TTAGGGAATAAATTTAGTAGTTTTGTTTTAAGGGGTTTTACCCCTTACCCTTTAACTTAACCATTGGCACCATCAAAAAATCGACATTTTGAAACAATTTATCCGAATTTGCTTCAAGATGTTTTTTTTATTGCTTATAAGCAATAAACTTTCTAAAGTTTAAAAAGTATAAAATTTAAAAGCTCGACAATGTCGACATTTTAACTAACAAATTACTTCAATTGTACAAGTCCATAAATGCCATCGTATCCGATTAAAGTAAATCTTAGATTTATGGTACAATTGTGGTTATAAATAAGGAAAAGGTATTTATGAAAAAATTTATATTTAGTATAACGTTAATTATCTTAGGGACAGCGTTTTTATTATTTTCAATTAGTTGGTTAAATGAATTGGTTTTTACTATGAATAGCGAACTCTTTCAAATAGAAATAAAGTATACTTTTCTTGCTTTTTTAATGTTTATAATTGGCCTCGGTGGGTTGGTATTTGGACTATTTCACGCTATAAAAGAAGCGTTTCCAAAGTCTACCAATAACTAACAATACATCTGAACATATAATTTTTCGTTCATTTAATAATAGTAAGTCCCTGTCAAAATTGTTTTCCCTATAGCGAGAATACTACAATTTTGATTAAAAAATCTTGATTTTGTAGGTTGCAGCCAATTATGTGAACTTAAACACTCCCCTACCAGACACGAACTAAAAATGGGACACAGAAGTCCAGATACGCCCAGATACGCCCAGTTAGGTCATTTTCTTACCAGTTAGGAAAGGGCGAGATTGTCTGTGATTTACCCACAGACGCCCAGAAACGCCCAGAAAGGTCACTAAATTGGTAAATAAGGTTTTCTGGGTTTTGGGACTTACCCATTCAGTTAACCATTGGCACCATCCAAAAAAAACAAGCGAATCACTAATTGTGGTTCGTTTTTTTACACCCGATTGTTTTGATTCGTCAGACACACTTCACCAAAAAAACCTTTTGTGATAAAATAATTGTTAAGAAAAGCAAAGGTGGTTTAATGAAAAATAACGTATTTAGTAAATTTAAAAAGGCACCTTATTTTATTACTATCAGTTTTTCTTTAATGTTACTAACTGGCTGTACCGCAACTTTTAATCCGTTAGGGGACGAAGAGTATATAATATTTCAAAACAAATCAGAAAGTGTGCGGCTAGAAATAGGAACTAGTACGAGTAATCGTGGAAGATTATACATTTCTAATGAAGAAGAAGTTCATGAATTCACCATTTATTATAGGATTGTGAATCTCTGGATGGGTGTTTATTTAGAAGCACCAAATGAGGAACCTAACTTTTTTAATCTATCGGTGTATTTTGAATATGTAAATGTTTTTAAAACTAATTATGACGTTATGTATTTAAGAGAGAATCTAGAAAAATATAAAAATCCTGAGCACGATATTTTTTCAGGGTTTGATGAAGAACTACATCGAATATATGACGAAGAAATGAACCCTTTTAATTATTACCGCAATACTTGGTCGCAAAGTGATTTTAATATGGTTTTTACGAATGATAATTTAGTCAATTACTATAGTCACGTAATAGGTGGAACCATAAATGAAGAAAAAGTTTTATTTTCAATTGTGGACGAAGAAACTTTTATAATTAGAAATTATGATCTTGCTATTCTTTTAGCAGGGAATTACAGCTTTAAGGGAAAAGATATTGTCTTGGAACAGTTTGGATGGTTTAGTGAATATCCCGACTTTATAACCTTAGAATTTGGAGAAATAAATAACGGATAAAAAACCAAAGTACTCACTCTAACCGATGAGTATAGGAAGTAGATTGAAATTTAATGAGTTCATCTAATAACTGTCGCCAATGTAAACATGGTTATAAGAAGCGATGCAATACAATAGGATGATTTATTGTTAGTAGCTAGTTAACTCAACTAAAAGTTACCGCCAAAACTGACTAAAAGTTGTCGTTGTATTTTTCGTTCTTTCCTTATTAAAGTTTAAGTAAGTTGTATTTTAGTAAAATACGTTTTACTTAAAATGTCGATGACTATTTATGTTGACAAGTGTCCCAATGGGGTATATAATTATATTAATTAAGGTAATATGGAAAACAGAATTCAAATAGTTAGAGAAAATTTGGGGCTTACGCAGGTAGATTTTGCAAAGCTTGTTAATATTCCAGTAAAGTCAATTCGTAATTGGGAACAAAGAATTAGAGTTCCTGCCGATTATATTATTGAACTCATTCTTGATTACGTCTTACGCATGCAAAATGAAGAGACCAATTCTCAAAAAGACAACTATATTCCTTCTTTTTTAGTTATTAAAGAAAAGATTAAAGAAGTAGTGGTTAAGTATAATATTGAACGAGTGTATTTATATGGATCGTACGCTAAGGGAACACAAAGGCCAGAAAGCGATATTGATTTATATATGGTATCCGATATAGTAGATATTGAATATTTTGGCGTTATTGAACATTTAAGAGGAGCCTTAAATAAGAAAGTAGATTTATTAAGCAATAAAACAATCAAGAAGAATAGTCCAATTGAAGAGGAAATTGAAAGGACTGGAATCTTGATTTATGAAAGACGAGAAATACATTGAAAGAATAATTGGTTACGCTACCAAAATCATTCGATATTTGGAAGAAGTAAAAAGCGTTGAATCTTTTAGTGCAAACGAAGAAAAAGTGGACGCGGTATTGTTGAACTTAGAACAAATTGGAGAAACAGCAAAAAAATTAAGTGTTCATTACAAATCACTTTATCCCAATATTGAATGGAATAAAATAATCGGCCTAAGAAACTTAATATCGCATGAATATGAAGGAGTGGATGTTACACTCATTTATTATGTTTCAGTAACAAATATTCCTCAAATTAGAGGCTCACTTTTAAACGAACACTAATTAGTAAAGATTGTTTGAATGATATTTCCAAATATTCAACTTTTAGTTGAAAAATTTCACTTTGTTTGTTCAGTAGAAAAAACAAGCTATTTTAATGTATTTTACGTTTAATTAGGTGTTTTAGTTGAATTATTCACGTTTTTTGTTGTAATTCGGATAAAAAAACTATCATTAATGACTTACTTATCCAAAAAAGTGGTTCGTGTAGACATCGGGATGGGCCACCATCCAAAAAAACAAGTGAATCACTGACTGTGATTCCTTTTTTTAACAAAAAAACATTTTACTTTGCATTTTATTATTTATATAGCAAAGTAAAATCATCTTAAATCGTTATTAGTGACTTTTGTCACAAAATGAAGGACTAAGCAGTTTAAATGTTATATACTAAAGTTGCAGGTAATAAAATGAGAAAAATTGAGAAAATTCTTCTACTGTCCGCTATATTTATCCTTGTTTCGTGCCAAAAAGATATTGCTCAGAATTCGTCAAACGATGATAAAGTAGTAAATACATTAAACGATGATAAAGTATTATTTTCTTTGAATAAAGGTGTGGATTACCAATTAGTGAATGAAAAATTAACTGAGTTTGATATTTGGAACGAACGAAAAAATGATGAAGTCCCAGCTAAGATTTTTTTCTATGCCTATACTTATGAAGAGTTTGTAACTAACATTGATAAAAATATGGACTCGGACCTCTTCGAATATTTTGGCTATTCAAGTGAAGGTTTTGATCAAATTATTGAAACTTATAACGAATCATACTTTGAAGAGAATATTCTACTTTTTTATCTTAAATTTGAATCTAATATTTCGGAGAATTACATATATTCAGTAACTAAAAAGGATGAAACACTGACTTTAAATGTAAATAGATTTCAAGGTATGTCAACTGCATTAAGTTCATGGTTGAGGATTGTAACCATCAAAAAAGAAGATATTAAGGAAATTACGAAAATTGATTTAATCGTCCGAACAATATCGACGTTGGTCGGTTCTGTTACTATTTATATCGATAGTGATTATGCTAGGGAATTTTATATTAATCCCAAAGCCTTGAAAGTCTTTGACAATTTAAAGAACGTCGAAGATGTTATTTTATTTAATTGGAGTTTGAATGTTGATTTAAAATTTAATGTTACAGTAACTGATGAGGATGTCGCAGCGGTTGTAAGTTATTTAGAAAAAAGTACCAATGTTAAATCAGTTGGTTACAAAGGCAAAGATTTTATAAGAGTCCAGATGAAAGATGTTCTATATGATAAAGTTGTCAACAAAACGCTCGTTGTTGGGGATATAGTCAAAGATAAAGAACTTCTTAAAAAGTACGGTTTTTCAGTTAGTATTTTAGATTTTATTCCCTTTTCAATGATAACTTTTGTTCTGAAAAATAAGGGTAAAGAATATGCAAACGCTTTAGTCGAAGAATTAAAGAAAAAAAATTACCCTTTTATCAATGATGATTCCTTTGAATAAAAGCTGTAATCTACATTTGAAATTTTGAGTAAAAAAATTATTAAAAAAAGGCGTTATTATATTTCCAAAAATTCAACTTAGAGTTGAAAAATTTGACTTTGTTTGTTCAGTAGAAAAAAAAGCTGTAAACGCTAATCTAAAAGTAGGCCACTTTTCAATTAACGCCAATTGAAAACT
>CAYJDS010000069.1:0-4612 GCA_964369015.1 uncultured Staphylococcaceae bacterium | reverse complement strand
CATATAATCAGCATTATGGGGTTTTTTACACTCTTACAACTCCCGAAGACGAGATAATAACACACTTTTAAAATTTGTTTTTGAATATATCAATAAATATTTAATGTAATATTTTATATCACTAGCTTTATTCACCACTTAAGTTAATTCCACTCAAAACTAGCACTTGTAAAAACCGCTTTTTTTGTTTTGAAAATTCAAAAAAATGCGCAGCTTGCCTTAAAATGTATTAACCACAATTTATTTCCTTTCCTATTATAAAATAGGGTGGTTCGAGTTTCTATAAACTTGTTAAATAACGTGAGGGAGTAATACTATGAAAAAGATCAAATTTGGTTTAGATACATTTGGCGACGTTGGGCGAGATGATGAGACGGGGAAGCTATTAACTTATGAAGGTGCAATTCGTAATATCGTTAAAGAAGGGATTTTAGCGGAAGAAGTTGGTGTTGATGTTTTTGCCCTTGGTGAACATCACCGCAAAGAGTATGCAATTTCAAGTCCCGATACAATCCTTGCTGCTTTAGCAACGGTTACAAATAAAATTACTTTGGGCACAGCCGTTACCGTCTTATCCTCAGATGATCCAATTCGTTTATACCAGCGTTTTGCCACGATTAACGCTATTGCTAACGGACGAGCACAAGTAATGTTAGGGAGGGGTTCTTTTACAGAGTCTTATCCACTATTTGGCTACGATTTGCGCGATTATAACCAACTTTTTGAAGAAAAAATATCACTATTTAGCAAGTTAGTAAAAGGTGGTCCGATTGATAATAAAGGACGGTTTACTCCAACCTTAAATCAAATGGTTGTTTATCCAAAAACTGAAGAAAAAACGCTTGATGTTCATGTCGGAGTTGGTGGTTCCCCGGATTCAATTGTCCGTGCGGCGCGTTACGGTTATCCGTTAATGTTAGCCATTATCGGCGGTAATCCAACGCGTTTCAAACCTTATATAACGCTTTATCAAAAAACCGCTGAAAGTTTTGGTATGCCTGTTCATGGTGTTGGAATGCATTCAATTGGAGTGATTGCTGATACTGACGAAGAAGCGGTTAATAATGCCCGAAAATATTTAATTCCAGTTATGGATCGAATCGGACGTGAACGTGGCTGGAGCAAAATGACTGAGGAACAATTTGAACATGAAATGGAAACGGGTTCCTTTTACGTTGGTAGTCCTCTGACGGTTGCAAAACGAATTGCAAAAACTATTAAAACTATGGGAGTAGAAAGATTTGACCTCGTTTATGGTTTTGGCGAACAACGCCAAAGTGAACGTTTTAAAACAGTGCAACTTTATGGTGAAAAAGTCGTTCCTCTTGTTAAAAAACTTTTAGAAGAAGACCCAAAGTAATGAAGACTAAAAACTTAACAATTGGTATCGTAGGTGCAGGAAAACTAGGAATAGTTCTCGGTAATTTAGCAAGTAAAGCCGGATACAAGGTTTATCTTTCTAGTTCTCGTCCCCTTGAACAAATACAGTTAACAATCGAAGTTTTAGTGCCGGGCGCAATTGCTACAACAACGGATGAAATTAATAAAGTTGCCGATGTTATTATTTTAGCTTTACCACTAGGAAAATATCATATGCTTGATGCTAATTTCTTCAGTGATAAAATCGTGCTTGACGCAATGAATTATTGGTGGGAAGTTGATGGCGTTCCAAATGTTTATTCCGATGAACTCCTTTCTTCTTCAGAACGCGTTGCCCGTTATTTTAGCAAAAGTAGAGTGGTCAAAGCTTTTAACCATGTTGGCTACCATAACTTAGCGGACTACGCAAACCAAGAATCGCTTGATAATCGTAAGGTTGTTTTATATGCGACTGACGAACAAGAAGTAATTGAAAATGTTGAAGATATAATTAGTGATTTTGGCTTTACACCGCTTTCGCTTGGCGCCCTAAAAAATGGGCGGATTTTAGAGGCAGGACATCCACTCTTTGGTGCAACACTTAGCCTTGAAGATATTACCCCGCTTGTTAGAGAAGAATTAAATAAGTTAAAAAACAATAGAGAATAGACTTTTAATCAGAATTCATTTATTTCTTGATAAAATAATAATGAACTTGTCAGTAATTATGCTGGTAGAGATTGGAGATAATTATGAAAAAAGCAGATATTGGCGTCGTTGGTTTAGCGGTTATGGGGGAAAACCTCATTCTAAACATGGCTAGTAAAGGATTTAAAGTCGCATGTTTTGCCCGGACGACGAGTAACGTTACTAACTTTATTAATGGACGCGGTAAAAAGGATAATATTATTGGTACTTATTCTTACGCTGAATTAGTAGAAAACCTTTCTTCACCACGGCGAATAATGCTGATGATTCGCGCTGGAAAGCCAGTTGATGAAGTGCTTGAAACCCTAATTCCACTTTTAAGTAAAGGCGATATTATTATTGACGGCGGAAATACAAACTTTCAAGATACAATTCGTCGGGAAGCCTACTTAAAAGAACACGGCATTCAATTTGTTGGTAGTGGTGTTTCGGGCGGGGAAGAGGGAGCCTTACACGGTCCGTCATTAATGCCGGGGGGCACAAAACATGCCTATCAAGCCATTGAACCAATCTTTAAAGCAATTGCCGCCGATTATCACGGTGAAAAATGTGTGACGCACATTGGGGAAAATGGCGCTGGTCACTTTGTGAAAATGGTCCATAACGGTATTGAATATGGTGACATTCAATTAATTGGCGAAACATATCACATTATGCGTGAAATCTTAAAGTTATCCCATGATGAAATGGCCGATATTTTCAGTCTTTGGAACAAAGAAAAATTAGACAGTTATTTAGTGGAAATAACTGCGAACATTTTGAAATATAAAGCAGAAGACGGTAGTCCGTTAGTTAGTAAAATTCTTGATCAAGCTGGTCAAAAAGGAACCGGAAAATGGACTGCGATTACGAGTTTAGAAGAAAATGTTGCGTTAAGTCTTATTACTGAATCGGTTTATGCACGAATTATCTCTTCCAAAAAGGATGAACGGCTTGTAGCCAGCAAAGCTTTTCCAAAGAAAAAAGTAACCTTTAAAGGGGATAAAGATAAGTTTATTAAGCACTTAGAAAATGCCCTTTATGTAACAAAAATCATCAGTTACGCTCAAGGCTTTGACTTAATGAAAGTTTCGGCTAAAACTTATGATTGGCAACTAAATCTAGGCGAAATTGCCGCAATTTGGCGCGGCGGCTGTATTATTCGTTCAGCTTTCTTAAATAATATTCGTGACGCTTACACCAAGAAAAAGAAGCTTGTTAATTTAATGCTTGATCCTTATTTTAAACGCGAAATTAAAAAAGCAATTCCAAGTTTAAGGCTTGTACTTGCGACCGCGGTCAAACATAGTATTCCCACCCTTGCCTTTAGCAGTGCGCTCAACTATTTTGATAGTTATAGCGAAAGTAGTTTGCCAGCCAATTTACTGCAAGCGCAACGCGATTATTTTGGTGCGCATACGTATAAGCGAATTGATAAAGATGAAAATGAAAACTTTCACACTAATTGGACGAGTGAAGGTGGAAGCACCGCATCCACTAAATATGATGTATAATTAAAGATATTTAAAAATGGCAAAAGTAAACAAACAAAGAAATAAAATTATCAGAACTAGTGTAATCTTTTGGATTGTCGTTTTTATTATTTATGCCGCAATTTTTGGACCTTTAATTAACAATGTTGGTGGTTGGCCTGATTGGGTAAAAATATTGACTTTAGTTTTAGTCATTCTTCTCCCTCTCGCGGGACAAGGTTTGATAATTTACACTGAATTAGTGAGAAATAAAAGCCAGAATCAAAATAAAAAGAGATATAAAAAATGAAAAAACAAAATAGTTATGATAGCGAACTTACCTTTATTAAAGATGCGGTGGATAGTGCTATTAAGGAATTATTAACCCAAGATATTAAACATAAAGAACGCAAAGAAGCTTATGATGTTGTGACGGAAATTGATTACAGTATTGAAAAGTTTTTAATTGCTAAGATTAACCAAAAATTCCCTGATGATATCGTCCTTAGTGAAGAATATAATCCCAAAGTAGGACTCAAAGGGCGCACTTGGACGATTGATCCAATTGACGGCACCTTCAATTTTGCGAGTGGGAGCCCACTTTTTGGGGTCCAATGTGCCTTGATTGATGAAGGGGAAATTGTCGTTGCCTTAATTGTTTTGCCAAAATTAGGCGAAAAATATTGGGCAGTAAAAGATCAAGGGAGTTTCCTAAATAACGTTCAAATTCATGTTAATAAAGAATTTAGTCTGGAACAAGCCTTAGTTAGTATTAATGATTATCACCATCCGAGGCCGGATGAAGCAAGTTTCCAACACCGCGTAATGGCGGATTTATACCCCAATGTCGGACGGATTCGAATGTACGGCTCGGCGGCAATTGATTTTAGTTATGTTGCTAGCGGTAAAACCGCAGCGACCATTATTTTAACCCAAAACTTATGGGATATTGCCCCAGGCATTCTTATTGCGAAAGAAGCAGGAGCGATTATTAGTAATCCTGAAGGTGGGGTTTACTCGTTTGCGGATTATGGCGTCGTTGTCTCCGCTAATAAAGTTGTTAAAGACCAAATTGTTTCTTCCTTAAATAAAGC
>CAYJDS010000068.1:0-4990 GCA_964369015.1 uncultured Staphylococcaceae bacterium | reverse complement strand
TCATCCCGACTTTAAGAAGGGGTCCAGTCCCAATTTTGCCAACATTAGGAATGGGTGGATCTTCGTGGAGGTGACGCCCCACGCCGTGTCCAGTATAATCAGCGGTTAATGTGTAACCGTAACGCGTCGCGTATTCGCTAACTGCGTGCCCAATATCGCCAACATGCCCGCCGGGGCGTGCTGCTGTGTTTACGGCGTGCCAGAAACTTTCCTCGCACACGGTAATTAATTGTTGCGCGGCTTCGCTAAGTTCACCCACCCCGAAGGTGCGAGCGGCATCTGCGACGTAGCCGGCCTTTGTAACGCCAACGTCGACACTCACGATATCCCCATTTTTAAGAATTTCTTTTTTACTTGGAATACCGTGAATCAGTGTGTCATTAACGGAAACGCAGATGTTTCCACTAAAGCCGTTGTAGTTTTTAAAAGTAGGAATCGCGCCGTGACTAAGAATCACATCCCGCGCAATAATGTCAACTTCATAGGTTGACATGCCCGGTTTTAGTGCCTTTTTCACTGTGCTAAAGACTAAGCCAACAATTTTTCCCGCCTCTTTCATTAAGGCGATTTCGCGTGGTGATTTTAGAATAATCACGCTTTAACTACGCTCCCAATCATTTTCTTAGCGTGTTTGAGGAGTTTACTAACTCCTTGATTGCCATCAACTTCTTGAAGCAACCCTCTATCACGATAGAAAGATTCTAATGGTTTAGTGTCATTATAATAATGATCTAAGCGCACTAATAAACTTTCTTTAGTATCATCTTTTCTTTGGAATAAGTCGCCCCCACAATTATCACAGACGCCGTCAACTTTTGGTTTCATGCTGTCAATGTGGAACGGGGTTCCGCATTTACGACAGACCCGACGTCCGCTAATGCGGCGCACGAGTTCGTCTTCACTACACGTAATATTAATAACGAGTCCAATCGGCCGACTTAAGTCGTTGCCAATTGTTTCAAGTGCTTCAGCTTGGATAATTGTCCGGGGAAAGCCGTCAAGCAAATAACCGTCTGCGCAGTCACTTTGACTTAAGCGTTCACGGACGAGGCCAATTGTTACTTCATCAGGCACTAAGTGACCTTCGTTAATATAACTGGCGGCGAGTCGTCCTAAAGGGGTTCCTTCTTTAATTGCTTCGCGGAACATGTCTCCGGTACTAATGTGGGGAATGTTATATTCAGCGATGAGTAATTTTGCAAGCGTTCCTTTGCCGGCTCCCGGGGGCCCGAGTAAAATAATGTTATTCACTTGGTCCTCCAAAGATGCTGCCTTGTTCTTCAAATGAACGGCCCGCAAGAAGTCCATCGACTTGGTTATTAAGTTCAATTGCAACCCCGACTACGATGATTAAGCCGGTTCCACCGAGCGCTAAGCTTTGGTCAGGAACGACTTTTAGTAAGACGAGGAGAATTGGTAAGGCGGCAATAACCGCTAAGCTAAAGGCGCCAATGACCGTAATCCGATTTAAGACTTTGCTCACATAGCGTTCAGTTTCCGCTCCCGGGCGAACCCCAGGAATGTAACTACCGTTCTTTTGGAAGTTTTCGGCCATCTTTTCCGGATTAATTTGCATCTTCGAATAGAAGAAGCTAAAGACGACAATTAAGAGGAGATAAATGAGTAATCCCCACGGCATTTGCCACGTTTCATCATTAAACCATGGCATTGTCACAGTCGCGCTTGAGTTAAAGATTTTAAGCCACTCCGCGTCGGCACTTGCGCCAACAAAGGAAGCAATGATTGAGGGCGCCATCATGATTGATGAAGCAAAGATGACAGGGATAACCCCGGCACTATTAATCTTAATTGGTAAGAAGCTCGCTTGCGCCATTTTCCGACTACCGCCACTTTTACCAGCGTGTTGGACTGGAATCTTCCGTTTACTTGTTTCAACGAAAGTAATAAAACCAATAATAATTAAGAAGGCTAAGACATAAACCCCAAACTGGAGTAACCCAATTAAGAGTTGTTGACTGCCTTGACCAACTTTGTCACTGAGCCAGTTTTGGTAAGCAGCAACGATTTGTTGCGGTAAGCTAGATACAATACCAGCAAAGATAATCATCGAGATACCGTTACCAATCCCTTTTGTGCTTATTTGGTCACCAAGCCACATGACAAGCATTGTTCCGGCTAACATAACCGTAATAATATAGGCATAAGTCCAGAAATCGTTATTTTCAAGCGTAATATAACTTTGATTTTCCATCGTCACAATAACGCCGTAAGCTTGAACTGCACCAAGCATTAAAGTTAAGTAACGATTGGTCATTTCAATCTTCCGTCGGCCGTAATCGCCTTGACTTGATAATTCAGTTAAGGCTGGTAAGACGTCCATTGAGAGTAATTGGACAATAATTGAAGCGGTAATATAAGGACTTACCCCGAGCGCAAAGACACTAAATTGTTGGAGTGTCCCCCCACCGAGTAAGTTCATAATTCCAAAAGCGTCATTGCTTTCAAAACTAAAGTCACTAAGCGTAACGCCTGGCACTGTAATCGCTGCACCAATACGGAAGACAAACATAATCATAATCGTAAAGAAAATACGATTCATTATTTCTTTATTCTTAAGTATTGCGGCGACCTTTTTCATCTTAAATTACCTCAGCTTTTCCGCCGAGCCGAACAATTTCTTCACTTGCTTTTTGTGAGAATTTATGGGCTTGAACGGTAAGTTTTTTGGTTAATTCACCACTTGCTAAGATCTTTACACCATTTAATTCTTTTTTGACAATGCCTTTATCGATTAATAAGGCTGGCGTAACGACTGTGCCGTCAGCAAAGACATTTAATTCTTCTAAATTGACAACCGCGTATTTTACTTGGTTGACGTTGTTAAAGCCCCGTTTTGGAATTCGTCGGAACAAAGGCATTTGACCACCTTCGAAACCAAGGCGCGTTCCGCCGCCACTTCTTGAGTTTTGGCCTTTTTCACCGCCGCCAGCGTTTTTACCAGTGCCTGAGCCTGGTCCACGTCCAACGCGTTTCCGATCGCGCCGTGCACCTTCAGTATAGGTTAATTCATGTAATTTCATAATATTCCTCCTTAGGCGGCACTTTCGCGTAATTTTTTAACATTACTGGCCCGTTTAAGACTGCGTAAGCCGTTATCAGTCGCTTTGAGAACGTTAAGTGGGGTCCGTGAACCGTAAATTTTAGAATAAACGTTACGAATACCCGCGAGTTCTAAGATAGCCCGCACTGGACCTCCAGCAATAACTCCGGTACCTTCAGGAGCTGGTTTTAAG
Source organism: uncultured Staphylococcaceae bacterium (assembly GCA_964369015.1). Classification (GTDB taxonomy): domain Bacteria; phylum Bacillota_I; class Bacilli_A; order RFN20; family CAG-826; genus UBA1361. The sequence goes on along the minus strand of CAYJDS010000068.1, from coordinate 1,736 downwards.
AAGACAGTACAAGCGCCAAACTTGCCAGTAATTTCATGAGCAATGGTGTCGCCCTTAACAAGTTCAACTGCAAAGGTGTTCTTTTTGGCAACTTCGACAGCTTTTTTAATTGCGTCTGGTACTTCTTGCGCTTTGCCGTTGCCGTAGCCATAGCGGCCACCGCCGTAACCAATAACCACTACTGCGGTAAAGCGGATTCTACGTCCACCTTTGGTAGTTTTGCTAACACGGTTAATGGTAACAACCCGTTCTTCATAATCTTTTGGTCGTGGGGCATTACGCCGTGGTCCACGACTTGGTCGGTCTTTACTAGAACGACGATCTTTGCGGCCTTCAGCTTTAGGAGCTTCGGTTGGTTGAGTCTCTTCAGTGGTAACTACTTCTTCAGTTTCAGTCACGACTACTTTATTTTCTTCCATTCTTTTTCTCCTCCCTTAGAATTCTAAGCCGGCTTCACGCGCGCCGTTTGCTAATGCTTCAACTCGACCATGGTAGAGATAACCGCCACGATCGAAGACAACTTTTTTGATTTTTAATTTTTTGGCAACTTCACCAATCGCGAGGCCGACTGCTTTAGCAGCTTCAACGTTTCCGCCGTTTTCAACATCAAGCGCTAAGCTACTTGCAGCGCCGAGGGTAACCCCTGCAACGTCATCAATTAGTTGGCAACTAATGTGTTTATTACTTCGGAAGACGACTAAGCGTGGTGTTTCCGCCGTACCACTAATCTTGCGACGGATTCGGGCATGACGACGTTTTCTAATTTCGTTACGTTTAATTTGTTTGACCATCTTAATTTACCCTACTTGGCGCCTGCGCGCTTGCCTTCCTTACGAATAACGACTTCATCACGATACTTAATCCCTTTACCTTTATATGGTTCTGGTTCACGAATCGCGCGAATGAGTGCTGCGGTTTGGCCAACCGCGTGCTTGTTATGGCCACTGACGATGACAACCGTTGGTTTATCAACGACAATCTTCGCCCCTGGAAGTGGACTAATCACGGTATCATGACTATAACCAACGTCAAGGGTAACATCATCACCGTTTTGAATTGCCCGGTAACCAATCCCGATAATATCAAGAATGATTTCGAAGCCATCATGAACGCCAACAATCGCGTTATTAAGTAAAGCGCGGAATGTTCCGTGGTTTTGTTTAGTTTGTTTAATTTCGTTGTCTCTTTTGACAACGATTACTGATGGTTCACTTAAGTCCATCGTAATGTGGTGTGGGAGAGTTACATGGTTTGTGCCTTTGGGGCCCTTCACCGTAATGTCTCTACCATTAATGTCAAGACTCACTCCTGCTGGAATATGAATAATTTTATTACCGATACGTGACATAATTCCCCCTTACCATACGTAAGCAACAACTTCGCCGCCAATGCCTAAGGCACGAGCTTTCCGATCAGTCATTACTCCTTGTGAAGTTGAAATAATTGCGATTCCTAAACCACGTAAAACGCGTGGTAATTTATCGCTGGTTGTCGAAATACGTAATCCAGGTTTGGAGATTCTCTTTAAACCAGAAATTACTTTTTCGTTATTTGGTCCGTATTTTAAGACGATTGTTAATACTTTCTTTGTGTCGCCACTAACAATGTAATCCGTAATAAAACCTTCTTCTTTTAAGATTTTGGCAATTTGGACTTTGTTTTTACTGCTAGGTAGTGCTAAAGCTTCGTGATTTACCGCGACGGCATTCCGAATTCTTGTTAGCATATCCGCAATT
>CAYJDS010000067.1:0-5141 GCA_964369015.1 uncultured Staphylococcaceae bacterium | reverse complement strand
CTACTAAAGATATTAGAGAAGAGGAGAATATATGGGTTTTTTTGATAAAATCTTCAATTTTGAAAAAAGTAGACTTAAAAAAATAAATAAGATTACGAATAAGGTTTTAGCCTTAGAAAAAGAAGTAGCAGCGTTGAGTGATGATGAACTACAAGCGAAGACACCGCACTTTAGAGAAAGAGTCGCTAAAGGCGAAAGTTTAGACGCGCTATTACCAGAAGCTTTTGCGGTTGCTCGCGAAGCAGCGCGCCGGACTTTAGGCCAGTTTCCTTATCCCGTCCAAATTACGGGGGCAATTGTTTTACATCAAGGTGACGTTGCCGAGATGCGGACTGGTGAAGGTAAAACTCTTACCGCAACGATGGCGGTTTATTTAAACGCCCTCGCTGGTAAAGGGGTTCACGTTGTTACCGTTAATGAATACTTAGCTAGTCGTGACGCCGAATGGATGGGCCAAATTTATCGCTTTCTGGGCTTAAGTGTCGGGGTTAACCTACGGGAAAAGAGTGCTTCTCAAAAGCGTGAAGAATACTTATGTGACATTACTTACACCACAAACAGTGAAGTCGGCTTTGATTATCTCCGTGATAATATGGCCGCTTCAGTCGCTGGTCGTGTTTTACGCGGCCTTGAATATGCGGTAATTGACGAAGCGGACTCGATTTTAATTGACGAATCCCGGACGCCACTTATTATTTCCGGCGGTTCAAAAGTTCAAGCTTCCAGTTATAATGTTGCCGACCGCTTTGTTAAAACTCTTCGCAAAGAGAAACACTTTGTGATTGATATTAAAACTAAGACCGTTAACTTAACCGACGAAGGTAATAAACTTGCCGAACGGATGTTTGGGGTTAACAATATTTATGACCCACAATATAGTGATTTAGTCCACCGTATTCATAACGCCCTTAAAGCTAATTACATCATGGCGCGAGATGTTGAATATATGGTTGACGCGAATCGTGAAATCCAACTTATCGACCAATTTACCGGTCGTCTCATGCCCGGCCGTGAATATAGTGACGGTCTCCATCAAGCAATTCAAGCCAAAGAAAACGTGACGATTAAAGAAGAAACTGTGACAATGGCCACTATTACTTACCAAAACTTCTTCCGACTTTACACAAAACTAAGTGGGATGACAGGTACCGCAAAAACTGAAGAAGAAGAATTCCGCAAGATTTATAATATGCGGGTTATTACGATTCCCACTAATCGTCCAATTGTTCGCGATGACGCAATTGACCGCGTTTTTGCTAAAAAAGAAGATAAATTAAATGCTTTAGTCGAAGAAGTAAAAGAACGCCATGAAAAAGGTCAACCAATCTTAATTGGGACAAGCAGCGTTGAATCAAGCGAAGAAGTAAGTGCGCTTCTTACCCAAAATGGTCTTCGCCATGAAGTCCTTAACGCTAAGAATCACGCCCGTGAAGCCGATATCGTTGCTCTTGCGGGTAGTATTGGTCAAATCACGATTGCCACGAATATGGCAGGCCGGGGGACCGACATTAAGATAAGTGATGAAGTAAAAAAATTAGGTGGATTAGCTGTTTTAGGAACAGAACGCCACGAAGCACGCCGGATTGATAACCAATTACGGGGTCGGAGTGGACGGCAAGGAGACCCAGGTTTCTCCCGTTTTTACGTATCATTTGATGACTTACTTATGCGCCGATTTGCAAGTGATATGATGATTAAACTTGTTAATGGGATGGGCAGCGAAGCACTCGAAAACAAAATGTTTACTAATGCGATTAGCGGTGCCCAAAAACGAATTGAAGGTCAAAACTTTGATACACGGAAAAATCTATTAGAATATGACGACGTCTTAGCCAAACAAAGAGCGGTAGTTTATAAAAAACGTGACAGCATCCTCTTTGCCGAAGACATTAAAGACTTAATTCAAGAACAATTTACGCTTACAGCAAACTTCTTAGCGAGAAAAGCCGTACCCGAAGGAAGTAAAGAAAACCTCGTCAGTGGCGCCCTTTTAAAGAAAGTCTTAGAACCAAATTATTTAGTCGAAGGCACAATTAAACCGAGTGCGTATGATGACTCCCCAGTTGAAGAAATTGCCGAAGACTTAATGTTACTTATGTATCGTCGTTATCAACAACGGCGCAAAGAGTGGCCAAACGAATTCGCAGATCGCGTTGAACGTGAAGTTACCCTACGTGCGATTGACCGTAATTGGACAACCCATATTGATACAATGGCCCACTTACGAGAAGGAATTCACTTAAGAAGTTACGCTAATACCAACCCACTTCAAGACTATGTCAATGAAGGTTACAAACTATTTGGTGAAGCCATGGATATAATTGCGGTTGAATCAGTTTTAAACTTACTTAATGCTAAAGTTAATATTCCCTCTCCTGTAAGTGAAGAAGAAGTTATTGATAACGATGCCCCGAAAGACGAGGCACCAAAGGAAGAAAATAAATAATGGAGTACAAAGTTATCCAAACGCGAGTTAGTGAACTTAAACGTTTACGTGGAAAACTTAGTGACTCTCTTTGATGTCGTTAAATTAAATAATGATTTACTTGCCTTAGCAGAAGTTATCAATGGTCCCACCTTTTGGAATGACCAAAACAGTGCAAAAGCGACCTTAAAAAAAGAAGCAGCGTTACGCGAAAAGTCTGACATTTTTAAACGTGTAAGTGAGACAATTAGTCTAGCGGAAGAGTTATTAAATGATGACTCTTTTTCAAACGACGAAGACGGAATGGAAGGGCTTGATAATGAGATTAGTGAAGCAACTAAACTTGGTGAGCAACTAGTCCAATTACTCCTTTTTAGCGGCGAATATGACACAAATGACGCTATTGTTAGCATTCATGCTGGGGCGGGCGGAACGGAATCTCATGACTGGGCAAATATGCTTTATAACATGTATGCCCGCTTTGCAGAACTTAATAATTTTAATTTAAAAATAGTCGATTACCAAAGTGGTAACGAAGCGGGAATAAAAAGCGTAACTCTCATTATGGAAGGAAAAAATGTCTACGGCCATATGCGGAGCGAGAAAGGGGTTCATCGTCTCGTTCGTATTTCTCCCTTTGACGCTAATAAAAGGCGCCACACTTCGTTTGCAAGTGTTAATGTCGTTCCAGTATTTAGTGAAACTGCTGGTCTAGTTATTAACGAAAGCGACTTAAGAATTGATACTTATCGTAGTGGTGGCGCTGGCGGACAAAACGTTAATAAAGTTGAAACTGCGGTCCGGATTACCCATATGCCAACTGGTATTGTTGTTTCGTGTCAAATGGAACGCAGTCAACTATCAAACCGCGAAATAGCAATGCAAATGCTCAGAAACGAATTATATGAACGGCAGCTTGAAGAACAAAAAGCTAAAGTTAGTGCGATTGAAGGCGAAAAGAAAAATATTGAATGGGGCAGTCAAATTCGTTCTTATGTTTTTGCGCCTTATACCCTAATTAAAGATCACCGCACAAAGTATGAAGTTGGTGATGTTCTTAAAGTAATGAACGGGGACTTAAATGAATTTATGTATAAGTTCTTAGAAATGGAGGCACGAGAAAATGGGGAAGCTTAAAGAAATATTAAAGAAACAAGATTGGAAATTGATCTTTAAAAATTATGGCCTTGTTTTCATTGGTTCGCTCCTGCTTGCTGTTGGAACAGGGGTTTTTCTCATGCCGGCAGTACTTAATACTGGGGGAATGATGGGGTTAGGTCTAATTGCCCAACATTTATGGGGCTTTGATCCTGATATAGTTGTTTTAGTCTTAACATGGGTCTTCTTTCTTATTAGTCTTCTTTTCGTTGGTTGGCGTTTTACTTTTAAGTCCCTTGTTAGTTCGCTTGTTTATCCACTTTTCTTAATTCTTTTAATGCGCATTCCAAGTATTGCTACGGAAACTTCACGCCTCTTTGGTGAAGGAGCAGATATCGCCACAAAACTAATCGCAGGTGTCTTCGGTGGGGTTTTCTGTGGTGTTGGGGTTGCGCTCACTTTCCGCGGTGGTGGTTCCACGGGCGGCGTGGACATAATCGTTATTTTAATTAACAAATATTTACACATTAGTCACTCTGTCTTATCCTTTTTAGTTGATGGCTTAATTGTCCTTATTGGTCTTTTTGTTATGCAAAACGTTTTGCTTTCGCTCATTGGTATTATGAGTGCATTTGTTTATGCCTTAACCCTTGAATTTGTTTTTGTGGGCCGTTCCCACGTTTTAAGTGCTTATATTATTAGTCCGACCAAAAGTAAAGAGATTAACGAATGGATTCAAACAAATACTAATCGTGGTTCTACGCTTATTCCGATTAAAGGCGGATATAAAGGCGACGAATATACGATGATTCTAGTTAATTTTGATCGAAGTGAATACGGACATATTATTGACGGAGTGGCCAAAATTGATAAAAACGCTTTTATTACGATTAATCAATCGAAGAGTGTTTTAGGTGAGGGTTTTAAAACATTAGAAGCCAAAGAAGTTGACGAAGCTTTAATTAAGATTAAGAGAAATAAAGATGAATAAATTTAGGTTTGAATTAGATTCTAGTTTTAGTCCCACTGGTGACCAACCAGAAGCAATTAAAGAATTAAGTGCGGGGATAGTGCGCGGTGATAAACATCAAGTCTTACTTGGTGCGACTGGGACTGGTAAGACTTTTACAATCGCTAATGTTATTCAAAAAGTCCAAAAACCGACCCTTATTTTAGTTCATAACAAAACGCTCGCCGGTCAACTCTACGCTGAATTCAAGGCACTATTCCCGCATAACAGGGTTGAATACTTTGTTTCAAACTTTGATTTTTATCAGCCTGAAGCTTATGTTGTCGCAAAAGACATGTATATTGAAAAAGAAGCTGTTCAAAACGAAGAAATTGAAATGCTTCGGACCGCTGCGGTTAATTCGCTCCTAGAGCGAAACGACACGATAATTGTCGCGAGTGTTGCCTCAATCTATGGGTTAGGCGACCCCAAAGAATACTCCAAACTCGCCTTTAATATTGTTAGGAGTGAAAAGATTGATCGGCTTGAACTTTTTCGAAAACTTATTGAAGCACAGTACTCGCGGAATGATTTTGAACTTAAGCCGGGGACCTTTAGAGTTAAAGGTGACGTGATTGAAATAATGCCGCCGATTACAAGCGATTATGT
>CAYJDS010000066.1:0-5392 GCA_964369015.1 uncultured Staphylococcaceae bacterium | reverse complement strand
GAAAGATGTTTCATTGGCATTGTTAACACACTCTCGTCTAATCCTAAGCCCGAGATAACATTATTAATCCGTGAAGAAAGCGCGTAGAAACCAATATCATCAAGTTCTTCACTAATCGCGGTTGCTTTATATAAAAGTTTTTCGTATTCTCCTTCACTTGCAGTCGAAACTTGTTCATAAAGCTTAATCATTTCTTTTTCTTTTTTAAACATCGCAAAGAAAACGTCATATAAGTATTCTTCAACAAGTAAATCTCCTGGTAAGGTGCGGTACTGATCAAGATAGCCAACCTTAACATTATTAACCCATTTGATTGTTCCGCTATCAGGATGGAGCATATTACTAATTAATTTTAAAATCGTTGATTTACCACTTCCGTTTGGTCCGACTAAGACAGCATGGTCTTTATCAAAAAGGCGGAAATTAACATCTTTTAAGAGCTTTTCATTTTCATAACTAAACGTGAGGTTTTCAACATCAAGGACACTCATATTTACTCTTTTTCCTCTTTTTTGGTATTTTGGTAGCGTTTAACCTCTAGTATTATACTAGTTTCCTTATAAATAGCGATCATAGTGGTATAATCTACAAGAAACAGGAGGTTAGAAATGATATCAAAAAAACTTGCCCTCGATGTCTTAAATATTGCACTTAGTAATGGCGGAGATTTCGCAGAAATTTTCCTTGAAGAAACGCATAGTGCATCTTACTTAATCGATAACGGCAAAACCCAACCACCCGCGACGTCAATTCAATACGGCGCTGGGATTCGAATTCTTAACGGCTTACAAAGTGTTTACGGTCACACGAGTGACTTAAGCGCGAAAGGAATTAAAAAATTAGCCACCTCACTCGCTGCTAGTCAAAAAGGGAAACAAACCGTTGTTGTCTCTGCGATTACTAAAGGCCGGGTTGGCAAAAAACATCTTATTAGTAAAAGTGTTGAAACACTTGGTACCCAAGAAGTCATTACGCTTTTAAAACGCGCAAATAAGATTATGAAGGATTATGATGGTCGCATTGTCCGCGCCCAATCAGGTCTTAATTCGGAAGTACGCACTATTACAATTTTCAATAGTGAAGGCAAAAGCTTTAGTGATGAACAAAACCGAGTTCGTTTAGTGCTTGCCGCGGTTGCAATGACACCCGAATCATTTGAAACAAGCTTTGCCGGACCTGGCGCCCACCAAGGTTTTGAATATGTTGAAGGCTTAGACGTTGACGCCCTTGCACTTGGGGTAGCCGAACTTGCAATTAAAAAACTAACCGCCGTGGATTGTCCAAGTGGCAAAATGCCAGTTGTTATTGGTAACGGCTTTGGAGGAGTAATTTTCCACGAAGCTTGTGGTCACCCACTTGAAGCCAGTGCAGTCAGTAAAGGCTTGTCTCCGTTCGCCGGAAAGGTCGGCCAACAAATTGCCAACACTGCAGTCACTGCGGTTGACGACGGAACAATAGTTAATGCCTGGGGCTCAAATAATATTGATGACGAAGGTAAACCAACCCAAAAACTCGTCTTAATTAAAGATGGTATTTTACAAAAATATATGGTTGATCGGTTTAATGGTCGGCGGATGAGTGCGGAAAGCACTGGCTCCGGAAGACGTCAAAACTATCAATTTGAACCAACGAGTCGGATGAGTAACACTTATATTGATAAAGGTCCATACACTCCCGAAGAAATTATTCAAAGTGTAAAACTTGGATTATACGCGAAGTCACTAGGGGGCGGCTCTGTAAATCCTGCAACCGGCGACTTCAACTTCTCGTGTGACGAAGCCTATATTATTCGGGACGGAAAGATTTGTGAACTCGTTAAAGGTGCAGCGCTGATTGGAACGGGCGCCGAAGTGTTAATGAAAATTGATATGGTCGCTAACGACTTAGCGCGCGCTCAAGGAATGTGTGGCGCGGAAAGCGGAAGTATCCCCGTTGACGTTGGTCAACCAACAATTCGCGTTAGTGAAATAACTGTCGGGGGAAGTGGAGGAGCTTTAGCATGAACGTAAAGAAATTTTTTGCGCTCGCTAGTGAAAAAGGACTAGAAGCCGCAGAATTAGTTATTTTAAAATCCGCTCGTAAAACGATGGAAGTTTATAACGGAGAAGTCGAAAAATATAACGACTCAACGACCATTGAAATTATGGCCCGCGGAATTTACAAAGGCAAAATGGGTTTTGCAATGAGTGAAAAAGATGATAACACCACTGCTCAATACTTAATTGCCAAGATTAAAGATGGGGCAAGTGTCTCGGAAAGTGAAGATTTAAGCATTATTTTTGAAGGAAGTAAGAAATACTTTAAAAAGAATGTTTATAACCCTTCTTTAGCCGCAGTTAGTGAAGCTGATAAACTTTCAACCTTATTTAAAATCGAAAAATCTCTTAAAACTGCTTCTCCACTTATTAGTGACGTTGAATCAGTCGGGTATTACGAAACTGAAACCGAACATAAGTTCTATAATTCTTATGATCTCCATTTATCTTCGAAAAACAATTATTTTTACATTGTCGCTAACGTTGTCGCCCGCCAAGACGAAGACGTTAAGAGTGAATACAAAATGTTCCTTAATAACGACTTCGCTAAGTTTGACGCCGATAAGTTTGTCAGTGCATTAACTACAAGTGTGTTATCAAAGCTTGGCGCTAAACCTTGCGCGACTGGATCTTACCCCGTTGTCTTTGATCCAAAGATGACTTCTTCGCTCTTAGGGGCTTTCCTTAGCAGTGCAAGCGCAGAGAGGGTTGAAAAACAAACTTCACTCTTCGCGGGTAAACTTAATGAAAAAGTAGCAAGTTCAAAAATTACAGTATTAGACGCTCCTTTAACAAAGAATCTCTTCTATAGTTACTTTGATGACGAAGGTGTGGCTAGAACTAATAAACCAATTATTAAAAATGGTGTCTTGCTTACTTATCTTCATAATTTAAGCACTGCGACTAAAATGGGGGTTGCGCCAACTGGTCACGGTAGTAACAGTGGTGGCAAAATCGGGGTTGGCATTAGTAACGTCGCCCTTAAACCAGGCAAAAAGAGTCGTGAAGAATTAATAAGCGGTGTTAAAGAAGGGTTACTTATTACTGAACTAATGGGAATGCATGCCGGACTTAATCCGACAAGCGGAGACTTTAGTCTTCAAGCCAGCGGCTTCATGATTGAAGAAGGTAAAGTTACAAGACCAGTTAATTTAATTACTGTTGCTGGTAACTTAGTCAAACTCTTTAAAGACGTCCAAGAAGTCGCGAATGAAAATGAATTACAAACATCTAGCTTTACTACTTCTAGTATTCTCGTCAAGAGTTTAAAAATAGCTGGTTAACTACTTCTAACATATAAAATGAGGCTGTTCGATTAAATTGTAACGGCCTCTTTTTTTATATATTAGTTGGCAAAATGGTAAAGTGTGCTATACTACAACTTGCGAATGGTTCGCAAAAGGACACAACTATGAAAAAACAACTTCTCTTCACTCTTCTTAGCGCTAGTGCACTGCTTCTTGCTAGCTGTAGCAATAAAAAATATGACGTTATCACTGCCTCTTTTGTCAGTTATGACGCAGTTAATAATATTGTCGGTGATTCACTTGCCGTTTCTAACATTATCCCGTGGGGGAGTGAAATGCACGGCTTTGAACCGAACCCAAAACAAATCGTTGCAATTAACGAGGCGCCACTTTTCTTTTATACTTCTCCTGAACTTGATACTTGGGTTAAAGACCAAGTAAAGAACAATAATGCTTACGCCTTAAGTGCTTTATATGAAGGCCACGTCCATGAACATGATGAACTTGAACATGACCATGACGATGAAGATCATGATCACGATCACGCTAGTCTTCACTTTTGGACTAACCCCGAAACTTATCTTCATATCCTTGAAGAGGTTTTAGAGTTATTAATCGACATTTCGCCGGCAAATAGTGCTTTATTCACGACAAATCACGAAAATTATAGTGAAAGTATTCATCAAGGGATTGAAGAATTAAAATCCTTTTTAGCGCCCTTTAGCAGTGTCCCAACCATTTACTTTGCCGGACATAATGCGATGGACGCTTTTAGTGCTGAGTTTGGTTTAAAAATTGAATCATTAAGCGATAGTTACAAACCAGATATTGATTTTCTTTCCGAAGACCTCATTGCTGTTATTGAAAAAATAAAAGCCAATGATGTTCACTACTTATTCGTCGAAGAGTTGAGTGAACCGCGCGCAGCGAAAATAATTCAAGCCGAATTAGCAAAGTCGGATCACACGCTTGAAATACTTGAACTACATGGCTATCATAATATTACAAGTAAACAAGCAAAGGAGGGGGTTAGTTATGGAGAACTCTTCAGTAACAACATCAAAAACATCAAAAAAGCGCTCAGTGCTTGATTTAATTAATGTCACGGTTGACTTTGGTGACGTTGTTGCGCTTAAAAACATCACCCTTTCAATAACTGAAGGCATGCTTCTTTATGTTGTGGGCCCAAACGGAAGTGGCAAAACGACTTTTATTCGCCTTTTAACTAATTTACTCTCCCCCACAAGTGGGCAAATAATTCGCGGCCATAATCAGCTTGGTTACTTACCACAAAAAATAAATCAAAATCCAGATTTTCCGATTACCGTTGAAGAAGCAATTTATAGCGGCTTTAAGAAACAACGTCTTTTTATTAGTAAGAAAGATCAACAACTGATTAAAGAATGGCTCATTAAGATGGAAATCGGCGAGTTAGCCAAAAAACCAATGAATCACCTCTCCGGCGGTCAACAACAACGAGTGTACTTAATTCGTGCCTTAATTAGTGATCCTGATTTTATTATTCTTGACGAACCAACTTCGGCCTTAGACCCGTCATTTCGCACTTATTTTAATGATATTATCATGGAACTACATCACGCGGGAAAAACAATTATCTTTGTAACCCACGACTTACATGAAACTCTTTGTGACTGTGCGCATGTACTTTATATTGATCAAGAAGTTCGCTTCTATGGCACTTACCCTGACTTTAGAATAAACGAAGGAGGCCACCACCATGTTTAGTTTCTTACAATATGACTTTATGGTTAATGCGCTTCTGCTCGCGCTTCTTATTTCGCTGGCGGCTTCGCTTTTAAGTCCATTTCTTGTTCTTTCAAAACAGTCCCTGATTGCCGACGGCATGGCTCATATTGCTTTTACGGGGATGGTAATCGGAATATTAATGACGAACGAACCACTTTATATCGCCATTCCTTTTGCAATTGTCGCCGCGCTTCTTATTACTTTCTTAACTGAACATGGGCGGTTTGATAGTGACGCTGCGATTGGCGTCGTCAGTGTCTTCTCACTTGCTTTAGGCTTAATTATTATCAGTGTGAGTGAGGGCTTTAACCGCTCGGTCGAAAGTCTTCTTGTTGGTAGCCT
>CAYJDS010000065.1:0-5475 GCA_964369015.1 uncultured Staphylococcaceae bacterium | reverse complement strand
GAAGTGGAAGTTATGAAGCAATTGTTTACCAAACGCGGGAAGACGGCTTTTCTTCGCCAATTAAAAACCGCTTAATTATGGGCAATTTTGCCCTTAAAAAAGAAAACAAAGAAATGTATTTTTTACGAGCCCAAAAAGCGCGACGCCTAATGGTTGAAGCACTGAACATTATCTTTAAAGATTACGATGCAATCATTTTACCCGCCGCACCAAGCGTTGCACCTTTAATTAACGAATATGCGCCAAAAGACATGGAAATTCCCAATAACTACTTAGCGCTAGCTAACTTTGGGGGAAATCCGTCGCTGACCGTGCCGTTAACTTTAATTAATGGACTCCCCATTGGCGTTAACCTCACAGGACCAATCTTTAGTGATAATCGCATCTTTAATATTGGTTATCATATTGAACAGATTACCGGACTCTACAACTTACACCGAGGAGAAAAGTTATGAATTATGATGTTGTAATTGGACTTGAACTCCACATTGAAACGATTACTAAAACCAAAATGTTTTCTGGGGCATCCACTAATCTTAATGTTCCACCAAACTCTAATGTCAGTGTGATTGATATGGCTTATCCAGGAACAATGCCCGCCGTTAATAAGAAGGCGGTGGAAAACGGCATTATGATGGCTAGTGCTCTCCACATGGAAATCGACCGTGAATTACATTTTGATCATAAAAATTATTTTTATAGCGACTTACCGCGGGGCTACCAAATAACTCAAGACAAACGGCCGATTGGTAAAAACGGTTATGTTGATATTGTCACAAGCCGCGGCAACAAGCGAATTAATCTTGAACGAATTCATCTTGAAGAAGATACTGCCCGGCAATTTCATGTTGGTGAAAATTCTTATATCGATTATAATCGCGCTGGGTTACCGCTTATTGAAGTAGTGACGCGACCTGACTTTACTAACGCCGAAGAAGCAATGGTTTTTGTTGAACAAGTCCGTGAAATAGTGACTTTTCTCGGCGTAAGTGACGGGAAAATGGAAGAAGGGTCACTTCGTTGTGACGTTAATATTTCATTAAAACTCGAAGGTGCGACGCAGTTTGGCACTAAAGTTGAAGTTAAAAATATGAACTCTATTTCTAATATTGGTAAAGCAATTGAAGCGGAAATTATCCGTCAAAAAGAATTACTCGATGCCGGAAAGAAAGTCATTAGTGAAACTCGCCGTTTTGATGAAACTGGGAAAGATACGGTTAGGATGCGTCTTAAAGAGGGTGGCGCGGATTATAAATATTTCCCAGAAGCAAATATTTATCCAATTACGCTCGAAGAAGAGTTTATTGATAGTGTTATTAAAAGAATGCCGGAATTACCAAATGATAAACGGCTTCGTTATAGTAGTGAATTTGGTCTGGGGTTACGCGAAATAAATATTTTATTACTCTCAAAAGAGTTAACGTCTTACTTTGAAGCTGCTCTTGCCCATACCAAGAACTATAAATTACTAGTAAATTGGGTAGTTGGCGAACTTAGTGAGTACTTAAATAAAGCAGGAATTAATGCCGCTCAACTTGTTTTAGAACCAGCAAACTTTGCAAGTTTAATTAACTTAATTGAAAGCGGCAAAATTTCCAATAGTCAAGCGCGACAATTATTTGCGGTAATTGTTCTTGATAATAGTGACGCCGCTAAAACCGCGGAAAAGTTAAACTTAGTGCAAGTAAGTAACGAAGATTTTATTTTAGAAATTATTAACGAAGTTATTAATGAAAACGAGTCCGCAATTATTGACATTAAAAACGGTAAAGATCGGGCGCTTGGATTTTTAGTTGGTCAAGTTATGAAGAAGAGCAAGGGAAAAGTTAATCCTGCGCTAGCCGATAAATTAATGCGTGAAGCAATCGCTAAACGATAAATAGTAATGGTGTTCCTGCATAACCACCATTAAAAAACAGGAGAGACAATGAATAAAAAAGTAATTAGAAGAATCACAGATAACGCGCTTATTGCCGGAATTTACTACGTTTTTACCGTTATTTTAGGGACATTTGCCTATAATGATGTTCAATTTAGAATTGCTGAAATACTTTTATTTTTACCCTTCTTTCGCAAGGACTTTGTGATTGGGGTGACGCTTGGAACTTTTCTTGCAAATCTCCAAAGTCCGCTTTGGCCTTGGGATCCTATTTTTGGGACGTTAGCAACCTTTATTAGCGCCCTTCTTATTAGTTACTCAAAAAAGATGTGGACCGCAATAATTTATCCGACTTTATTTAACGGAGTAATTGTTGGAACAATGCTTTATCTAATCCTTGATTTGCCCTGGTTTGTCACGATGGGTTTGGTTGCCTTAGGCGAGCTTGTTGTGTTATCCTTAGGCTACGCAATTTTTACGCTATTGCGGAAAAACAAACCATTTCTTAACTTAATAATGGCGGAAGAAGGAAAAAAATATGACTAAAAACCCTCCGGTTTATCTTGAAATCATTCATGAATGCAGCCAAAGTGGGGCTCGCTACGGGTTTTTACACACTCCGCACGGTAAAGTCGAAGTACCAATGTTTATGCCGGTTGGAACACTTGCAAACGTTAAAACGATTACGCCTGATGAGTTAAAAGCGTTAGGCAGCGGTACTATTTTAGCTAACACTTATCATCTTTCACTTCGGCCGGGAGTGGATTTAATTGCGGAAGCAGGTGGGATTCATAAATTTATGAATTATGATGGTCCCATTCTTACTGATTCGGGTGGTTTTCAAGTTTTTTCACTTGCGGATAATCGCAAAATCGCCGAAGAAGGCGTGACTTTTAAGTCGCATTTAGATGGCAAAAAACTCTTTTTTTCACCCGAAACAGTGATTGATTTAGAAGAAAAAATTGGTGCCGATATAATTATGAGTTTTGATGAATGCATTCCCTATCCGGCAAGTTACGAATATGTAAAAGAGAGTACCGATCGAACCCTTCGCTGGGCAAAACGCGGGCAAATTGCCCAAAAACGCCTTGATCAAGCCCTTTTTGGTATTATCCAGGGCGGGGAATATCCTGAGTTAAGAAAGTACTCAGCCCTTGAAACCGCTAAGCTTGATTTTCCTGGTTACGCAATTGGGGGAACTAGTATTGGCGAACCGAAAGATGTCTTTATCACAATGATTGATAATTCACTTCCTTACTTGCCAAAAGATAAACCTCGTTACTTAATGGGAATTGGTTCACTTGATATGATTCTTGAAGGTGTCGCGCGTGGGGTTGATATGTTTGATTGTGTTCTTCCAACTCGAATTGCTCGTCATGGCGCTTTATTTACCAAACACGGAAGACTTAATATTAAACAGGCCCAATACAAAAGTGACTTTCGTCCGATTGAAGAAGGGTGTGATTGTTACACTTGTAAAAATTTCACCCGCGCTTATTTACGCCATCTCTATGTTAGTGAAGAAGCGCTTGTTGCCCGTCTTCTATCAATCCATAATCTTCGCTTCTTAGTCCGTTTGATGGAAGAAGCGCGTGTGGCCATAAAAAACAATGTTTTCCTCGATTTTAAAAATAAAGTATTAAGTGACTTTAATGACGAACGAGGCTTTTAATGGATATTAATTTATTTGATTTTAATTTGCCCGAAAACTTAATTGCGCAAAATCCGGTGGACAAGCGGGAAAATGCGCGACTTTTAGTTTTAAATAAAGATAAAAAGACGATTGAGGATAAACACTTCTATGATATTTTGCCTTACTTTAATAAAGGTGACGTCCTTGTGCTTAATAACACGAAAGTTATTCCAGCGCGTCTTCGTGGTATTAAAGTACCAAGTGGGGCTCGTGTCGAAGTAATCTTACTTAAAGACTTAGGCAATGACGGCTATGAAGTTTTACTTGGGAACGCTAAGGCGGTCAAAGTTGGAACGATTGTTGCTTTTGGCGACGGACTTTTAAAAATGGAATGTCTTGAAAAAAGAGAAGGCGGCATTAGTGTTGTCCGCTTTATTTATGAAGGGGTCTTTGTGGAAGTTCTTGAGCAAGTTGGAACAATCCCGCTTCCACCTTATATTAAAGATGATAAAGCTAAATACGCGCGTTATCAAACCGTTTTTGCTAAAGACCCCGGAAGCGCGGCAGCCCCCACTGCGGGATTTCACTTTACTAAAGAAATACTTGAGGCTTTAAAGGCAAAAGGCGTTGAAATCGTTGAAATTACTTTGCATATTGGGCTAGGAACATTTAAACCAGTTAGTGTTAGTGACACTAATGATCATCAGATGCACGAAGAAACATATAAAATTAGTGAAGAAGCGGCACAGTCATTAAACAAGGCGTTAAGCGAAAAGCGAAGAATCATTTCCGTTGGCACAACCGCGACACGGACGCTTGAAGCCAATTTTGCTAAATATCAAACAATTAAAGCGGGAGAAGAAGCCACTAATTTCTTCATAACTCCTGGTTACAAATTTAAGGTGATAAGTGGTCTTATTACAAACTTCCATTTACCAAAATCAACGCTTATAATGTTGGTCAGTGCCTTCGCAGGGCGCGAATTTACCTTACAAGCTTATGAGCACGCAATTAATGAAAAGTATCGCTTTTTTTCTTTTGGTGATGTAATGTATATTTATGAATAAAATAAATTACTACAATTTATCGCTCGAAGAAGTTGAAAAATTTAAGACTTTGGAAAAGAAACCACGGCTTGCGCTTCATGCTTGCTGTGCGCCTTGCTCAAGTCATACTTTAGAATTCGTTACCCAATTTTTTGACGTAACAATTGTCTATGAAAATAGTAATGTTTATCCTGAAAAAGAGTTTTTAATAAGGAGAAACGAAGTTGAATGGTTCGTTGCTGAGTTTAATAAACGCAATAATACGAATGTAAAAGTTGTCTTTTTGCCCTATGATCATGAAGGATATATGGCTAGTTTACGTCCTTTAGCGGGTGAGCCCGAAGGCGGCGATAGATGCCGCTTATGCTACGCAAAACACATTGAAGATGCCCTTAAATGGGGGAGTGAAAACGGGTTTGATTATGCCGCGACAACCCTCACAATTAGTCGCCAAAAGAACTCGCAAATTATTAACGAAGTGGCGCGTGAACTAGCGCCCCAATACCCAAATATCAAATATTTTTATAGTGATTTCAAGAAAAAGGGTGGGTTAGATCGCGTCCAAGAGTTAAAACGCGAATATAACCTATATCAACAACAATATTGTGGTTGCGAATACTCTTATCGAGACACGATTGTTAAGAAAATTAGTCCAAACGGCCACTAAAAACGGGCATTTTTAACGAATTTGGGCCAAAATTGGCCTTTTTCTTTTATTTTGGTAACGGTTACAAATCGTGTCTTTTTCACGAATTTTGAAAAAAAACAGAAACAAGCCAAAACAGCCTTTTTTGCGCTATTTTTCATCTTTATATATAAAAGTGTAATTTTTTTGCTTTTTTCGTTGACATTAAGAGCGCCGTTTAGTATTATCTAACAAGTTAATGGTCGCGATGAAATGCGAGGTTGCCGATACA
>CAYJDS010000064.1:0-5730 GCA_964369015.1 uncultured Staphylococcaceae bacterium | reverse complement strand
ACCAAAAATAAAACTAAAAAATACTTCAAACGGGAAGGGTTATCTTTTTATAAAAGCTCATTCTTATTGATTACCTTTGTCTTACAATTAACCCTTCTTTTAACGACCTTTATTTATTTTGCGGAAAGCTTTGTTTGGATTTATGTTATTTCGATTATCTTTAGTGTTATCACTAGTTTTCGGGTTTTAATTGCTTCTAAAAATCCTGCTGCTAAAGTAAGTTGGATTATGTTAGTTTTGATTTTTCCTTCCTTCGGCTTCTTAATTTATTTTATCGCGGGGGGAAGCGATATTCACCCGCAACATAAAAGCGACATTCGAAAAATTAACGCCCAAGCGGATCCCTTATTACCGAAAAATGATTTTAGTGTTTTAAAAGGCGCCGAACTACAAAACGCCAAGTTTTTAGCTAATACAACCAATTCAACTGCTTATGAAGCGCAAAATACTGCTTATTACACAATGGGTAGTGACGCACTAAAAGCCGTAATCCACGAACTAAAAAAAGCAAAGAAAACCATCTACTTAGAATACTATATTGTTAACCGCGGCGATGTTTTCTCAGAAATTCTTAATATCTTGATTGATAAAGCAAGTGAAGGCGTTGATGTTCGGCTTATTTATGACGGTTTTGGGGGCAAAGACTTAATGAACCGACAGTTAAAAAAGGTCTTGAAAGCTGCGAACATCAAATTTGCTACTTTCACGCCAATTAGTCTCCTCTTTACTTTTTATATGAATTATCGTGATCACCGGAAACTAGTTATTATTGATAACAACGTTTGTTTTACCGGGGGCTTTAATATTGCTGACGAATACGCCAATATCATCAAGCGCTTTGAGGTTTGGAAAGATAGCGGCATTAAAATTGAAGGCCCAGCAGTTAATTACTTTTCACTTGAATTTATGAAAATGTGGACGTTTGTGACTAAAGACAAAACGCCACCTCCAGAGCTTGTCTTCCATCCTTCGTCCGTCATTAATAATGATCACGGTGTCGTAGTGCCTTATGTCACCGGACCATACCAACCAACTAGTGTTGCGCGCAGTATTTACATAAATTTAATTAGTAATGCCTCTCATTCAATTAATCTGATGACGCCATACTTTGTTGTTGACGAAGCAATTATTGATCTTTTAAAAACGAAGGCGGCAAGTGGCGTTGAAGTTAATCTTTTTATTCCCGGAGTTCCTGATAAAAAGATTGTTTATTCCTTAACAAAAGAAAATGCTTTTATGCTTAGCCGGGCTGGTTGTAATGTTTATGTTTATAAACCGGGCTTTCTCCATAGTAAAAATCTTCTAATTGATAAGCGGGAAGCAATTGTTGGTTCCATTAACTTTGACTATCGAAGTTTCTATCAACTTTATGAAGGCGGAGTTTATTTTACTGATCCAAAACTTGTCGCTGAAGTGGCCGCGGATTTTGTTAAAACAAGTGCAGAATGCGAAAAAGTTGATCCGACAAAAATTAAAAAAAGATCAATCTTTTACCGCCTTTATATTGTGCTTTTAAAATGGGCTTCCCCGTTAATGTAATGGTTTTTGAATTTTTTCTCATTACTAAATAATGAATTCAAGCAGAAATTATCTAAACTCAAAACTGATAAATAGTATTACAAATCCGCATTATTTTCCTAACATTGTTAGCATACTAAATCCTCCTTTGCCTAATTTGAAGCCAATTCCGGTCGTTCATTTAAGAAAAAAGCGCTCTTTTGGGGCATTTTGTTTACAACAGGAGTGATATTTTATATAATAATTTTAGTAATATTAGAAAAGGGGTTTATATGAAAAGAAGTAAACGTATTTGTTTAACAGCATTAAGTGCTTTAACAATCACACTTTTTGGGGTTGTTCTCGCATTTATTAGTGCCCGTGATGTATTTGTTGCCGCAATTGATAATCTTATTAAATTGTTTCCAGAACACTGGTATGTCGTCGTTGTCCCTGGTGTTTTAGTATTATTGCTCATCGGTGATATTGTAATGAAATCGTTAAGAAGAGATCGAAATGTTGTCTCTTTATTCGCGATTTTATTAAATGTTCTTGCTTTCTTAGTCGTTATTCCGTCGGCCTATCTCGCACTCCTTGATTTTAGCAGTGCTCCCGAAAGCTTAGTTTACGTTTCCGGGGCTGTTTTAATTGCGCTTGCCTTCTTGGCCCTCCTCGTCGTTGCGATTATGGAATTATTTGGCAAACTGCCCGTCAAAGTCGTTGACGAAGTTGACGAAGTTTATGATGTCGAAGAAGAAGTTGACGCTCCTCCAGCCCTTGGCGAAGTTGAATTTCTTGATGAAGAAGCCGAAGACGAAGATGATTTAGAAGTTGATGAAGAAGATGACGTTGCAAGTAAACCACTCTCAAAAAGAGCGCAAGCTAAGGCTGATAAAAAAGCTAAAAAAGATGGTGGTGAGAAAGAATATGAACGAATCTATCACATTATGAAACGGGCGAAAGACGATCGCTGGATTGTCAAAATTGCCCAAAGCAAGAAAGCAATCAAAATCTTTGATACGCAAAAAGAAGCGATTGAATTTGCGGAGGTCTTAGCCGGTAACAACAAAGGAGTTGTTCGCGTGTTCGCCTCAAAAGGCGCCAACAAGGGGCGCATCATTATTTAGAATGAATAAGGCATCTTCGTATGAAGGTGCCTTTTTATGTATTGCTAACTACAAAAGAAAGGAAGGATAGTATGGCAAAAACAATAATAATCTCTGGTGATTTAGCCTCAGGGAAAAGCGCGCTCACCAAGCGGCTTTCACGGCATTACCAAATCCCTTATTTTTCGAAAGCGAAATTTAAGGAAATTCTCGGCGAAAAGATTGATTTCGAAGGAATCGATCAAAATAAGCGGATTTCAAAATCAGCTTATGATTTACTCGTCCATGAAGCATGGCGCTTCGCCCAAGTTAACGGCAGTGTAATTTTAGAAGCAAATTTTCACACCGCCCAACTAGAACAAATGAAAAAAGATGCAGATTTTTTAGGACACGAGATTGAGTTAATTTATTTAACCGGTGACATTGATGTTCTCTATGAACGCTTCCTTTACCGTGAACATTATGAAAACCGTCATCCCGTTCACTTAACCCACCCCCTTCGTACCCTTAATGAATTTGAAAACTATATTTTAAAATTACGCAATGAAGACGAAGTCTTACCGCGCAAAATGCTTGATACGACCAATTGTGATCAAGAAATGATCTTTGAAAAAGCGCTCAAAATTATTGGTGACTTAGATAAGAGGTCCGCATGAGTTACACGACCGACAAAATTCGCAATATTTTATTTCTTGGCCATCAAAGCTCAGGAAAAACAACTTTAGTCGAAACCATTATTAGTAATATCACGGGTCAACCTGCGGGCGCAATTGAACGCAAAAACACCGTTAGTGACTTTACGACTGAAGAAAAGAATCGCTTAAGTTCTTGTTCTTTAACGGTTGCCTCGCTTGACTACAATGGCTACCACTTAAACTTACTTGACGCGCCGGGAAATGACGACTTTGTCGCTGACATCATTGGGGTGCTTGACATGGTTAAAGCCGCGGTGCTTGTTCTTGACGCTGGTAAGAAAATTGAAGTCGGAACGGTTAAACATTACAACATGCTTAAACGCAAAGGAATCCCGACCTTTATCTTCGTTAATAAACTTGATAAAGAAATGATTAATTACGAAGCACTGCTTGAAGAAATTACGGAACGGCTTGGGAAAAAAGCAATTAGCTTTGTTTATCCGCTTGGCCATAACGAAAACTTTGATGGCTTTATTAATGTTATTTCACTTAAAGCGCGCAAGTATGACGGCACAAAGAGTGTTGACGACATAATTCACGATGACAAAAAAGAAATTGTCTTAGAACTCCATAATACACTAGCCGAACAAGTCGCGTTGACCGACGACTCACTGCTTGATAAGTTCTTTAGTGGGGAAACTCTGACGAGCGAAGAAATTAAAAACGGACTGCATAAGGCTGTTTTAAGTGGCGAAATTGCGCCAGTCTTAGTCGGTAGCAGTGTCAAAAACATTGGAGTTAATACTCTCCTTGAACTAATGATTGAATATCTTCCAAACCCGACCGACTTAAAAGGTTATCACGGGGTTGATCGTAATGGCAAAGAAGTAGTCCGCCTGACGAATGAAAACGAACCATTTAGTGCTTACGTCTTTAAAACTGTCTTTGACCAATATAAAGGACTGACCAATTACGTAAAAATCATCAGTGGCGTCCTTAGTGTCGGCGACGAAGTTGTTGTTTCCCCAAGTTTTGAAACAGTGCGGGTTTCGCAAATGTTTAGTTTACTCGGGCAAAAACAAACCCCAATTACCCGCGCCATCAGTGGTGACATTATTGCTTTAACGAAGTTAGATAACGTTAAAACTGGTTCGACCCTTAGTGAAAAGAATAATGTCATTATTTATCCAGTTGCTAAGTATCCCACGATCGTCTATCGCCGGGCGATTAAGAGTAAAACTGGCAAAGATGACGAAAAATTAGTCCAGTCACTTTATAAAGTCGCCGGCGAAGATCCGACGATTGAAATTGTTAGAGTTCCCGAAACGAAGCAATTACTCCTCGGAGGATTAAGTGACTCACATTTAAACTTCATTTTAGAAAAAGTTAAAAACGCTTTTGGCTTTGAAGCACTAACTGAAGCCCAACAAGTAATTTACCGCGAAACGATTAAAAAGAGTGCCTCCGCGGTTGGGCGCTATGTTAAGCAATCCGGCGGGAGTGGCTTTTATGGTGTCGTTGAAATGCGCTTTGAACCAAGTGGAAGTGACGAAAACGTTTTTGCTGAAGAAGTCTTTGGCGGAACGGTTCCGAAAAACTATCACCCCGCGGTCGAAAAAGGATTCTTTGAAAGTGTCCAACAAGGCTTACTTGCGGGCTATCCTGTAATTGGGATGAAGGGTATCCTCTTTGACGGTAAATATCATAGTGTTGACTCGAACGAACAAGCCTTCCGGATGGCTTCAATTCTTGCTTATAAAGAAGCTTACTTAAACTGCGGACCAACGCTTTTAGAGCCAATTAATAAGATTAGTATTAATGTCACCAATGAATTTACCGGTAACATTATGAACGACTTAAATCAACGGCGGGCCCGGGTCTTAAGTATGGACGAAAAAGGCTATGGCATTCAAGAAATTGTTGCCCTTGTTCCCCAAGCGGAATTACTTGATTACGCAATCAAATTACGCGTCTTAAGCCAAGGAAGTGGGTTCTTTAATAGTGAATTTGATTCCTATCAAGAAGTTCCCGCGAATATGCTTCAAAGCGTTATTGCCGCGAATAACCGGCTTGAAAACCGTTAATTAACAAACTAGATTATTTTAAAAAAAGCACCTTTGTTTTATGAGGTGCTTTTTGTCTTATTAGTCGGATACTTTTGATGATATTCGACCTTTAAGTTTAAGAAACGTTTAATGTCGTTTAGAGTAGCAAAAAGAAGCGCCCGATGTTCAAATTCACTTCGGGTTTTAGGAAGAGGAAGCGCGCGGTAATGGGCTAAGAGTTCTTCGTGTTCAAGCAGCAAAGCAGTGGCAAAATTATCTTGACCAATTTGACTTGAAAAAGAAGATAAATAGTTGATAATTTCAGTTTTGAATTCAGTGTTTTCTTCGCCTTTTAAGTTACTAACTATTTCTTCAAGTATTTCAACTTGTTCCCTTCGCATATTAATATAAGCGTATATTTGGGTAATGTTATTAATTGCGTAATTC
>CAYJDS010000063.1:0-5784 GCA_964369015.1 uncultured Staphylococcaceae bacterium | reverse complement strand
TGTTCTTTTCAAGACAAGTGTTGATTTCTAGGGTTTAGGTGGTAAAACGTTATATTCTCGATATGCTTCATATAAATCAATTGGAATTGCCTTCTCAAATATTTCTTTAATGTATAGGGTTATCTCGTTTGGAATAATATTTCGATATCCGACATTATCCTTTTCTCGAGTTTCTATTTGGTAATTAAGTAGTTTCTTAAAAAGAAACATGTCTAAATATCCTTGTAAGTGTCGAATCGATACTCCTCGTCGCTTTTTTAAATCAGTTTTTAGTTCACTATGGAGTCCATTAATGGTTGAAAGATTATATCTATTCTCATTTTTATATGTGCCAGATTTCACCATTTCACTTTTGCTATTTAGATCTTTAGCTAAAGTTTGAAACGTCCAACTGCCATCACTTACAAGTGTTCGACATTCCTTAATTTTTCCTTTTATTTTCTTGACCATTTTATTTGTCTCGTGTCCTAACCCAACAATTTCAAAGAACATTCGATCTTTATCATCTACCGCACTGAAGATGCAGACCTTGTGGTGACTGACTCCACGATAGGCACTACTTGTCCGTTTCTTTGATGCACGGGGCATCTTCCCTTTCTTTGTTCCTTTTAAATTTATTGGCATAAAAGTGGCATCAATCTCGATTTCTCCCGATAATATGATTCTTTTTTTGACAATGCTTATTGCTTCATATACTTTATGCCGCCACGAAAAAGCCGTGGTTTGGCTTATTTCACAATACGCCGCACTATGTTTTAATGAGTAATTATTTAATTCGCAATGAATAAATTTTAACCACTGTTCATATGTGTACTTTGTCTTATAAACAATTGACTGAGTCGTATCACTAAACGTTTTTTTACACCCACCACACCGATATCTCTGCCTTCCATCTTTTGTTCCGTTTCTAACTATCTGGACCCCAGCACAAAACGGACACACTAATAATGGTCGTTCTCTTTTAATTATTTGCCCATTACTTCGTTTACTTCCAATTATTGTTGGTAACAATGTCCTGACAATTGTTGCTTCATCGGCATATAGTGACTTTACAAAATCCGCTAACTCAGTTGTACTTCGCATATTAAAGAAAAACCCCTGGTCAATCAACTTCAGTACAGAATAATCGCCAAATCAATCTATAGAAGTTGATTGACTAGGAGTCTTCTCCCAGTCAAAAATTAATCTGTACTTTTTAATTGATTTGGCTATTACATTATATCAAAACTTTAATTGTAGGGATTATTCATCAACACTTGTCTTGAAAAGAACATAGATTATTAAATATAAAACAAGAAAAGTTTTACGAATATCAATATTTTTAATAATCCGATATATCGCAAAAGCAATTGCCACTCCCGTGCCAAAACTAACAAGCCAAACAAAAAGAGTTGGATTAATCGCCGGACTAATTTGCAAAATTTGTCCCGCTAAGACACTAATCGCGGGTTCAGACGCGGTTGCAAGTAAGCCAAAAATAAAGCCAAAAAGAAGAACAAAAATAATCTTATTTATTTCGTGACACTGCCACCCACTAGTTTGCCAATTGGTAAAATTTACCAATCAAGCCCAACTAGAAAGATTGTTTGACCAATCATGACACTGACGTAGCCAACTGCAAGTTTAATATATTCGGTTTAATCAGAAAAAGGGAAGATTAATACCGTAACAATAAAAATAATAAGTAAAAGGGGAAGCGATGAAAGAAAGACTTCACGTAAATACTTAATAAACTTAATTTTCTACCCCTCCTTACAATTAAAAATTGTAGCATAGAATAGCGTTTTCTACAGCAAAGTGTTTATTTTGTGCATTTCATAAGTTCGTTATGAGTTTGTTTACTAAAATAATTGCTTAAATTTAAGTTATTAATAATTGTTAAAAATGTTAAATTGAAATTTAAAAAAGATTGATATTTATTTGCTAAATAAAAATGCGGTTTCTAGTAACCAATATGATAACCAAGAATTAAAAATCCGGCAGTAACGACCAAAATTATTAATTGTAATAAGCCCGTCTTCTTCACCCACTTTGTATAGGAAAATCCTGCCATTCCAAGGGCAATTAACAACACAGGATTGGTCGGATAAATTAAATCAGTATAACCGTCACCAAAAACGAATGCTAAAAGGGCAATGTTTTGACTAATACCAACTGTCTTCGCTAAAACTGAAATAATTGGAATAATCATTAACACTTTCGCGCTGGCGGAACCGATAAAAAACTGGACAACTAAAATAATAAAGTAAATGAATAAGATGCCCATAATTGGCGATTCGCCTTCTAAAAGCTTAGCAAGATGAAAAATAACCGTATCCAAAATTTGGGCGTCTTGTAAAATAAATTTGACTGATCCAGCAAGTAAAAGCATTATAACCGCCGGACTCATCGCTACAATCCCATCCCAAAACATTTTAAGGGCACTTTTAAACTTAACTCCTATCGCAGCGGTGACAATGAAACTGCCAATTAAAAAACTAATCGCAATAATCGGCACTGATAACCCTTGGAATATATCAAAGACCGAGGTAGCAATAATAATGAGTAAAATATTTCCAAATAAAATTGAATACGCTTTTAAAACTTTTTTATCTTCAACTTCGAAAACATTGTCATTAAATTCCGCAATTTTTTGTTGGTCACTTTCATAAGTTGGACTACTTTCTGGTTTCTTTTCAATTTTGCGAATATGGAGTCTTAAAAATGTTGTTAATACGAGATACATAATAATAAATATAATGATTCTGTAACCAATACCGTCGCTTACTTTAATGCCCATTACTTCACTTGCTAAACCGACCGAGAACGGATTTGTAAGTGCGGTTGAAAAACCAAATCCCGCCGCCATTAAACACATCCCAAGTCCAGTAAAAGTGTCCCACCCAAGCGAGAGCGCGAGCATAATAATAATTGGTAAAAGCGTAATTGATTCCTCAAATATACCGAGTAATGCCCCAAAAAGCATAAAGAATAACGTAACAATATAAAGTAGTAATAATTTCTTTGTTTTAAACTTAACAATTAACGTTGCAATAAGGGCATATATTCCTTTAGTTTTATCCATAACATTGAAAGCACCACCCAAAATTAAAATAAAGAGCGCAATCATAATTGTCGTTAATCCGTCTTTTGATCCTAAGAGACGGAATGGCGCAAAAAGATATTTAAAAAAGCCGTAACCTTTACCAGCGATGACACTATAATTAAAATTTTCGTCATACACTCCTTTATTAATAAAGAAGGTTAAGACATACGACAGCGTCATAAAGGAAAATAAAATAATTAAAACCGTAATAAACGACTTTCTGTTTATACTCAACATTTTCTTATCATTCATGCTCATTTATTCCTCTTAAATGTTTTTTATAAAGCGCTTCTCCAACAACCGACCATTTTACCGCATGCGCTGCTACTTCTGGAGCAAAGTAATAAAGCGTTAGATCATGATAAACTTCAAAATTTTCATTCGCCCCAAAAGGGATAACAGGGATGTGTTCTATTTCAAAAAATTTATGGACTACTTCGCCGTTAATTGTTCCTTCGTAACTTAACCCTTCACTAGTAAAGCGGCATAGTCCGGTGCCAAAAATGGCAAATCCTTTCCCTTTAGGATCAGGCATTTTTAAAGTTACTTTTTCACTTAATTCATAGTCGTTTGCCGCAACACATTCATTTTCATAGGCTTTTTGCCGTAAAAACCACTCACGAATGTTCAATGGCACAACACTGTTACTGCTTTCAAACTCATAATAATTATTAAGTGTTGCCTCTAGTGCACAATGCGTGCACATTATTTTATTATCTTTTGTTTTTAAACTAAATTCACTTTGACAAGCTGGACATAAATATAAAATATTTTCGAGTCCTTCTGCAAATTTTTTCCCTTTAAAGTAAACTTTATTTTCTTTTTGCCAAGCAAAGTCGTTGTAATAGAGTCTTTCTTCAAGCTTTGATTTAATTTCAGAAGCGGACTCCTTTTCTAATTCTTCACTAGTAAAGACTTGTTCGTAAGTTAAATCCACTCGGCCTTTACGAATAGTCTTGGCCCATTTCGGTTTCGTTAAATATCCACCTTCAATTTTACTTAAGTAAACCGGAACTTTTAAACGTTTGAGCAGTTTTTCAGTCGCTGGGGCAATTGTTTCAATCTCCCCATATGCACTTAAGCGTCCTTCTGGGGCAATTGCAATACTTCCACCCAATTCAATAACTTTCTTTACGCTTTTAATCGCGCTAATGTCGGGTTGATATAAAAACTTTGGTATGCCTCCAGCCTTATGGATGTACTTCCCTAAACGATAGTTTGTAAAGTAGTAATATGCCATAAGGACATTCGGCTTCTTGGGATAAAGTGGCGGAAAAGCATAAACCCAATCAAAAAATGAACCATGGTTAAACAAAAGGATAAATGGTCCCTGAACACTCTTAACAATTTCGGCGTTTTCCACTTTTAAGTTAACTTTACCTCGGAAAATTTTGAAAACAATATGATAAAAAACAAAATATAAAAACTTACTCGGTTTACGGACATTGTTTTGGAAATAATTCATGTCTTTTTTAGGTTTTTTCTTAAATAAGGCACTAATGTTTTTCGAAAAGATCAGCATAATAAGGGAAAGGACGATTAAACTAGCAAGAATAATGACAAACATAACCGGATTGACGACTAAATTACCAAAGAGAAGCGAGATGACAAGGGAAGGAATAGTGCCAAGAGTCGTAAGTAATATATATTTAAAATAGCTCATTTTTGATTTAGCGCACGTATAAGCAATTAAACCGTATGAAACAACTGGGACAAAATATAACAATATAACTTTTTTACTTAAGACAGCACCATCTTCAATATTTTCTATGTCCTTCATCTTTCCTGAATCTTTTTTAGCATACATCCCCAGTGCATTAGGGCCAAACTTACGCACGATGAAAAATAAAAGTGAATTGCCAACAAAAATACCGGCAATTAAAATTAAAAATGCGGGAAGAGGATCAAGGACTACTGCAGCGATTATTTGTAAGGGCGTCGCTGGAATAACGGGTATAACAATAAAAAGCGCTTGTAAAAAGAAAATAGCAAGAAAAGCATAAACTCCATATTCCTTAAAGCGGTCTGCAAGCGGCTGCCATGACTTAACAGCAAACGAGTCTTTTACTGGATTAATTAAATCAATAACTAAAAAAACTAATCCGACGCTAATCGCAATAAAGAAGATTACTCCAAAGACAAAATTTAATATCTTTCTTTTTTTCATGCTTTACTTGTGGCCTAAGACTAATTGCCTCTTCTTTCCTTTTTTTGAGACGAACACTCTAACGGTATTAATAATATAAAAAGAACACCATTAACTAACCATTACCTTAATTTTTATTAATCTTGTTGCTAACGACTAATTAAGAACTTAGCTTTTCACCTCAATAGTGTACTCTAAATGTACTGCCCCTATTGTAACATATTAATATTAATGTCAACCTTCTTTCTAAAATTGTTTAAAAGGCAACACAAAGAGACGAAAGAAACCGATGTTTCACTTGTTTTTTATAAATCCCATTTTCTCTTTATCCTTAATTATTCCTATCAACATTACAAGTTGAATATAATAGTTTCTTAAGACTACTTGACTAATATCTGCTACAATGATTTCACTATAAAGAGAAGGCGAGAGACAAGCTCTGTGACCCTTCGGCAACCTGCACTATTGTAAGGTGCCAAAGCTTGGATGATGGGGCATTTTCACTCATCATCGCGATGGGTGCTTTCTTTTTATAGAATCAATAAAAAGGGAG
>CAYJDS010000062.1:0-5898 GCA_964369015.1 uncultured Staphylococcaceae bacterium | reverse complement strand
ATATTATCATTAAGGCTCTAATTATATTGAGAGAAAATATTAGTAAAGTTTGAGGTAGCGTAATGTTAGAAGTAAGAAATGTTTCACTCCAGTTTGGCGGAAGAGTATTGTTTAAGGATGTAAATGTGACCTTTACCAATGGTAATTGTTACGGAATTATTGGGGCGAATGGAGCTGGTAAATCGACATTTTTACGCATTTTATCGGGTGACTTAGACCCAAATAAAGGCGAAGTAGTCATTGGCAAAAAAGAACGGATGTCGGTTTTAAAACAGGATCAAAATGCTTATGACCATTTAACAGTTCTCGAAGCGGTGCTTGAAGGCCATAGTCGCTTAATGGAAATTTCCCGCCAAAAAGATGCTCTTTACGCAAAAACTGATTTTAGTGAAGCAGACGGGATGCTTGCGGGTGAACTTGAAGAAGCCTTTGCCGAACTTAATGGTTACCAAGCTGAAAGTGACGCCGAATCACTTTTAAACTCAATTGGCATTAAAGGTGACAAACACCAGATGTTAATGGAACAACTTGATAATAAAGAAAAAGTTAAAGTCTTGCTCGTTCAAGCTCTATTTGGTAATCCTGACATTCTTGTCCTTGATGAACCAACGAACAACCTCGATTCAATTGCCACTAGGTGGCTTGAAAACTTTCTGTTTAACTTTGAAAATACCGTTATTATCGTTTCGCACGATCGCCACTTTTTAAATAAAGTCTGTACTAGAATTTTAGACGTTGATTTTGGCAAGATTACAACTTTTGTTGGAAATTATGATTTTTGGTATGAAACAAGTCAACTTATGGCCCGCCAACTTAAGGAAGGAAATCTTAAAAAGGAAGCGCGCGCCAAAGAATTAGAAGAATTTATCGCGCGTTTTAGTGCGAACGCGAGTAAATCAAAACAAGCAACCTCACGAAAAAAGGAGTTAGAAAAAATTACCATTGACGAACTTCTTCCTTCCACCCGCCGCTACCCTTTCATTGATTTTAAATATGAACGTGATTTAGGCCAAGACGTCCTTTTTGTTGAAGGACTGACAAAGAAAGGACTTTTTAATAATCTTTCTTTCACTCTTGTGCGGGGCGATAAAGTTGCTTTTATCTCGCCTAACAGTCATATTGTGACGAGCTTATTTGATGTTTTAACCGGAAGTGATGAAGACTATTCAGGAAGTTTTAAATTTGGTGTTACTGTTAAAGCCACCTATTTACCAGTTGACCAAACCCGTTATTTTGAAGATAAAAATGTCTCGCTTGTTGATTGGTTGCGTCCCTTCTCCCCCGAAAAACAAGATTCTTATGTTCGTGGTTGGTTGGGACGAATGCTTTTTAGTGGCGAAGAGGCGCTAAAAACGGTTGGTGTTCTTTCTGGTGGGGAAAAGGTGCGCGTTATGATGGCCAAAAATATGTTAACTGCGGGAAATGTTCTTTTAATGGATGAACCAACAAACCATTTAGATTTAGAAGCAATTACCGCCTTAAATAAAGGACTGATTAATTATAAAGGCGTCTTACTTTTTACGACGCACGACCATGAAATTTTAGCAACTGTTGCTAATCGAATAATCTACATTGACGAAGATAAAGTGGTAGATTTTCGTGGCTCTTATGAAGAGTTTTTGGACAGTCAAGAAAAATTAGGCTTATAAATCATTCATTATTGAAGATTAATTTTTTATTAATGCTATACTCTACAAGGCTTTAAGGATGAAGTAAAAATTTCAAAGCCCCAAAGTTATTTAACGCCTATCATTATGTTGATAGTTTGAACAAAAAGTCTCGTAAATTCTCTCTTACAGAACAATTCAAAATAGCGCTAGTTAGCTTTAATACCAGCGCTTTTTTTGTTGGTTCATCAGTGTGCCCAAGGCACAAGAAAGAGAAAAGAGATGACATTTAAAGACTTAAAAATCATTGACCCAATTTTAGTGGCCATTGATAAGGAGGGCTACGACACACCTTCCCCAATCCAAGTGGAAGCAATTCCGCTCTTACTAGCCGGACATGACCTCCTTGCTAGTGCCCAAACTGGAACCGGAAAAACCGCCGCGTTTGCGATTCCAATTATTCAAAACATTATTAAAGATAAAGCAAGTGAGGCAGAACCAGGAAACCGAATTCTCCGCGCCTTAATTCTTGCTCCAACCCGTGAACTTGCTGAACAAATTAAGCAAAGTTTTAAAACTTATGCGGGAGACTTAAACATTAAAACCGGCGCAATTTACGGCGGCGCCAGTCAACGCGCCCAAGAAGTAATGCTTAAAAAAGGCCTTGACGTCTTAATAGCTACCCCCGGACGGTTAATGGATTTAATGAAACAAAAAATTGTTAAGTTAAATACTGTGAAGTATTTTGTCTTAGACGAAGCGGACAATCTCCTTGATATGGGCTTTATTAAAGATGTTCGTTATATTAAAGGTTTTGTTCCGAAAACTCGCCAAACAATGATGTTTTCGGCGACAATTTCCCTTGAAATTGCTAATCTTTCGACCGAACTTTTAGCAATGCCCAAAACATTATCAATGGCACCTCCACAATTAATGTTAGATACAATTAGACACGCAGTGTTTTTTGTTGAAAAGAAAGATAAGTTTGAATTACTCCTTGATCTTCTGACAAATAAAGAACTAGCATCAGTGCTCGTCTTTATGCGCACCAAACATACCGCAAATAAACTCGTCGAACAACTTGAAGAATATGGTGTCCGAGTCGATGCTATTCACGGTAACAAGTCGCAAAATGCGCGGCAAAAGGCTTTAAACGACTTTAAAGCGAAAAAGATTCGCGTCTTAATTGCCACTGATATTGCGGCAAGAGGAATTGATATTGACGATTTGACACACGTTATTAATTTTGATTTACCCGACACTGCCGAAACATATGTTCACCGTATTGGTCGAACAGGGAGACGTGGATTAAGCGGAGAAGCATATACTTTTTGTAGTAATGCTGAAAGACCACTTTTAAAGGCGGTTGAAAAATTTACAAATCTCAAACTTGAAGTTTTGACGCTTGAGCCAGTTAGTGCTGATTCGAAATTTAAAAAAATAAGTCCAAGTGAAAAGGCAAAGTTTGTTCGGCCGCAAGAGTTAATTGAAAAGCGCGAAGATAGGGATGGAAAGAGTCGCGGTTTCCGTAAAGAAAATCGTCGGCCTCGAGGGGAAAAATTCGTTAGTAAGTTAGATGAAAACGGCGAAGTAGTGACCGGCGCTCCGGCTAATTTTGGTCCTAAACGAAATTTCGTCCGTTCAAAAGAGCGAAGCTTTAATCAACGGCCCCGAGGTGAAGAAGGAAGAAGCGAATACAAAGGCAGACGCGAGGGTGATGATAAGAATTACAAAAATCGCAAACCATATAATAGAGAAAATGCTTCTACTTCAAAAGAAACGAACAATAGTCGCGATGGATTCAGCGCTAAGCGCGAATACGGAAGTAGTCGCACTAAAGCTTTTGCTGGTGAAAACCGTAGATATTCTGAACGGAACCAAAAGAAGCAAAACCCGAGTTATAAAAATGGTGAAAATACGCAAGTTGAAGGCGAAAAGCATTATTCAAGAAAGCCCAATAGTAATAAAAAACCATTTTCCCGTGATAATAAGTCACCCAAAGGACGTCGTCCGTATTCTGCAAAATCAGAAACAACCAGAACAAGAAAACGGCGCGAAGATTAGTAAAACAAGTTAAAGAATATTATTAAAGCAAAGGACGATATTTTTTTAAAATAAATCTTAAGGTTGGTTTATGCTTTATCTTAGTGTTTTCTGCTAGCCAAAGGGCGTTATCGGCAACCGTTTGGGCGATTGGACGTGGGGAATAATCGAGATCAAGGCCCGCTTTTTGCCGAGAAAAGAGTGAATGTGAACTTAAAGTATATAAAGCATATTCAGTAAAGATTGGGGTTTGGCCTTTTTTAAAAGCCACTCGTTCAATTAACGGAATAAACATTTTAACTATGAAGCGCGGGAAAACGACGGCTTTTGTTTTTCGTCCTGCGACGGTTTGCATAATTCTAAAAAGATCTTTTAGTTCAATTTGGTGACCTGAAATAATGTAATGACCATACGCTTTTCGCTTACTCGCCGTAATTATTGCGCTTGCAAGGTCGCGGACATCGACAAAATCATATTTGCCCGGAATGCGGGCGTTAAGTTTATGGTTTAAGTAACTAATAAGCATAATCGTCATATGCGCGTTTCCAAAGTCGTAGGGACCGATAATGCCTGAAGGATGAATAATCGTAATTGGATAACCCGCTAAATAAGCTGCGGTTACTCTTTTTGTTGCCTCAGCTTTTGTTTTAGCGTAGGTGCCAACCACTAATTTTGAATCAAAGTGAGTTGTTTCGCTTGTTGGTTCTTCACCTACGTTTTCAATTAAGGCATGGACACTGGAAATATAAATAAAGTGTCCAATTCCTAATTCTTTAACGAGATCAAGGACATTTTGCGTGCCATTAACGTTTACGTCATACATTAGTTGGTTTTGTTTTTTACCAATTGAAACAATTCCTGCACAGTGAATTAAGCAAACATCTTCAAAATTATAAGAAGTGTTTTCAAGATTAAAGAGATTTCTTAAGCTTTCTTGGTCTAATACATTACCACGAAAAATGGTAACCGGAGAAGAATCAAACATACTTACGTTATCTTTTGGTAAAACAAAAATACGAACGTCATGCCCTTGCGCCACTAATTGTTTAACTAAAGTGTTTCCTAAGTGCCCGGTCGCACCGGTTACAATATAGAGCATAAATTATCCTCCTTCCAATTTCATTTTAGCAAATTAAAAGAAGAATACTAAATTTATTTAAACTTAATAGTTTTTAGTTAACGATAAATTGAAATTTTTAGATTTTTTTAAGTATATTGTATTTGTGGAACTTCAGGATCACCTTTAGAAAAAATATAAGAAGCGATATCTTGATCATAAAAATCAATAAAAGGGTTGCGATTTTTTTGTTTAGCAAATATTTTATTGTTACGGTCAATTTCTTCGGGAGACACGGGATCAATTTCATTCCAGTTTAAAAGATAATCAAGATAACCGTAATAAATAGATCCTTGACCATTACTTGAAGAAGAGTCCACTAGTGTTAAAAAGGGATAAGTTAAGGTCATATAAAAAGCAGCCCGAGCAACATCGCCCACAAATTCCGCACCAGGATACCATTTTGAAGAAAAACTCTGTGGTTCTTTTTGGCTGTGATTTAGATTTGGGGCGCCATAAAAAGTATTACTATGACTGCCATTCCACCGGCCGACCGCATTCCATAAGTTATGCCAGTCTGTGTGATGGCCACGGCTTGAATTGCTTACATTATTATAAAAACTACTATCGCTATCTAGTTCAAAGGTAGGAAAGGTTGATACTGATTGACTACGGGGAACGGGTCGTATTTTCATGTTACTTTGTGGCCAAATATGTTCTCTTTCAATTTTGAGGGTTGTTCCGTTTGTTAAAGGTGCATAACCACTGTTTCCCCAATCAAGTGTTACCTCTAAACCAGTAGTTTCATAGAGAACATATTGAAAACCAGTTTTAGAATCAACAGCGTAATTGTATCGGGCATCGCCATAACTTTGATAAATTAAGGTTTTTCGTAAAAGATGAGCTAGTTCATTGATATCGTCAGCCTCTTCAGTTAGCGCGCTATAATATTCGTTTTTTGACCAGTCAATAACGCCTGCTCCACCGCTATTACTGGTGGAAGAACTATCAGAAGTCACATCACTGCTTGAAGAGCTGGGTTTTTTCTTGCAACCAGTAATAACAATTAAACTAATGAGTAGTAAAAAAACGGGTTTCTTTATTATTGATTTCATCAGTGGATACCTCGCATGTATTATAGCAAAATTCATCGTTTTTTTTGATAAATTGCATTTCGGCAAGTGATAAAGC
>CAYJDS010000061.1:0-5915 GCA_964369015.1 uncultured Staphylococcaceae bacterium | reverse complement strand
AGCTGAGCTAAGCATCCGGCGAGTCGCTAATTTTTATGCCTAATTAGAATATCACCGACTCTCTTTTTAGTCAACAAATAATACGCAGGATTTCCATTAAATTTCTTCTTTATTTAAGAAAATTATGATTATTTTCGTTTCCGCTAGTATCCTTTTTTACCAAGAAGAGCGAACATATTCTTTTTATATACTTCTACACCTGGTTGATTAAATGGATTAATGTCTAAAAGATAAGCACTGAAAGCACATGAACGCATAAAGAAATAGAAAAGATAACCTAGTGTTTTAGCGTTCATTTCTGGTATTTCTAAAATAATATTAGGCACGCCCCCTTCCTGGGTGTGAGCTTTAAGCGTTCCTTTAAAAGCTTGCTTATTAACGTGACTCAACGCTTTACCAGCGAGGTAATTAAGTTCGTCCGCGTCGTCTTCGGCATAAGGAATAGTCACGTCTAGAAGCGGCTTGTCAACATAAAGAACGGTTTCAAAAAGCATTGGTGAGCCTTCTTGAATAAATTGTCCTAAACTATGCAAGTCGGTTGAAAAAGTAACTGAAGCCGGAAAAAGTCCTTTTTTCTCTTTGCCTTCACTCTCCCCATACAATTGTTTAAGCCATTCGCCTAACATACTAAACTGCGGTTCATAGACAACAAAGAGTTCGACCGCGTAATGATGAGTATACATATAGTCGCGGGTTAGGGCATATTTTACTAAGTCGTGCTCCACATTGTCCTTACTCTCTGCATAAGCTTGGAGCGCTCCCACCATGACTTCATCAATATTAATACCAGCGACCGCCATTGGGAGGAGGCCGACTGCGGTTAAGACGCTATAGCGCCCACCAATATTTGATGGCAGAACAAACGTCTCATAGCCGTTTTCCGTTGCCGCTTTCCGTAATGCCCCACTTTTAGCGTCAGTTGTGGCAAAAATAGCTTTATTAGCTTTTTCAAGGCCAACTTTTTCAACGAGTAAGTTCTTTAAGAGCCGGAAGGCAATACTTGTCTCAGTAGTTGTACCACTTTTTGAAATAACATTAATCGCAAAGTTTCTTGTTTTTAAGTATTCAAGCGTTTGGGCAGTTAAAGTTGGCGAGAAAGTGTGGCCTAAAAAAATAATTTCTACGCCGCTTGCTTTCTTTAAACCTTGGATTGCTTCAAGCGCAGCACGCGCCCCAAGATAGCTCCCACCGATACCAGTCACAACTAACGTGTCATAGTTTTCACTAATCCGTGTCGCAGCTTTTTTAATTCGAGCAAATTCTTCTTTGTCAAAGTCACGGGGCCAATCAGCCCAGCCTAAATAGTCACTGCCTTGGCCCGTCTTTTTATTAATCATTTCGTTAATTTTTAAAAGTTTTTCTTTTGCTTCTTCAACTGAAGGGACGACACTTAAATTTTCTAAGTTTAACTTAATCATTTTCAATTTCCTTTAATGTTTCTTCAATCCAATGTGGTAATTTTTCTTTGAACGTTGAAAAATCAACTTGCGCAGGATTGATTGCGCTAGTTTTATTAGTTTTAGCAAAGACAGTCCGTTCATGAACTGGCACTGACTTGAGTGAGAGTTTCAAGAAGCCGTTTTTCTCATCAATTTCAATAATTCGGACTTTAATCGTCGCTCCGTCTTGGAGATAAGTATTGATGTTACTAATGTAAGAATCACTGATTTGTTTGATGTGCAAAAGTCCCTTTCGGCCGTCTTCAAACGAGAGAAAAGCACCATAAGACTTTATCTCGGCAATAGTGCCTTCGACGATTGCATCAATTTCGTAAACATTCATTTTTTAAAGCATCTTCTTCTTTTCAATTTGTTCGGCAATGTGAACTTGATCGACAATAAGTTTGATAATTTTCGAGATTTCGCTATTTTCCGAGTAATCGGCCCGGGCGACAAAATTGACCCGACCTTCGTAATAGAGGTATTCAACTTTTTCTCGTTCGCCTTTGGGATAAACTGCGATCGAATGACCCCCGTTTTGTTTAACAAGGAGCATAACTGGAACGTCAGTCATCCCATCCCCAATATAAATAACATTACGGTGCGGAATACGATGAATTGATTTTCGGTTCAAAGCATTATCTTCACTTACGTTTAAGACGCCTTTAGTAATGCGGAAATAAAACTGCGTTTTTGCCGTGTAATTAATCGCAAGTTTGGGCCAAACTGGCACATTAGTGTTCGGATCAAAATAAAACTCACACCCAAAAATAGCTTTAAAGTGCTTAGCAATTTCTGAACCATCGATAATTTCTTTAGTGCCACTACTGATGATGTAATGTTCAACTTGAATGCCTTTTTCTTCCCCATACTTATTAATGCGGTCAAACCAGGTTTTTACACCTTTAAAATATTCAACTTCTTTGCCAAGTGAATAAAGATAATCTTTGGTTAAGATGATTCCTTTTTCTTTGGCCTTAATAATCATCATATACATATAGGAAAGGATTCGTTCAACGCCCGTTTCCTCACTAAATTTGCCTGTTTCAGTCCAAAAATCGACTGGATTCATCCCTAAAGCTGGGATAAAACTATAGTTTTGCATATCTTGATCAGTTAAGGTTTTATCAAAATCGTAAATTATGGCAATGATCGGTTTTGCTGCATCCATTATATAAACCTCCGTTTATATATTCTATCATGCACTCACTCGTTTGTCAAAATGTGACAAATTGAATGTTTTAGTTCACAAAAAAGCCTTAAATAGCAAACATTACTATAGCTTGCAGCAACTAAAAAATGATAAATGGAACCGTTTACTTAACAAAAACGATATATTTTTATGTTATAATCATCTCATGAAAGCGGTCCGAATCATTATTCTTGTTTTGTTTATCCTCTACCTACTCTTAGCGTTAATTTTTATGCATATTACCCTTTCTTACAAACGTCAATATAAGAAAAGCGGCGAAATTCTTAATAATCTCTTCACTAGTCAAGCTAATCTTTTTGCAATGTTAAGCGAAGAATGCGGCGTCGCGATCATCGATTTACCATCATTAGAAAATGCAATTGCCCAAAAAGACTATAAAAATGTCAATAAATTAGTGACAAATTACGAACGAACACTCACACTTTTTTTAAAAGAAAATAAATGTAATTCGACGAAGTTTCAACAAATCATCAGTGGGATTAATGAAAACACAACCTTGATTCGTAATGAAGTGTATCGCTATAACAAAGTCATTGAGAACTTAAACATTAATCGCAACTCGCTTATGTTTGCGCTTTCGGTTGCTATTCTTGGCCTCAAAGAACTCGAAAAAATTTAAGCTTTGTATCATTAATTAACTCTAATTTTACCTTTAGTAATATAATTACTACGGAAAGAAGGTTTTATTATGAACAAAAGACCAATTATATTCACCATCCTTGATGGCTATGGCTACAGTACCAAAAAAGAAGGCAACGCCGTTCTTGCCGCTAAATCTCCAAACATTACCGGCTTCTTTGAAAAATACC
This sequence comes from uncultured Staphylococcaceae bacterium, assembly GCA_964369015.1. Classification (GTDB taxonomy): domain Bacteria; phylum Bacillota_I; class Bacilli_A; order RFN20; family CAG-826; genus UBA1361. The sequence goes on along the minus strand of CAYJDS010000061.1, from coordinate 2,454 downwards.
CCACGACTTTAATTGAAGCAAGCGAAGAAGCAGTCGGCTTACCAGCGGGCCAAATGGGCAACAGTGAAGTCGGCCATATGAATATTGGCGCGGGACGAATTGTTTATCAATCCCTCACCTATATTAATCAACTTATTAAAGACAAACGGTTCTTTGATAATGAAGAATATGTTAACGCGGTTAAATATTCCTTAAAGAATAATTCAAAATTACACATTATGGGCCTTGTTAGTGACGGTGGGGTCCACTCCCACATTAACCACATTATTGCCCTCCTTGATTTAGCAAAAAAACACGGAGCAAAAGAAGTTTATCTCCACGCATTTATGGACGGAAGGGATGTTTCACCACAAAATGGGCCCGACTATATCGCTACTCTCGTTGACCATATGAAGAAAATCGGCTTAGGCAAACTCGCAACCATCGGCGGCCGCTACTACGGGATGGACCGTGATAAAAACATGAACCGGGTTGATGTTGCCTATAAAGCAATTGTCGAACGCCAAGGCCTCTTCTTTAGTGACTTCCATGATTACTTTAAAAATCAATATGAAACATTACCAAAAAACGGTTTTGACGCAAGTGACGAATTCTTAGTGCCAGGCATTAACGAAAATGTCAACGGCCAAATTAGTGATAATGACGCGGTTATCTTCTTTAATTACCGTCCCGATCGCGCAATCGAAATGAGCACGATTATTACTAACCCCCTCTTCTATCAAAATCCGCCCCTAAAAGACGGTGTTCCCGCTTATAAGAGCTATACACCCGCAGTTATTCTTCACAACATCTATTACGTTTGTACAATGAAATACGCTGATTCCGTCCATGGTAATATTGCACTCTCGCTGCCAAAACTCGATAACGGGCTTGGCGTTTGGCTTGCTGACCACGGTTATAAACAACTCCGAATTGCGGAAACCGAAAAATATGCCCACGTCACCTTCTTCTTTGACGGGACAGTTAATTATGACGGCGTTGAAAAACCCGAACTCAAAGGCTCGCGCCGGGTTTTAGTGCCTTCGCCTAAAGTCGCAACTTACGACTTAATGCCTGAAATGTCAAGTCGTGGCATCACCGACGCTTTAATTAAAGAGTTAGACAAAGGTGATCTCGACGTTGTTATCTTAAACTTTGCAAGTCCCGATATGGTTGGTCACACGGCGATTATGGCAGCGGTTGTTAAAGCAATTGAAGTCGTTGATGAATGTGTTGGCCGGATTATTGAATGGGTTGATAAGCATGACGCGACCTTAATTTTAACCGCTGATCACGGTAACGCGGAAAAGTTAATCGATGATGAAGGTCATCCATATACCGCTCACACAACTAACCTTGTTGAGTTTGGGGTTAATCACCATGATATTACCTTAATGCCAAAAGGTGGTAAACTTGGTAATATCGCTCCCACTATTATTGATTTATTAGGTGACACTCCACCTGTAGAAATGACTGAACCAAGTCTCATTATAAAGAAAGGTAAATAAACAATGAAATTTAGTCAATATCCCTTCAACGTACCAGACGTTGAAAAAGTCAAAAAAGAGTTAACAAAAATGCTTTCTGCTTTTAAAGAAGCAAAAAGCGCTGATGAAGCCGCACGCTTGATGAAAAAGATCAGTGCTTTCGGTGATGATCTTTCCACCGACATCACGATCATCAGTGTTAAATTCTCGCAAGACGCAAATAACGAAGAATACGTCAAAGCCCAAGAGTATGTTGATCATAACATGCCTTACGTCAGTGCCCTGTTTAACGAATACAATAAGCTTGTCCTTGCTTCCCCTTTTAGAAGTGAATTAGAAGCAAAATTTGGTAGTTATCTTTTTAAAATGCTTGAATCGGCCGCGAAGACGTTTGACCCAAGCATTATTGAATTACTCCAAAAAGAAGCAATGCTTGAAAACGAATATTCACGGATTACAGCGGGGGCAAAAATCCCCTTTGACGGCGAAATTTATAACTTATCGCAACTAGGCAAGTTTACCCAACATAAAGATCGTGACATTCGAAAACGTTCTAACGCCGCCCTTATTAAGTTTTTTGAAGAAAATGACGCTGCCTTTGGGCGTATTTATCATGACCTCGTCCAAACTCGCCACCAAATGGCGGTTAAACTTGGCTTTAAAAATTTCTTAGAACTTGGCTACTTAAAATTAGGTCGTCTTGATTACACCTCGAAAGAAGTCGCTCTCTACCGTGACCAAATTTACCGTGAAGTCGTCCCTCTAGTCGATAAATTATATAAAACCAGCTTAAAACGGACCGGAATTAAAGGTGCTCGCTATTACGACTTAGGTCAAAGTTTCTTAGACGGTAACCCACTTCCAGTTGGTAATACCGCTGAGTTAACTGCTAAAGCGGTCAAGATGTATGACGAATTAAGCCCGGAAACTGGGGAGTTCTTCCGCTTTATGGTTGATAACGAACTTTTAGACCTTGAAGCACGCGCGG
>CAYJDS010000060.1:0-6170 GCA_964369015.1 uncultured Staphylococcaceae bacterium | reverse complement strand
ATGATTGGCGGACTCGAAAAGTATTACCAAATTGCTCGTTGTTTTCGGGATGAAGATTTACGAGCCGACCGTCAACCCGACTTTACCCAAATTGATATTGAGACAAGTTTCTTTACTTATGACGAACTTTTAAACTTAAATGAACGTCTTTTAGCAAAAATCTTTAAAGAAGTAGTCGGTTATGAACTTAAATTACCATTAAAACGGTTAAGTTACGCGGATGCATTAAATAATTATGGCAGTGATAAACCAGAAATTCGTTTTGATTTACTCTTGAGTGACGTAACGACTGCTTTTAAGAGTGAACCTTTCTTTGCAACATTTCCTGAAGTTAAAGCACTAAAAATTAATGACCCACAAAATAAGCTAAGTCGTAAAGTACTTGATGAATATCAAGAACTAGCTAAACGCCATGGTGTTGGCTATTTTGGTGTTTTAAAGTATGACGGGGTGGCTTTAAGTGGCCCTCTAGCGAAAAACATTAGTGATTCCTTCGCAGTAATTAAAGATTTGAAGTTAATCAAAGACGATGTTATTTTTCTCTCTTACGGCCATAGTAGTTATAAACTTTTAACTGCATTAGGCGCGCTTCGCCTTCGTTTGGGTAGTTTATTTAATTTAATTAATGACAAAACATATGGTGTTTTATGGGTTGACCGTTTCCCACTTTTTAGTTATAACAGTGAAACTAAGACGTATGCAAGTGAACATCACCCCTTTACCCAACCATTACCAGAGGACTTAAGTAAACTAGCAACAAATCCTGAAGAAGTATTAAGCCTAGCCTTTGATATCGTCATTAATGGCTACGAAGCCGGAGGCGGTAGTATGCGGATTTATGATCAAGAATTACAAAATCGCATCTTTGAAATCTTAGGCTTAAGCGCCGCGGAAATTGATTCGTTATTTGGCTTCTTTATTGAAGCTTTGAAGTACGGCACCCCGCCACATGGCGGTATTGCCTTTGGGCTTGACCGCTTAACAATGGTTTTAAGTGGGACTAATGATATTCGTGACGTTATTGCTTTTCCGAAAAACTTAAAAGGCGCTAGTTTGATGAGTGAAGAACCTTCAAACGTTAGTGACTTTCAATTAAGTGAATTATGTATTAAAATAGACAAAGAAGGAAGTGAGGATTAAATTATGTGCTTTACCAAAAATAATACAAATGATGCCTTAAGTATTGCCGCGATTCGGGCGACAGTAATTGATGTTACTAACGCTGCTAATTCGGGTCACCCCGGGATGGCGATTGGGAGTGCTCCGCTCCTTTATAATTTATATAAGAATCACTTAAAAATTGATCCTCGTAATCCGCGTTGGATTGCTCGCGACCGCTTTGTTTTAAGTGCCGGTCACGCTAGTGCGCTCCTCTATACAATACTCCATCTTGCTGGATACGGCCTTGAAATTGAAGATTTACAAGCTTTCCGCCAATTAAATTCAATTACCCCAGGACATCCTGAATACGGCCTTACCCCAGGCGTGGACGCTACTACTGGCCCACTTGGGCAAGGCCTTGCTAATGCGGTCGGGATGGCATTAAGTGAAGCTTCACTCGTTGCCCGTTTTCCAAAGTATGCCCATTTATTAAGTCACTATACTTACGCCCTTGTTGGTGACGGCTGTCTCCAAGAAGGTATAAGTCAAGAAGTAGTCTCGTTTGCCGGACATCAAAAATTAAATAAACTCATTGTTTTTTATGACGCAAATGAAGTGACGCTTGACGGTCCACTTAGTAATTCCTTTAGTGAAAACGTTGAGTTACGTTTCATTGCAAGTGGCTGGAATGTTGCTAATGTAAGTGACGGCAACAATTTACGACAAATTAATAAAGCCATTCGTAATGCTAAAAGAAGTGATAAACCAACTCTTATTATTATGAAAACAATTATTGGCCAAGGTAGTCGCCTTGAAGGTAGCCACCGCGTCCATGGCGCGCCGCTTGGTGAGTTAGACGGCTCGTTTGCTAAAGGCACTTATCATTATAAAAATAAAGCGTGGGATATTCCGCTTGAAGTTTACGACGCTATTCGCCATAATATTGCCGAAAACGGTCAAAAAAGTCATGAAAGCTGGGTTAAAGCTTATAGTGAGTTTGAAAAAGACACAAGTGCACTCGCCGCGGATTTACGTTTATCCTTAAGTGACGACACTGCCGATGTTATTGCCAAAATTAATGTGACCTTTGACGATGATTCAAGTGAAGCAACTCGGACAACAAGTGGTAATCTTCTTGCAACCTTTAACCGTTACCTCCCTCATCTCATGGGTGGAAGTGCCGACGTTGCTAGTAGCGTTATGACAAACATTAGTGAAGAAACGGATTTTACTGCTAAAAATCGTAAAGGACGTAATGTTAATTTTGGAATTCGTGAATTTGGGATGGCGGCAATTAGTAATGGGATGCTGCTCCATGGTGGCTTTAGACCATATATCGGCTCATTTTTAATCTTTAGTGACTATATGCGTAACGCCGTTCGGCTTGCCGCTTTAAGTCATTTACCAAATATTTATTTGTTTAGTCATGACAGTGTCCATTTAGGAGAAGATGGTCCAACCCATCAACCAATTGAACATTTAGCGATTTTACGAGCAACCCCAAATCTTGATGTATGGCGCCCAGGCGATGCCCGCGAAACTTTTGTAGCGTGGAAAATGGCGCTTCTTAGTAAAACAAGACCGAATGTTTTAGCGCTTTCACGTCAAAAACTGCCAATTTTAGATGGTAGTAAAAATGAATCTCTCATTGCTCGTGGTGCTTATATTGTCAGTCACGAAAACAAAAAGAATAAACTCGACTTTATTTTAATTGCCACTGGTAGTGAAGTTAATCTTGCAATTAAAGCCCAAACTATTCTTAGTCTTCAAGGTTATAACGTTCGTGTTGTTTCAATGCCTTCAATGGATGTTTTCCGTCGCCAAGACGCTAAATACATTAAAGACGTCTTACCACTCGAAAAGAAACGCCGGATTGCGGTTGAAATCTTAACAAGTTTTGGCTGGCATGAATGGGCGGATCACACGATGTGTTTAGACCGCTTCGGTTATAGTGCACCGCAGAAGAGTATTCTCGAACACTTAAATTACACCCCAGAAACACTCGCGCGCATTGTTGAATCGCTGCTTGATCCAAAAGCGAAGGCCAAAGCTGAAGCCATTTATAACGCAAATAAGCATGATGATATTCCGCCTGCTATTCATAATTTAGATGAAGCACTGCCGGGAGAAGAGTTAGAAATTCCTGATGCTGTTAAAGAGGAAGTTACTGCTGAAGACGAGGTAAAATAAACTAAAATATGAGCTCCTGATTGATTCGGGAGCTTTTTTATTACTAAAAAAGAATTAAACGACGGTTTTTGACTTGCATTTATTGAACAAATCCGAAAGTTTAGTTATAATAAGCGTGAGGAAAATTTATGGCGGAATATGTTTACATCCAAAACTACAATAAAAAAGGCATTATGGGTATTTCATATTTAGTTTTTGACCAAATTGCTGAAATTGCCACGAACGAAGTAGCAGGCGCAACTGTCCAAGAAAAGAAAAACCGTTATTCTTTATTTAAACCAGTAAAGTGCACAATTCGTAATGGTGAAGTTAGTGTTAGAATTACGGTTAAAATTTCCCCAGATTCCGATTCAACTGAAGTTAAAAAAGAAATCCAAACAAATGTGGAAACATCATTGACACAAATGACAGAGTTAATTCCTTTTAATATTATTGTTGATGTCGTTGGCGCTAGTTAAACGATGAAAAATAAAAAGCCGGTCAAAACCATCGAACAAACCCTCGGTAGTCTCATCCGCTTTTTTTTATTAATCCCGCCAGTCTTTAATTTAATTGGTAACTATATTGGTTTAACTCAACAATATACCTTTTATTCGTTTGGTTTTAATGGTGTTAGTCTTCTTTCCCGTTTTATTGAAAATAATGTTATTGATATTACGTGGCGGACAATCGCGCTTGTTTTTGTTACTTTTATTTCGAGTTTTCTCTTTTTTATGCTTTTAAGACAATCAAGGAAAGGCAAAAAAGGTATTTTTGTTTTCCTCTTTATTCTTTACGCCGCTGACGCTAGTTTAATCTTCACTAATATTTATTTAGAAAACTTGACGGCGCTCTCGATAACGACCGCCATCCACGGTTTCGTCTTATTAGCGGTCCTAGTCCTTGGTTTTTTTTATGTACTAAGAAGTCCGATTAAACGAGGATATTATGACCACGCCTAAAATAAGTCGTAACCAAAGTCATGAAATCGGCATTAAAGTAATTTATGCCATGCTCATTAACATTAAAAACGGGCAAACAATTGATTTTAATGAATTAATCGTTTCAATTAGTGAAGTAAGTGCTGAAGAAGTACCAGTTAACTTAAAAACGACTTTATTTAACGCCCTTAAACATTATGAAGCAATAATTGAACATTTAAGCCTCTTTTTAAAAGACTGGAAATTTAATCGTCTCAACATCGTTACCCAAGCTATTTTAATTTATAGTTATGCTTTATTCACTTATACCGGAGAAGTAAGTAGAGCCGTCGTCATCAATGTCGCGGTCAAACTTGCTAAAGACTATTTACCAAATGATGAATATAAATTCATTAACGGGATACTTGATGAGGCTTTAGTTAATGCGTGAAGTACTCTCAATTAGTAAACTCAACCGCTACGTAAAAACTCTTTTACAAAATGACACGCTTTTAAGTGAAGTTGAAGTTCGCGGCGAAATAATCAATCTAAAACGTTACGCAAGTGCGGTTTATTTTACACTTAAAGAAGGTGACCAAGCGCGAATCAGCGCAGTCTCTTTTACCCTCGCTAATTTTCCCGCTACCCTTAAAGACGGCGACGAAGTTGTTTGTCGCGGAGCGGTGAGTTTATATGAAAAAAGCGGAACATACCAACTTATTTGTTACGATGTTAACTATTACGGACTCGGCGCAAAACTCGTTGAACTTGCTAAACTGAAAGAAAAACTTGAAAAAACAGGCATTTTTCGTCAAGAAATTAAAAAAAGTCTTCCAAAATTCCCAACCACGATTGGTTTAATCACCCCGAAAGACAGCGCGGCGCAAAGTGACGTTATTACAAACATTACCCGCCGCTATCCCCTTATTACCTTAAAGATAGTTAACGCAACCTTCCAAGGGGAAAACGCTCCGGCTTCTTTAATTAATGCTTTTAACAAATTAAATAATCCTGAAATTGATGTTTTAATTATTGCCCGTGGTGGCGGAAGTAGTGATGACCTGTGGGCGTTTAACGATGAATCACTCGTTTTAGCGCTCGCGGAACGTAAAATTCCTTTAATAAGTGCGATTGGTCACGAAATAGATACAACACTTGTTGATTATATTGCTGATGTCCGGGCAAGCACCCCAACCGCTGCAGCCGAACTTAGTGTCCCTAGTCTCCTTGATTTAACCCAAGACATCATAAACCTAAGTGAACGGATGAAACAAACATTAAAACTTAAATATGGGCAACTACTAGAAAAGTTCAATTCCTTAAGAACTCGCCCAGTTTTAACTAACTTCAGTGCTATTACTACGAGTCTAAGTGAACGAATTGCTAATTTAAAGCTTCGGCTTGGCAGTGCAAGTCTAAATGAACTTAATAAAAGTATTGTAAATATAAGTAATATCCAACAACACTTAAATGAAGTAGTAGTGAAGCGCTACGGAGCACTAAACGAAAGAGTAACTTACTTAAGTGCCAAACTTGAAACATTAAATCCGCGCACTGTTTTAGCGCGTGGCTACGCTTTTATTAGTCGCGAGAGTGAAATAATTACGAGTGCAGCCGCACTTAGTGCAGGGGACAAAGTAACTATTACCTTTAATGATGGATCACAAAAAGCAAAGATTACGGGGGAAGAAGTATGAGTAAAGAAAAAACATTTGAAGAAAAATTAAGTCGTCTGAACACGATTGTTAGTGAACTTGAAAGCGGAAAACTTAGTTTAGAAGCTAGTTTAAAGCTCTTTGAAGAAGGAACACTCCTGAGTAGTGCCCTCGCTGAAGAGTTAAATAACGCTAAAATCAAAATTGACGAATTACAAAGCAAATAAAGGCTTAATTACCCATTTAGTTAAAAATTAGTAGTTTTCAAGTATAATTTTGTGTATAAATAATATGTGGAAATTGCACGGTTTGTGTTGTATTTATA
>CAYJDS010000059.1:0-6335 GCA_964369015.1 uncultured Staphylococcaceae bacterium | reverse complement strand
GTTTTGTAATATGTAAATTTGCTTTTTTAAATCTAATACATCGTTGCTCATTGGTTAGAATAACAATCTGATGATTTTAAGTACTCTATCTAATATATCGTGCGGAAGTTTTTCGACTATTTTTATGTTTCTAACTTTAGTATCCATCATTTTTAATTGCTCGCACATGATTTGACCATAAACCTTTGTTCGTTTATCCAAAGTTATATGAAGCGGATAATTAGCGAGAACACTGCTTGTAATTGGCACAGTTAGAATAAAACCATTTGTAACTTTACGGTAAATATCATTACTTACAACCACTGCTAGTCTTTTACCTTTTTGTTCTGATCCAAGTGAAGGATCAAAATCAACAATTACAATGTCACCTTGCCTCACCATACTTCTTCACCTTTTTCATCATCAAAAAGAATTTTTTCATTATAAGTTCCTTCATATCCAACGAAAAGCTCGGCGAGGGATTTGGGATTAAATATATCAACTTTTGACAAGATGATTTGATTATCAACAACTTTAATCTCTAACCGATCTTTTTCTTTGAGATCAAACATTTTAATAATAGAAGCAGGAATTACTATCCCTTTACTATTTCCAATCCTTTTAATTTCGCTATTCATCAATGTACCACCTTCAAATAAAGTATATACATTTGTTATAACATTATCAACAACTCCTGGTGGTTCTTTTTCCATTTTACCTAAATCATCCTTCCTTATTGGTCGAGCACAAATTAAATTACTGTCTTTCATACTTATAAATACAAAACAAACAATTAAATACGACGAAAAACCACTATATAATTGTATTATTAAGTGACGAGGGTATTAATGAACCGTTATAACATCAAAGACCTCACTTCTCCTAATCGTGAAAGAATGGAAAAAACCTTCAACAAGATATATGAAGAATATTCCTACTTAGTGTTTTACGTCGCTTTTGAAATACTCCGTAATAAAGAAGACGCTAAAGATGTAGTGAATGAAACATTCTTAAAGATGTATCAAAATCGCCATTCTCTAGAAAGAGGCAAAAACCTTAAGTATTACTTAGTAACAATCGCTAAAAACTTAGCAATTAATAATAGTAAAATATCCGCTCGCTATGTCGAGTTAAACGAAGATAAAGGTCCGGGAATCGTGGAGACGTATGAGGACTTTGATTCTTATATTAATAAATTCAAAGATTTCTTAGATGAAGAGGAATTAACGCTTGTCGTCTATCATCTGCTCTATGATTATTCCTTTAAAGAAATTGCCGAAATCAAACAAGTAAGTATTAATAGTATTTCAAGTAAGTACAAGCGGACTCTTGATAAAATCCGTCGTCATTATGGGAGGTAAATATGTCAAAACTTAAAAAAATAATCAAAGAAGACTTTATTAACAAGACTGACGTTTCCTTTACTTTTGATACCGCAATTCTTGAAGATAATGTTCCTATTCCTAAGAAACCGTTTAATAAAAAGTGGCTCTTTCTCATTATTCCAACCACGACTGTTGCAAGTCTTGTCTTAGTTATCGCCGGCGTCGTCTTAAGCACAATGTTAGTGAGTCGTGACTCGGTGAAAGTAACCCGCAAAAGGTATTCTGCACAAGAAATTGCAGTCATTGAATCTAACACCTTTAAACGACTAAATACAGTTGCCTATCCCGCGCTTACTGGCGCTCGATACACTGCAATGAATGAGAATGAAAAAGAGGCCTATAACGCTTTTGCTAATGCCCTTTATCAAAGTTTAGATTATGAAGAAAACACCGCCTTTGCTCCGGTTAATCTCTATCCGCTTCTTTCCCTCGTTGCAATGGGAAACTCCACTCCTGAACTTAACGCAAGTTTCAATGAACTATTTACCAACATGAATGATAGTAGCCGCACAACGCTTTATCAAAAAATCTTTAAAAATAACTACTACCATAATGAAAATGGCACTAGTTTGCTGCATAATGGAGCTTTTCTTGATAAAGAGTTTGAATTTGATAGTAATTACTTAAGTAAGTTAACCGCGAATTACTTTGAAGCTTTTAATCTTGATTATACGAGTGAAGTTGACATTAACAAGATGCTTGCTTGGATTGACGAAACGATGCAAGAAGACGGTTTTATTAAAAAAGCTGATCTTAAATTAACCGAAGAAACAATGCTATATTTCTTCTCTTCTTTCATCTTCTCTAACGAGTGGCAGAGCAAGTATTACGAAAGTATGAACAAAAAGGACTTATTTTATCTTGCTGACGGGCGTATGGGAGAAACAACCTATATGAGGCATAGCTATAACGGAGTATATTATGATTACGACAAGTACGTTAGTGTTTATGACTATTACACAAACGGCAACAGTGTTCAATACATTGTCCCAAAAGCACATACCGACAATATTTATGATCTGCTCGGATCTTCTTCTTTCTTAGTGGAAACTGGAGAAAGACACGAACAAAACATTATTGAATTAACCGCACCAATCTTTACTTCTTCTAACACAATTAACTTTAAAGATAGTTTAACAAGATTAGGGCTCGGATCAATGTTTGACAAGACTAAAAACAACTTTGGTAATATGTTTAAGACCCCGCCACTTTATTCTTACATTCAAGAAGTAAGGCAAAAGAATGTCGTCTCGTTTACGGTTGACGGCACAAAAATAAAGTCACTAGCTTTTGCTGGCGCGGGTTCCACTAGTGTTAATCCTGGTGGAACACTCCAAGTAAAACTCAATCAACCTTTTATTTATGTAATCCGTGATATTAATAGTATTCCACTCTTTATTGGTCACTATGATACTCCACTTACATAAAATCGGGTTTCATAATCCTGTTAGTGTTACACTTAATTAGTAAGCAATAATTAATTAAAGGAATAATAACATGGCATCACTAATGAAATTCTTAATACCGTTATTAATCTTAGGGATTGTTCTTCTTTTTAGTTATGGTTTTGGAATAATAAAAAGTCAAAAAAAGCAAAACAAAATTGTTTCTTTCATTATTTTAGGCTTTGGAGTTGTAATTGATGTAACAACAACGATTTTAATTGTTAAACAAAATGAAAGTGGGAGAATATGTGATCTTACTCCGGGATGTATGAATGAAACTGGGATGCTTTATATAATTTTTGGCTTCTTCCTTGTCATCGGCACTATTATTTTGTTAACTGGTTTAGTTAAAGTCATAAAATCTTATCAAGCGAAAAAATAAAAAAAGAAGCTGCCCAATACTTAGTGCTTCTTTAAGAATAGTAAAATATGAATGTAAATTTATGAATTTATAAAACAGCTTGGGTAAGAAATTCTATACTGAACGAGGATAAATCTTCTATAAAGGAAAACGAGTAAACTACAAACGTAAAAAGGAGTCTTACTGTTGCTTTATTTGTTGTTTTTTTTATTGAATTAAACAGGTTTATCTGTTTTACTACGTGCTCCACTAATTGGATGGGGAACATATAGTTCATCTAAATACTTTATTTCTGCTTCACTTAACATTACATCAAGCGCTTTAACTGAGTCTTCGAGATGACTCGCTTTAGTTACACCAACAATCGGCGAAACGACTCCTGGCTTAGCTAGTAACCACGCAAGCGATATTTGCGTCATTGAAACACCTTTTTGATCGGCAAGTTCCTTAACTCTTTTAATAATTTCGCCGTCTTTATCGGCAAAAGCGCCGTATTTTCGCTTTGCCATCGTGTCTGTTTCTTGGCGAAGTGTTGTTTCACTACCGTCCGGATTCTTAGCTAGGCGTCCACCTGCAAGGGGGCTATATGGTGTTAATCCCACTCCTGTTTCAACAGCGTAAGGAATAAGTTCTCGTTCATCTTCCCGGTAAATCATATTGTAATGATTTTGCATTGAAATGAATTTTGTCCAGCCATTCTTTTCCGCCACGTTTTGCGCTTGTTGAAATTGATAACCAAACATCGCAGAAGCTCCAATGTAGCGGACTTTGCCTGATTCCACTAAATCATGAAGTGCCTTCATTGTTTCTTCAATTGGGGTTTCATAATCCCAGCGATGAATAATATAGAGATCGATATAATCCATTCCTAGACGTCTTAAACTAGCGTCAACTTGGGCAAAAATAGCTTTTCTTGAGAGTCCTGCTCCGTTTGGCCCTTCATGCATCCGCCAAAAGACTTTCGTAGCAACAACAATTTTATCGCGATCAGCAAAGTCTTTGAGTGCTCGGCCGAGTATTTCTTCGCTTTCCCCTTGTGAATAGACGTTTGCGGTGTCAAAAAAGTTTATTCCTAAGTCTAAGGCTTTTTTTACAATTGCCCGACACTCTTCTTCTTTAACAATCCATGGTTGCCAAGTAGTGGTGTTAGCAAAAGTCATTGTTCCTAAACATAGTTTAGAAACTTCTAATCCAGAATTTCCTAATTTTGTATATTTCATAAAACACCTCTTTTCTTTATTATATATAAATAATGTTAATCTGCCTTAATGATGGCTTATTATTTTCTTTGCGGTTTATTTAAAACAATGTGGTAACGTCTTGCGCGTGGTTCGTAACTCTCACTAGCCCCAATTAAAACAATTGGATCATCGTAACTCGCGGGTTTACCGTTAATTAACCGTTGCGTGCGTGTCGCAGGCTCACCACTTACAACACAAATTGCGGTTAGTTTTGTCACACTTTCCGCGATTGCTAAAAGGCGCGGCATTGGCCCAAACGGTTCACCACGAAAATCAGTGTCAAGCCCACCGATTATTACGCGCTTACCAGCGTCCGCTAATTCTTGAGCAACTGCGACAATTTCTTCCCCAAAGAATTGCGCTTCGTCTAAAACTACCGCCGCAGTGCTTAAGTCAACATAATTAAAAACATCACTAACATTACTAATATTAATAGCTTCCATCATTTGTTTATTATGCGAAACAATACTATCTTCACTATAACGATTATCAATTTGGGGTTTAAAAACAAGTACTTTCTTCTTAGCGTAATGTAGTCGACGAATCCGTCGAATTAACTCTTCCGTTTTACCCGCAAACATTGGACCACATATTACTTCAATTGAGCCACCTAAGCGATTTTCTTCTACCATAAATTACCTCTTACTCTCACTTATTATAGAGGGAAGAAAGGATACTTTTCAAAATAAAACCATTTTTTAGGCTTTGATTTTTATGAAGCACTTTATTTTTTGATTCAATATTTCTTTCTTAATTTAGAATGGTTACTATTTATGTGCTCCTTCAATTGCTGTTTCAACTACTGTCGTTTTGATGTGTTAATAAAACATACAAGAAAACATACAAGAAAACATACAAGAAAGTCGACCGTATTACTAAATAATGTATAATAAATTTGAGGTAAAAATATGAGATACAAACCGCCATTTAACTTAAACGATGAAATGCTTGAGTATGTGACGAGAATTGTTGAAACGCTTGGCGTCGTTTCAAATGTAGAAAGCCTAGATAAGCTTCCTAAACTGCGCCGAGTTGGCAGAATCAAATCGATTCACTCATCGCTTGCTATTGAAAACAACACTCTAACCTTTGAACAAGTTATTGATATTGTTAGCGGGAAACAAGTGGTCGGTCCTGCGCGGGAAATTCAAGAAGTTAAGAATGCGCTTGAAGCATATAAAGAAATACAAAATGCTGATCCCTTCAGTACCCCAGACTTATTAAGAATTCACAAAATTATGATGACTGGACTTGTGGATAATCCGGGTTTATTCAGGTTTGGACAAGTTGGTGTATTTGACGGTGATGGAAACGTTGTTCATATAGCTCCTCCCGCAACAAGAGTTCCGGAACTAATTGGTAACTTGTTTGAGTGGCTCAAGACAAGTAAAACTCATCCTCTTATTAAGTCTTGCGTCTTCCATTATGAATTTGAATTTATCCATCCTTTCTCTGACGGTAATGGCAGAATGGGTCGGTTATGGCAAACAATAATACTAAATGCTTGGAAACCAATCTTTGCTTGGATACCGCTTGAAAGCATTGTAAAGGAAAGACAAAAGGAATATTATGACGCAATCACGCAATCAACAAAGCTCGGTAATTCTGATCCGTTTATCATGTATATGCTTAAAGCGATTGCCACTGCGACGGAGAAAATAGTAAATGAAGCCAAAATGCATATAAACTTTACAAATGAGCGCGTGCGAAAACTGCTTGCAGTAATGCAAGACTATCCAATGAGCACAAGTGAAATTATGAAGTTACTTGGCATGAAGTCAAGAATTTCATTCCGCGAACACTACCTAAAACCCGCAATCGAAATGGGTCTTGTCGGACTAACCATTCCCGACATTCCAACAAACAGAAATCAGCGATATTTCAAAATGTAACTAACTTAATAATTTTAAATATTCTTCAATTC
>CAYJDS010000058.1:0-6417 GCA_964369015.1 uncultured Staphylococcaceae bacterium | reverse complement strand
ACTTTCCACCATTTACCCAAACTCGGCACAAATTAACCCTTTTATGAAAGTTCCCCAAAACATCTCCATTTACCCATAGTTACCCACCGTTACTCACAGTTACCCAAACTCGGCACAAATTAACCCTTTTATGAATTTTGGCTCAAAAAACCCTTACCCTTTAAGTAAATACTGGCTCCAACTTTTGATTACTTTGGTACGTCCAGCCGGATACGAACCAAAAAACTAATATAAACGAAACACCATATAGGCAAAACATTTACATTCTTTACTAAATTATGAATAAAGAGCTGGGTTGCGGCGCTTTTTCATTATAGGATCAAGTCCGACAGTGACGAAAAATGTCGGATTTTCTTAATTTTTAAAACATTTAATAAAATATTTTTGTATTTATAAAGTGAGATGGATTTGTCAAGAAAAAATATAGAAACCGACGCAATTGAATTTCTTGGGATTTTGAAAAGCCTTAAAAAGAAAGTGCACAGATTACATTTGTTGCAATTAAAACAAGAAAATTGTAATATTATGTTATATAAGCAACAAAGGAGTGTTTCTGTGAATTTTGAAGAAAAAATAGTGAATATCTTAAAAACCAATAAAGGTCACATTAATAACCGGCTAATAAAACAACTTGGAATACCAACAATTTACTTAACGAGACTCGTTAATAAGGGACTTATAGTAAGAGTAGAACGAGGCATTTATGTCTTACCAGATATAATCGAAGACGAGTTTTATATTAATTCTTTAAAATACAATAATATTGTTTATTCAAGGAAGACCGCTCTTTACTTAAACAAACTAGCAAACAAAAGTATCAGAAGTATCGACGCTAATGTGCCGCTTAATTATTCTAACGCTAACATTAAAGCATTAAAGATATATCGAGTAAATGACGTTACATACCAAACCGGAATAACAAAAGTCATAACTCCATACGGAAACGAAGTTAAGGCTTACGATAAAGAGAGATGTATTTGCGATCTCTTTGTTCTTGATATTTATGATAACGAAGAAATTAGATTTGCGATAAATGAATATCGCAAAGAAAGAATCGACTATGAAAAATTATATAACTATGCTGAAAGTTTAAAGGTATTAGATAGAGTAAAAACCATTTTTGAGGTTTTATTATGAACGCCAGTAAACTTCAGAGCATTATAAATAAAAAAGTAAAAACAACTGGATTAACGCATCAAGAACTTTATGATATGTATTTTTTTGAGCAATTTATCGAGAAAATCAGTCTTTCCCCTTATCGTAGCACTCTTGTTTTAAAAGGTGGCTTTCTTCTAGAAAATATTGTGGGAATAGAAGAGCGGACCACCTTAGATATTGATTTTTCTTATCAAAGTAAAACATTAACAAAAAAGTTGATTGAGAAAATAGTTAAGGAAATAATTGAAATAAAGACAGATAGTAATGTTATTTTTGTGATTAAAGATATATTTGAAATTAACAAAGAAGAAAAATATGAAGGTTTTAGAGTTAAAATTAATGGCACTTTAGATAACTTAAAGAAAACTTTTTCGCTTGATATTGCTAGTGGCGACTATATAACGCCAAAACCACGACAATTTGAATTTAGATCAAATGTAGTTGACTCAAGTTTCTTAATCTTTGCCTATAACATTGAAACAATCTTAGCGGAAAAATTTGAAACATTAATCAGACGAGAAATTACTAATTCAAGGATGAAAGACTTCTATGATATTCATATATTAGTAAACCATCACGATTTTGACGCAAATAATTTTCATAATGCTTTTATTAATACTTTTGAAAAAAGAGGTACTAAATATAACAAAAAGTCCTTGTCAAATGTAATTGAAAAAATTAAAAATTCAAAGGTTATGAAGGAACGTTATGAGGCATATACTCTCAATAACAAATACGCAAAAGCCACTAATTTTCATGATGTAATGCAAAGCGTTGACAAATTATTTAAGTTTGTTAATTTCATCGTTGATGTTATCTTGCAGCCAATGACTTTATTAATTGTCAGGCACGGTGAAGATAGTAGCAAGTTAATGGGTGGTTGGTCTAATAACGAATTAACTAACCGCGGACTTAAACAAGCAAAAGAACTAGCGGAAACTTTAAAAGAAGACTTAAAAGATATAGATGTATTTATAACCAGTGATTTATTACGGGCCCGCCAAACTGCACAAATTTTATCTGATGTTTCGGACGTAGAGTTTATTGCTGACGAAAGATTCAGAGAAACTAATAATGGTCATTTAGCTAAACTAACTAAGGCAGAATTTCTTAAGAACTACCCAGAACTTTTCTTTGCGAATTTAGATATGGATGAAAACTACCCGAACGGAGAATCTCCTCGAGAGTTTTATGGTCGTATTAAGTCAGCCTTTTTAAGTATAAATGAACAATATAAGAACAAAAAAATTCTTCTGCTTACACATGGCGGCGTTTTTGGCGTTATTAAGTCTATTGTTAATGCGGTAGAATGGAACAATAAGCAAAAGTACCAAATTGAGCATGCGGAGATTAAAGAAGTAGATATTTCTTTTGGAAAGTGAGATTAAGTAAATATGGAATTTAATTCATCATTTGATCGACTTGAAAACGACGTATTAAGACTTGAAATTATTGAAAAAAATAATGGCAGTGAACAAGAAATTCCATATTACAATTATTCAATTGTTTTAAAAGGAATAAAGGCGGAAATCGGAAAAATTAGTGTGCGAATTGGTCACAACAAGCACTCTTATTACAATGGTAATTTGGGATATGAAATAAACAAAGAATATCGTATTCCTTAGCGGCTGCACAAGTAGTATTAGACGTTGCAAGGTTTCACAAAATGCGTTATATGCATATTTGTTGTGATGAAAGTAATCACGCAAGCGCTAAAATTATTGGATTAATAGGTGCGACATTGGTAGAAATTGTTAAACCCCCAAAAGACTATATCTTTTATTACAAAGAAATGGAAAAGCAAAGAATATATAGACTTGATTTATGATAAAAGCAAATTATAAAATAATTGGACCACGCGACCGGATACGAACTTAACAGAGCAAAAAAATGGGACACAGTTACTCATACTTTCCACCATTTACCCAAACTCGGCACAAATTAACCCTTTTATGAATTTTGGCTCAAAAAACCCTTACCCTTTAAGTAAATACTGGCTCCAACTTTTGATTACTTTGTTACGTCCAACCGGATTTGAACCCAACATCGTATATAAAAACACCAGAACATTAACGCTTAATTGAGCGTTATTTTCTTTTGTTGGTATGTTGTGGTATTCTTTGTTGCTATAATGTAACAAATTAAGTATAATTATTTTGTGGAAATTAACATATGAAATATTATGAAGAATTAGCGGATAAACGGGTGTTTGATTTTAGTTACATGGTTAAGTTGACTGGTAATAAAGATGCAGCGGGACAAACCATCCAAAACTATTTGACTAAAGGTTATATTAAGCGTGTTAAACGCAATCTTTACGCTGTTGTTAGTTTAGAAACAAAGGGATTAATTCCAACAAAATTTGAAATTGCGTGCAATATTACAAAAAACTCTTTTATTTCTAATCATAGTGCATTTGAATTTTATGGTTATAGTAATCAAGTTTCTAACGAAGTCTTTGTTTCTACGATTGAACAGTTTCATGATTTTACATTTGATAATAATACTTATGTTTGTAAGAGAGTGAAGGATACCTCTTTTGTCGAAACAATTAACGGGATTAAAGTTAGTTCTCTAGCAAAGACAATAGTTGAAACGATCGATAGTATTAAGACGTATGATGATTTAGAAGAGTTAATAAATGTTCTTAATATGATCCCTCTTATTAACGGCGAAGAAATTCTCACTTGCTTAAAGCATGTTAATAAAACGATTCTCTATTCAAAGGTAGGACTAATACTTTCATTTTATGAAGATGGGTATAACATTACGAAAACAATGCTTGAAGAAATGAAAAAGAGTGGACTTAAATTGGCGCGTAACTTCACAAGCGAGAAACATCGACTTGATACTTATTACGAAGAATGGAAACTGCACGCTTACAATATAAACAAACTTAAAGAAGGTGGTATTTCTTTCAAAGTAAAACCACCAAAAGAAGAAATAGAAAAAAGATTAAAACTAGTGGCGGCTATTAATTCATTAGGTGGCGTCGAAATTAATGAAAAGTATCAAAAAATCATTAATTTATACGCTAAAGGCGACATTGCTTATAATGTTGCGGTATTTGCTATTAAGGAGGCAAATAAGAATGAATGATCCTTATGTTTAAGAAGGCACTGAAGTTTTTATTGAGTTGGATTTTAACAAAACGTTGAAGTGAAATACAACAAATCGTTGAAGTAAATAACAGGCTTATAAACTTCTTCTTTGGTTAAGTTCCAAGGTATTAAATAATCAAGTTGTTCATCTTTGTGTAATGGATCAATTTCTGTGAGTAAATAAGTCACGAAATCACGAGGATCAAAAGGTCAATTAAGTACATTATTAAAAACGAGTTCTAGTAAGCCCGTGGATCAAGCTCGTTTTCATATCCTAGGTTAAGAATGGTTAGAAGAATACAAGAGGCTTTTCTGCCTTTTTCTGAACGCGAGAAAAGAATATTCTTGCGGTTAATCACAAACTTTTAGGCTTGGCGTTTAGTTTCGTTATTATCCAACCAGTTTTAAAACTTGTACTTCATATGGCCGTAGTTCCTTTTGGTGATCAAAGAAGACGTCGTAGTTTGCGTAAAGGACATCACCGTCTAAATCTAAGCGGTGACGAACCGTTTTTGCTCCTAAATTAATGACCACTAAATATCGTTCATTTTCCTTGACTCGAAGAAAGGCTAAAACATCCCGGTGCGAGTGTAAAAAGATGATTTCGCCTTTAATTAATGCTTCATGACTTTGGCGTACTTTAATCATTTTTTGATAGGCGCTTAAAATCGAGTTTCCATCTTTTTGATTCGCGGCGACATTTATTGTTTTGTAATTTGGATTAACCGCTAACCATGGGGTTCCACTGCTAAACCCCGCATTGAGTGAATCATCCCACTGCATCGGCGTGCGAGCGTGATCGCGAGTAAAATGTTTGACCATTTTAAAGGCTAACTTTCTCGGAAACTTTAATTTCACTAATAGATCATAAACGTTTCGGGAACTAATGTCTTCAATGTCTTTAATACTTTGGAAGTCAACATTCGTCATTCCAATTTCTTGTCCTTGGTAAATATAGGGGGTGCCTTTGAGAAATAACACACTGGCGCCGAGTGCGGTCGCACTTGCTAAACGGAATTTTTCACTGCCAAACCGAGAGACACTGCGGGGCACGTCATGGTTTTCATAAAAAACGGTATTCCATTCAATTTTAGTCTGCCATTTCTTCCACGCTTTAATCATATTTTTCGGGCGATATTTCCGCGGGAAAATCGGCAGAAAGCGTTGGTCGACTTTCGTTTGATCAAACATAAAAACTTGGGTTAGTTCGTTATTTATATATTGCTTTGCGTCATCAATCGAGATGTCCATTGTTTCCCCTACCGTGTAGGCTCCGTAAGGGGCGAGAACACTATCATTTAATTCTTTTAAAATGAGGTGACAGCCAGGGGTATTTAAATAATGTTCACGGCCCGTTTTATAAAGCCGTTGCCGGCCTCGTTTTAAACTGGTCTTACTAATACAATTAATTACGTCACAGCGGAAACCGGCCACTCCTAAATCAAGCCAAAAACGGATAATTTCTTGGACTTCCCGCAAGACCGCAGGGTTATTGTAATTAAGGTCGGGTTGTTCTTTAGTAAAAAGGTGAAGGTAGAACATATCATTACTTGCTTCGTACTGCCAGGCACTGCCCATAAACATACTTTGCCAGTTGTTCGGCGGCCGTCTTTTTCCGCTTCGAGTAGTCTTCCCTTTGTGCCAAAAATAGTAGTTGTGGTAGGGACTTTGAGGATCCTTACTTTTTACAAACCAGTCGTGTTGAAAGGAAGTATGATTAATGACTAAATCCATCACAATTTTGATATCAAGTTTCTCTGCTACTTTTAAAAGTTCTAGCATATCTTCCATTGTTCCGTATTCGGGGTTAATCGCTTTGTAGTCACTAATGTCGTAACCATTATCAAAGTTAGGGGAGGCGTATAAGGGTGAGATCCATATTGCCCCAATTCCGAGGTTTTTTAAGTATGGTAATTTGGCAATAATGCCTTGAATATCACCAATCCCATCCCCATTCGTATCATTAAAAGAGCGCGGATAAATTTGATAAAAAATCCGTTCGTGCCACCATTTATCATGCATAATCAAATACCTTTCTTTTCTTGATTATAACACAAAACCAAATTCAACAAATTCGTTTATTTTTAAAAAAACCATGATTGCTTTGATGACTATGAACAAACAAGAAAAACTGATTGTGTATTAGAACGAATTGAAG
>CAYJDS010000057.1:0-6501 GCA_964369015.1 uncultured Staphylococcaceae bacterium | reverse complement strand
GAGTTCTTCCGCTTTATGGTTGATAACGAACTTTTAGACCTTGAAGCACGCGCGGGCAAACGCGGTGGTGGTTACATGACTTACTTCCCCCGTTATAAAGCCCCCTTTATCTTTGCTAACTTTAACGGTACGGCCCATGATGTTGATACATTAACACACGAAGTTGGCCACGCTTTCCAAGGTTACGAAAGTCGCAATATTAAAGTTAGTGAATACCGTCAACCAACGCTTGAAGCTTGTGAAATTCACTCAATGAGCATGGAATTCTTTGCCTGGCCATGGATGGAAAACTTCTTTGATAACGCCAAAAAATATCGCTTATCTCATTTAGAAGGTGCGATTAAATTCTTACCTTATGGCGTCGCGGTTGATGAATTCCAAGAAGGCGTTTATACAAACCCAGATCTAACCCACGCCGAGCGCTGCGCTCTCTGGCGGAAGATTGAAAAGAAATACTTACCAATCCGTAATTATAAAGGCGCTCCTTATTTAGAAAACGGTGGTTTCTGGATGCGACAAGCCCACATCTTTACGAGTCCGCTTTATTACATTGATTACACCCTGGCCCAAGTTGTTGCTTTCCAATTTAGTACTGAAATGTGGAAAAACCAAGCCAAAGCATGGAAAAAATATGTTAAGCTTTGTAAATTAGGCGGCCGCTATCCGTTCGTTGAACTTTTAGAAAAAGCTTCCTTGCGTAATCCGTTTGTCGAAGGCAATGTTAAACGGGTCATCACCCCACTTAAACGTAAACTAAAAGAATTAGAAGTAGCCTACAAATAAACAAAAACGGCCTTCGAGCCGTTTTCTTTTACTTTGTTTTTTTACTCTTCTTTTTCTTGCCTTTCGAAGCTTTAAGGTTGTAGTTAAGTAAGCTTAGACTACTCGCCATATTTTCGTTTTGTAAGATGACGTCATCGGGCACACTAAGATGGGTGGGCGCAAAGTTCCAAATTGCTTTAATCCCTGCGGCGATTGCAAAGTCAGCGAGTTGTTGGGCGTATTCTTTTGGAACAGTAATAATTGCAATTTCGGCGTTATATTCTTTAATAATATCAGGCATTTCTTTCGTAGAATAAATTTTCTTGCCGTCAATGATTGTGTCGACAACGTGTGGATTTCGGTCAAAACCAGCGGCGATATCAAGTCCCCATTCTTTAAAGCCGCCATAATGGAGTAAGGCTTTACCTAAGTGACCAACCCCAATTAAAATCGCGGACGTTAGTTTTGTGTAAACCCCAAACTCGAGGATTTCTTCAACTAGAACACTTGCTTCACGGCCTAACTTTGGATTGCCTGGCGTTTTACAAATTTGTGATAAGTCTTTTTTTACCGTCTCAACATTAATCCCGGTAATTTCACTAATTTGTGGGGCCGTAATATACTTTGCATCTTCTTCTAAAAGTCGGCGACTAATCGTTAAATAAATCGGTAGACGGTAGACTAAATTTTTCGAGACAGCCTTTTTGTTACTCATGAAAATCTCCTCTCAAATAATAAAAAATGGTTTTATATGTATTAGTATATACCTTATCGGGAAAAAATTATACAAACACTAAAAAATAGCAATAAATTTAGGATGGTTGAAACAAATTATTAAGCGCTGATATCGTTTATTTCGTTTCTTTATTCCACTCCTTCAGCGTTTGGTTGCTCGCTATCATCCTTATTAGCGGCTTCATTTGGTTTTTCGCTACACTCGGGTGCTTTTTTAGTTAAAACGAATAAGTAAGGTTTAAAAATAGCAATCACACCGATTACAAAAAAGATAATAATTAAAATGTTATTAAACCAAAAGCCAAATGTTTGCTTATAACCATCGAACTTACTTTTTATAACAATAAAATCAATAATGTTAGAAAGACCAAAGATAAATCGCGCGCCAATAAACCATCCCAAATAATGTTCGCCATCTAATAAAACGAATAGTGAAAAGATAAGCATAAGCGCTAGACTATTATTAAAGCCATTAAAGATTAAATTGTAGCCGAGGATAATAAACATTACCAAATAGTTTGCGGGATATTGAAGATTAAGACTTGGTCGAGCTTTTTTAAGTTGTAAAACAATACTAATAACGAGCCAGACCATAATCGCAAAGGCGAGAAAATCATAAAAGTCGCCAAATGTCGCTAAACTGATAGTTGCAGTAAAAAGACTGCGAATAAAAAACAGTCCGTTATCAACGATTAAAGTTAATAAAAAAAAGAATGCGCTCAATAATGTTTTACCTTTGAGAATACTTAAGACGACTACTGCAGCGAGTAAGACAATTGATAAAAAACTAAACATCGGTGTTGATAGTTTTGGGTCCGCTTTACCAAAGTAATAGATAAGCATATCAACTAGACTAAAAATAACAAAAACCAACAGCGAAATCAAAATTCCTAAAGCCATTGGTTCTTTAGGAAAGCTAACCTTCTTTTTACTTTCTTCCATATTTCCCCCCTTATGTCGGCGTAAAAAGTGTCAATATATAAAATTTTGTTAATTAATTATCCCAATAAAAGGGCGAAAAATCAATTTATTCCATAAAAAAGCACAAATTTCTCCGCTTTTTGGATAAAAACTTTTAATAACGAATGAGTAAGAAAAGATGGTTAATCTATAATTGGCTTCACATCAACATTGGTTTCGCCCACTAAGTAACGCGGTCGACCCCTTACTTCGTCGCGCACATCATAGACGACTTTTAAGAGATATTTTAAGATGATTGAAATAAGGAGGAAGCTGAAAAATAAGGCACTTAAAACCCAAAGCAAGATTGATTGTTCCGCAATTAAAAAGCCAAGGGCGGTACCGAATAAAACTAAGAAGATAAAAATAATAATATTGGGCACTAATTCGTAAACACGCGAGTTTTGTTCAATCCCAGTTCGAGCGTATTTAAATAAACCACGGAAACTCCATTTGGTTTTGCCCGCTTGGCGGTCGACAAAATCGTATTCAATGACCTTTTGGCGGAAGCCAATTTGTGAAACAATGCCTTTTGAATATCGGGTTTTATCCTTAAAGGAAAGAAATGCATCAATGACATCTTTGTCAAAAAGGGCGAAGTCACGCGCACTTGTCACAACTTTCTTGTCTTTTGTAAAAAACCGATAAACTTTGTAAAAACAAACGGCAAAAAACTTTTTAAGAAAGCTTTGTCCTTTCCGCGTTTTGTTTCGCGTATAAACATATTGGTAACCGGCTTCAAAATACTTGAGAAAGTCCACAATTAAGGCGGGCGGATCTTGGAGGTCAGCGTCCATTAAAAGCATCGCATCAACCTTCATCGCTTTTGAATATTCTAAACCGGCAAACATTGCGGCTTCTTTCCCAAAGTTACGGGAAAAAGAAACGTATTTAACCCGCACGTCATTCTCATTTAAAGCTTTAATCAAATTAAGTGTTTCGTCGCCTGATCCGTCATCAACAAAAAGAAAGGTAAAGTCGTAGTTAGCAATGTTATTAATAACCGCACTTACTTCTTTATAAAAAAGATTAACCATTGCGGCTTCGTTAAAAGCGGGAATAACAATATTGATCTTCTTGTTCATAAACGTCTCCTTCGATATAATCTTTAACTTATTCTTGAGTATTAATAGTATATAATAGAAGCAATGAAAAAACTTCGTTTACGGATTAAAACTTTTCTTAGTTCATGGCCATTTTTAAGTATTTTGCTCAGTGCACTTACTTTATTAATAGCTTTTTTCCTTCCTTTTCTTTTAACGATTCTTCTCTTTGCCGCGAACGGATATTATCCCTTTGTGCGTGAGGGCCAAACTTTAATGATGATCGATATGTCCGGCCAGTATATTGCCTTCTTTCGTTATTATAAAGATATATTAGACGGCAAAACGAGCCTATTTTACACTTTAAGTAAAGCAACGGGTGGTGACTTTTTAAGTTTATTTACTTATTACTTAGCGTCTCCGTTTAACTTGATTATAAAATTCTTCTCAGTCAGTGAACTCCCTAAAGCCTTAATGTGGATTGTTATTTTAAAAATTAGTAGTGCCGGTCTTACGTCTTACATCGCCCTTAACAAATTAACGAAAAATAAAGTGGTTTCTTTAATTTTAAGTTTCGCTTACGCCCTAACTGCTTATAACTTTGTTTATTATTCGAATGTAATGTGGCTTGACGGTGTTATTCTTGTGCCACTTATTGCCCTTGGTATCGTTAATATTGTTAAAAATAAGTCGCCCCTCCTCTATATTGTTGCGCTTGCCTTCGCCATTATTACTTCCTGGTACATCGGCATTATGCTCTGCCTGTTTTCCGTCTTTTTCTTCCTCGCAGAATTCTTTGCTACTTACAACAAACGTAATAAAAACAAAAAAACACTCTTGGTTTTCACTATTGGTTCCCTGCTCGCGGGCCTTATTTCAGTCGGCTTTTGGGGCAGTGCCCTTAGTAGTATTCTTGGCACTAAAGGGGCGAGTGGTTTTACTTATTTACCCCAAACAATTCGCGAGTTTTATGATTTCTTTAAAATCGAACGTGGTTTTATTTACCAAAGTTACGGTGGGATGGCTGATATTAATGGCCAGGCAATCGCCTTTTATGTTGGAGCATTACCAGTTATTTTAGTCATTCTATATTTCTTCAATCCACGCTTTACCACCCAACAAAAAAGTGCTGCTTTTGCCCTTTTAGTGCTTTATCTTTTGGCTTTCTTTAACAAAGGACTTGATCATCTCTTCCATGGCGGACCAGCCCCGAACTGGTTCCCCGGACGTTATGCATTTGTCTTTAGTTTTTTATTAGTTTATTACGGCGCAAAGTCACTAGTAAACATTAAACATGTCCATTATGCCGGCTTTATTACGACTTTAGTGCTCTATCTTGCTCTTTACTTCTCCTTTACGAACAATGCCTTTAAAGTACCAAGCGGCAGCATTGTTTATTTCTCACTTGTCTTTGTTTTACTTTTAATTCTGGCCTACATTGATAAAGCCCTTGCGTTTATTAAAAACAAAAATCACCAAAAAGGCGCTTCCGCTGTTGTGACCTCAATTACCCTCCTTTTGTTAAGTGGCGTTGCGCTCCTTAATGTCTATGGTAATAATAATCACATTCTGGCTGCTTTTAATAATACCCTTATCCATCCAAGTTTAGAAACTTACCAAAAGGACGAAGAGATTAGTAAAGCGGTGGCGTTTGTGCAAAACCACGACCCTTCACTCTACCGCATGGAAAAATCCTTTCTCCGCTCTGGTGCCTATAATAATAGTGATAACGATAGTCTCTATTACGGCTATAATGGCATTTCCCACTTTTCTTCAACCGAAAAAAGTGCTGTAAATAATCACTTGAAAAAACTTGGCTTTCATTATAATGGCTTTCAATTAAATTACGTTCCCGGTAGTACTTTAAGTGTTTCTTCCTTTTTAGGGGTTAAATACTTACTTGATAAAGTTGATAATACGAGCAACAGTTTAAATAAAAATTTTCTCTTTCCCCGCGCTTTAACGAAGTTAGATGACGGACTTGACGACGGGATTGACACCTACTTTAATGATTATGCCCTTCCGCTTTTAATAGCGACAACCGCGCAAAATAACACTTTTGTTAATGAAGGATTAACTCAAGAGGACGGAACAATCTATTGGTATAACCGCTTTGAATATCAAAATGAGTTATTCAAGAATTTAACGACTGAAGTTGTCGACGCGGAAGGGAGGCCAAAAGACATCTTCAAAAAAGCAACATATACAAGAACACTATCAAATGTTAGTGAAGGTGATTTAAATACATATGATGGCCTAGCAAACGGCCAAATTAGTTTCCGCATAAACACTAACAATTCGGGCAACTATTATTTTTACATTACTGCTTCCGAAATGAATAATCTCTCGCTTCGCCAAGACGGGCAGTTTATTCGCTACTTTGATTACTTTAGTCATCAAATTAATGGACTTAAAAAGGGGGCAAGTGCGACAACTACTTTAGCGATTACGTTTAAAGAGGCTAACACTCACAAAATTACCGAGGAAATATATTACGAAGACAAAGCGGTCTTAGAAGAATATATTAATGCAATCAAATCCAAAGTTCTGC
Organism: uncultured Staphylococcaceae bacterium; assembly: GCA_964369015.1. Classification (GTDB taxonomy): domain Bacteria; phylum Bacillota_I; class Bacilli_A; order RFN20; family CAG-826; genus UBA1361. Next base: position 450 of record CAYJDS010000057.1, on the reverse strand, counting down.
TCCACTCCCTTAATTCAAAAGATAAGGCAAACTATGAAGCCAAGGTCACGACGACGGTTGACGATCAAGCTCTTCTTTTAACTATCCCTTATGACAACAACATTAAAGTTTTAGTCGACGGCAAAAAGGTTGGTAGCGCAAAACGGTTTAATATTTTTACTGGCTTTACTATTAACAATCCCGGTGAACATGAGATTGTTATTAAATATAATGAACCAATTTTTCAAGTTGGTGTGCCGTTTGGCATCTTCGTTTTAGGAGCGACTATTTTTGCTCATTTTAAATTAAAGAAAATCATCTTTAAAAAAGAAGACGAAATAATAGAATAAAGAACATGAGTGAGTGTAAATAAAAAAACGCATTACTGCGCTTTAATTGGGGGTATTTTTTTTGAAAATGGTGCAGCCAGAGAGACTTGAACTCTCACGAGAAACCTCATACGCCCCTCAA
>CAYJDS010000056.1:0-6507 GCA_964369015.1 uncultured Staphylococcaceae bacterium | reverse complement strand
GTTTATACTATTATCGACAATAGTATTATTACTTTAAATAAGGCAATTTCCGCTGGTGGTACAACGGTTAAAAGTTATCACCCGGCTAAAGGAATAAGTGGCAATTTTCAACAAGAACTTCTCGCTTATGGCCGCGCCTATCTCCCATGTTTGGTCTGTGGTCATAAGATGAAAAAAATCTTTGTTGGGGGTCGCGGAACAACTTTTTGTCCTCGTTGTCAAATTAATCATTTCGCTCCACGCCTCATCGCTATCACTGGGATGAAAGGAGCAGGAAAAAGTACTTTATTAAGTTACATTTCCACTTTAGGTTACCCAACCTTCAGCGCAGACCTAATTGCGAAAGAACTCTATAATGATCCCCAAGTTGTCGCTACTTTAAGTAAAAAACTAGATACAATACTAAAGACAAACGACGATTTTGATATAAATTTATTACGTGACTTTTTAAATGAAAATCCGCTCCGAATTAAAGATGTTAACGAATTAATTCACCCACTGGTTAAAGAGAAAATTGTCCAAATTATTAACCAAACAACGGCAAAAGTGGTGTTTTTTGAGATTCCACTATTATTTTCCAATAAAATTGATGAACTTTTTACTTATACGATTGGCGTGGAAGTAAATCTAAAACGCCAATTTGAAAACCTCTTAAAACGTGGTACAAAACTAGGTCCGAGTCCCGATAAAGAGTATTTAAAAAATCGTTATAAACTAGATTATATTTTAAATAATGACGGTAGTGTTACCGACTTAGAAAACAAGTTTTTAGCATTAAATTTATTAAATGATAATTAATTTATAAAGTTGTGCCACTAACAACTATTTCCCGTTTGATAGTGTTTTTAATAAGATTAATAATTTGTTGACCGCGAATACTTTGCTGATTTGGCATATACAAAACCGTTAATTGTTGGAGGGTTAATTCGCTCAGAAAAACAGTTTTTTTATTTGCCTTAATTCGGTTATTAATGAGTGGGAAAAGAATTGTTTCACGAATTAAGTTATTGCTTTCTTCGTTGCCTAATTCGTCAATTACTAAATAATCAATTTCACTAAGATAAGAGAGACGACTTTCAAGGGCAAGTTTATTATTAAAAATGTCACTTGCAAACTCACCGATAAAGCGGGGAAGATTAACGACTCCGGCAACAACATTTTCATTTTCAATTAACGCTTGCATTAAAAAGATTGCACTCTCTTCCACTAACCCAATATTATGAGGCGCAGTCACAAAAACACTTTGCCGTTCACCTTTAATTAAGCGTAACATTTCCGAACGAAAGGCATTGAAACTTGTCCGTTCCACTAAGTCCTTGAAGCGTAAATTTAGCGCTGACAGCGGCAGGTCTTTAATCACAAAGCGACTAAGCAATGCCTGGTCCTTAACAAAAAGCGGACAAACACTAATTTCGGTAGTAATAAATTTACCACTAACAATTAAGTTAAGCGCGTGATAATGATTTTCCTGAATACATTTTCCCGCCGCTTGACAAAGCGCAACCGAATGTTCGGCTTCTAAATAATCATAAATAAAGGAAGCGTTATCTTCAATCATCAGCTTAGAAACATTTAGACTTTTTAGTTCACTCATTAACCGACTATCCGCAAAAATTTCTTTAATTATTTGACGCCGAAAAGCCTCAATATCCGCTTCACTATAGTTTAATTTATCCTTGTTCATTGATAATCCTTTAAAATTTGCATAATATCTTCATCAAGTGGGTCTTCTGCTTTTTTTTCTTCTTTACTAGTCTTAGGGTCTTCGTTTTCCCGCATTAAAGGCCGAGTGCCACCACTCTTCCGACGCGCCGGCCGCTCTAAAGCGTCGAGTGCATCAAGAGCGGTTAGAATTTTTTTTCGGGCGAGTGAACTGGCAAGTTTTTCGACTAAACTCCGCGGTAGTTCATTATTGTAATTTGTTAAAGTAAAGTAAATTAAGGCGTTAATAACAGCGGGTGGTAAAAAATAATCGAGCGCTAGGATTTCAAGTAAATTGTAATCAGCAGGAGCAATTTTCACGCCATCATTTAAATAAACTAAAAAGTCAAGTGGGCCCGTTGTTTCCATTTTGTTAATTAAAGCAATTTTTTCGCTTTCGCCCTTTAATTTCTGACTACTTCTGCGCTTAATTGTCTTGCGGAGTTCGGGATATTTGATCATTTCACTTAGTAAATGTTTCATGGCCGTAAAATCAATCCGGCTCCCAAACGGTTTTTTCTCATCATAAAAATCCCCAACTTTTTCGGCCATAACTCGTTCATCAATATTATAGAGCCCAGCAAGATTTTCTAGACTTTGTAATTCTTCATTACTAAAGGCATTAACTTTAAAAAAGCGTTCACTGACAATAATGTTTAAAAATAAGGCGCGATTAAAACTAAAAGAAATATTCCCGACGGTATTAGTTAAGGAGTAATTAGTTAAATCATGTTTTGCGCTTTGCGCAATAAACTCTGCCCCAAAGACATCACTAAATTCACTAGTGGTTTCAAGCGTGTTGGTTGTTTCTTGATCAAGCCTAAATAAATTAATTAAATCTTGAGCGGCCCGCGGACCAACCTTATTAATGAGCAAGTGCATATATACTTCATCGTGACTAAAAGAGGCCGGATCTTTCGGGGCTAATAATTCAATTGTGTATTCATTAAATTCGGGATGTTTTTCATAAAATGAACGAAGTAAGCCGAGGGCTTCTAAACGGGAAAAAGTTAAACTTAATTGATCAAGCGATAGTTCAAGTTTTTCGCTTAAGTTAGAAATTGCCAGTGGTTCACCTTTCCGAAATTCACGCATTGAATGAAGAAGGGTATATAAAAGAGTCGCTTTCGGCCCTAAAAGTGGTAAATAAAGGACATGCAAAACTTCGAGATGTAACATTGTTACATAGCCACGCGTTTTCAAACTGTAAAAATCGTTTTTCTTTAATAGTCGCATATATGAAATAATTATATCATGATTAACCAATTTTTTTAATGATTCGTGTTAGAATTATAGATGAGAAAGAGGTTACCAATGCAAGTTAAAGTAGGCGTCTTAACATCTGGTGGTGACGCGCCAGGAATGAATGCTGCCATTCGGGCAGTAATTAGAAGTGGAATTAGAAATAATCTTGAGATGTTCGCAATTTTTGAAGGATTCCGCGGTATTATCGAAGATAATATTGTCGCGGTTGATCGTAGTTTTGTAAGTGAAATCATTATGCGCGGCGGAACAATTTTACGGACCGCACGTTTTCCAGAATTTATGGACCCCGCCGTTGTTAAACAAGCAGCGGAAAAACTTCTTAGCCATGGGATTACTAATTTAGTCATCATCGGCGGTGACGGCTCTTATCGGGGCGGCTACGAACTTAGTCAACACGGCATTAACGTTATTGGCATTCCCGCGACAATTGATAATGACGTCATGGGTAGTGAACAATCAATAGGCTTTGATACGGCTTTAAACACTATTACTGAATCAATCGATAAACTCCGTGATACCTCAAGTTCCCATCACCGTTGTTCGATTATTGAAGTTATGGGTAATAAATGTGGTGACCTTGCCCTTTACGGCGGGACCGCCTGTGGGGTTGATTTAATTATTTCTCCAGAATACCATCCAAGTGAAGAAGAAATTATTAAAACATTAAAAAACATTAACTTGTCATGGGCTCGTCATGCCCTAGTTATCGTGAGTGAAAAACAAATTCCTGATTTAAAAGCTTTTAAAGAAAAAATTGTTAAAGAGACAGCCTTTGACACGAAAGTTGAAGTATTAGGTCGTGTCCAAAGAGGCGGCTCGCCCACTGCTAGTGACCGCGTTTTAGCCTCACGACTTGGCGTTTATACGATTGATTTAATAGTCGCCGGTAAAATTAAAAATGTTTGTGTTGGCGTAGTTAATGCTCGCCTCCACCACACTTCACTTAGCAATATGACGAAAACAACCAATCCTAACTTACGTGAATTTATCAATGTAATTGATACACTCAAATAGAAAAGAGGAAACATTCTTATGTTAAACATCTCCAAGAAAACAAAAATCGTTGCCACCATCGGACCTGCTAGTGATACGATGGAAAAAATCGAGGCATTAATTGAAGCCGGAATGAATGTCATGCGGATTAACTTTTCGCACGGTAATCACGAAGGGCATAAAAAAATTATTGACCTCTCGAAAGCCTTAATGAAAAAGCATATTTATATTCCGATAATGTTAGATACATCGGGTCCAGAAATCCGCTGTGGTTATTTCGCGGGTGGCCGAGCGGAAATTGTTAAAAACTCTGTCGTTAAAATTTACATGAATAATGTTGTTGGCGACTCTACGCGCTTTAGTGTTACTTATGCAAATTTAGTTAATGACATTAAACTTGGTGATGCGGTGAAAATTGATGACGGGAAATTACGGCTTGACGTAACCGCAATTGACAAAGAAAATGGCGTTATTACCACTAATGCGTTTAACTCCCATGTTATTAAAGATCGCAAAGGGGTGAACATTCCAACTGCCCGCCTTCGTCTTCCTGCCCTCTCTGAAAAAGACCGCGACGACATTAAGTTTGGCGTTAAAGAAGGCGTTAACTTAATTGCCGCCAGTTTTACTAGAACTGGGGATGACATCGTTCAAATTAAAAATTACTTAAAAGAATTAAATGGCGAAGCAATTCAAGTATTTGCTAAAATTGAAAACCTTGAAGGGGTTGAAAATATTAAAGATATTCTTGCGGTTGCTGACGGCATCATGGTTGCGCGTGGCGATATGGGGGTGGAAATTGCCCCTGAACTCGTACCGGTAATGCAAAGCGAAATTATTTTAGAATGCCGCAAAATTGGTAAACCTGTTATCGTTGCAACGCAAATGCTTGATAGTATGCAACAAAACCCCCTACCAACACGGGCCGAAGTAAGTGACGTTGCAACCGCGATTAAAGAAGGCGCCGACGCAGTTATGTTAAGTGGGGAAACCGCAAGTGGTCTCTACCCTGTTGAAAGTGCCGCAATGCAACAACGAATTGCGGTTACAATGGAACAATATCTCCCCTACACTCAACTTGCTAACTTTGGTTATAACTACTCCAAAAAAACTCGGAATGACGCAATTGCCACAAGCGTTGCTTCTACCGCAAACTTGATTGACGCCAAAGCGATTGTTTGTTTTAGTGAAACTGGGAATAGTGCGATTCGAATTTCGAAGTCACGCCCGACTTGCCCAATTATTATGATTACCAACCGGGCCGATGCTGGTATGAAAGTTGCCCCTTACTTTGGAGTCTTTCCAATTGTTGTTAAACATCTTCCGCAATTAATTGAAGATATGGAAGCTTTCTCACTTATTAAAATGCGCCAACTTGGACTTCAACCAAAAGATAATGTCATTATTACGGGTGGAACACCAACCGGGATTGGCTCAACAAATTTCCTGCGCATCGTCGCCCTTAATGATTTAGGAGATATTTAATGTATATCGTTGCCCTTGATCTTGGCGGGACGAATATGCGGGCTGCACTGGTGGACGAAAACGCGGCTTTTATCGAAGTCGTCAAAGAGAATACAATCCGTAATAATCATGCGGCTTTTATTGCCCATGCAATTGCAATAATTGAAAAATTAAATATTGAAAAATATCCCCCTAAAGGCATTTCAATTGGTGTTCCCGGACCAGTGCGAAGTAATGGTTTTATTAATGAATTACCGAATATTGGCATTAAGGCGGTTGACTTAATTACCCCGCTCCAAGAACGCTTTGGCCTTCAAGTTGTCGTTCGTAATGACGCCGAAATGGCGGCCTTTGCCGAAGCTGGTTTAGGCGCTGGAAAAACGGCAAAAAGCGTTTATTTCGTCACAATTAGCACCGGAATTGGTGGTTGCTTAGTTGCAAATAAAGCAATTAAAAATCCCAGTCGCGAAATTGGACATAGTCTTGTAAGTTATCACCACGGATTCTATGAAATTGAAAAGATTGCTTCGGGAAAAGGGATTTTAAAGTTGTTAGAGTTAAACAATTTGAAACTTGAAAAAACAGTTGATTTTTTTACCGCAGTCAAAGAAAAGGATTTGAAAGTTTTACCAGTATTTAACGACTGGATTACAATCATTGCTAACTTCTTTAATGAAATTAATGAGGATTATAAACCCGATGTTATCGCTGTTACTGGCGGTGTCCTTAAATCAAAAGACGTCTTTTGGGATGAACTTATGCGCCACGTAAAACACCATAACATTCAAATTGCTCATTTTAGTGAAGACGCGGGCCTAATTGGCGCTGCACTTTATGGTTTCAAATACATTAATTAGAGTTTATTTAATTGCTAATTACACTTTTTAAGTGTATATTTATATTGCTAGGACGAAGACACGATTCTAACTAAAAAATAGAGATCTAATGAATTGGTGAAAATTAGAAAAGTTAGACTTACCACTTCTGAGCGCATTAATGACAAATTAATCGTTGGTCACGTTACGACAAAATGAAGAGCATGGCAACATGAATTAAGGTGGTACCGCGCGCAAGCGTCCTTAC
>CAYJDS010000055.1:0-6537 GCA_964369015.1 uncultured Staphylococcaceae bacterium | reverse complement strand
CGGCAATGATGTAGTAGCAACTCTTATGAACATAAGTAAGTGCTCGCCAAAGGCAATATGTAACGATAAGGAAAGTAATTAAATGCTTTCCTTGGAAAGTATTTTTTTTCAAAAAGAAAGGAAGATAATTATGGAAAAATATAGTCTCTTCACTAGTGAATCAGTGAGTGAAGGTCATCCAGATAAAATTTGCGATCGCATTAGTGACGCTATTCTTGACGCTTGTTTAGCCATAGACGAAAACGCCCGCGTTGCTTGTGAAGTTTTTGCAACCACTAACTTCGTCTTAATCAGTGGCGAAATTACAATCAACGGTCAAACGCCAGATTACGAAGAAATAGCCCGTAATGTCATTACAGAAATTGGCTACACTAATCCTGAACTAGGCTTTAGCGCTGAAGGCGCAGAAGTATTAGTGAAGGTGAAGACTCAAAGTAGTGATATTGCTTTAGGTGTTAGTCAAACTAAACCCGAAGAATTAGGAGCGGGCGACCAAGGAATTATGTTTGGTTACGCCACAAATGAAAGTGAAGGCTATATGCCACTAGCGCTCGTTATTGCTCATAAATTAATGCGCGTTGCTACCAAAATGCGTAAAGAGGGAAGTTTTAAGGGAGCCCGGCCGGACATGAAGTCGCAAGTCACAATTCGCTATTATGAAAATGGAAAAATAGCAATTGACACAATCTTAATGAGCGTGCAACATGAAAGTGATATAAATTTCGAAGAGTTTAAAACTTTTATTTATGAGAATATTATGCTTCCGGTTGCCGAAAGTTTTAAATTAAATAATGACTTTAAATATTTAATTAATCCTACAGGTCGCTTTGTGATCGGCGGACCAGCAGGGGATACAGGGCTTACGGGCCGCAAAATTATTGTTGATACCTATGGCGGATACGCTAAACACGGCGGTGGCGCCTTCAGCGGCAAAGATCCAAGTAAAGTCGACCGCAGTGCAACTTACTTCGCCCGTTATATTGCCAAAAACCTTGTTGCAAGTGGGGTTTGTGACAAAGTCGAAATCCAATTAAGTTACGCGATTGGCGTAGCGACTCCCGTCAGTCTTTTCATCGATACCTTTAACACAAACAAAGTTTCACTTGACTTGATTTATGCGGCTGTTAAAAGTGTTTTTGATGCGCGACCGGGAATGATAATAAAAGCGTTTGGCCTTAAAACACCAAGTTTCCGTTACCAAGATTTAAGTGCCCTTGGGCATTTTGGTCGACCAGATGTTAATGTTCCCTGGGAAAAACTTGATCAAGTAAACGCTTTAAAAGCCTACTTTAAGGAACATTAAAAGAAATTATCATCATAATTTACTCAACTCCTTTCGCTCGTGGGCTCGCTCATGTTAAAATATAGTTAACAAGAAGCCATCACTTGATAGAAAGGAATCACTACATGAAATATCAAATTGTTGGTAAAAACATCGTCGTAACCGACGCAATTAGAAGTGCCCTTGAGAAAAAGCTTTCTCGTATGGACAAATATTTCATCATAAATGATGACGTAGATTGTCGCGCCGTTGTCTCCAAGCATCGCGCAGTTGCCAAAGTTGAAGTAACTATTTTTACAAAGTTCCTCGACTTCCGTTCTGAAGAAAAAGATCCTGATCTCTATTCAGCTTTTGATAAAGCTGTCGACTCGCTTGAAGCACAGATGAGACGCCTGAAAAATCGTTTAAGCCGCAAAAATAAGCTTAGTCTTTCCGAAGCAATTGCTTTTGAAAACTTTGAAGCAATTGATGTTGATGCTGAAGATGAAAAAGTCGTGCGGATGAAATCAATTTATCTCGAACCAATGGACTTAGAAGATGCAATTACCCGCATGGAAGCCCTTGGTCATAAATTCTTCCTCTACTTAGATCAAGAAGACGGATTAATTTCGCTCCTCTACATTCGTAATGACGGCGGATACGGCATCATTCAAGCGGAAAACAAAGTTAAATAAACTAAATTTAAGACGATTAAGACCTCGGAAAAAGAGGTCTTTTTCTTTTTTTAGTCAAAAAAATAATTTTAAAATGCTTTAACATTAATAATTTGTTAATCGTTTGTTAAATCTGCAGTAAATGAAGTGCTTTCACTGCTTATTATTCTGAATAATGAACATTTATAGTGTATAATTATTAATGTATGGAAAAAGAAATTAAACTGCTTGCAAGTGACTTGGATGGAACCCTTTTTTATCCAAAAAGACCACGTAAACTGATCACTGATCAAAACCTGAATTTAATTCATCGTTTTATCGATCAAGGAAATAAACTAGTGCTTGTGACTGGCCGCAGTCCTGATTTTGCCAAAAAGGTTGTTACTCTAATTAATCGTCCCGTTGACGTTATTGGGATGAACGGCGCCTACACTTTAGTGGACGGTGAAGTTAAAGAATCGCACTTCTTAGATTTTCAAATCGATAAAGTTTTATATGAACTCGAATTTCTCTACCCTTGTGTCGGCCGCATTCTTATGTCGAAAAAATATCCGCTTTTATTATCAACGACTAGAATTGGCCGCGGACTAGCGCTCTTTTACCAATTTTATTACCGCTTTCAAGGAAATTATGCCGAAAAATATCATTATTCGAATGAAGAGTTTTTTAAAGAAATTGATAGTAAAGAAGTTTATAAAGTAATGATTTTTTACGGTTTATCCCCAAGTGGGGTCAAGCAAGCCCGCAAAGCTAACTCTTACTTACGAAAAAATTATGCTGGTATTTTTGAATCGAGTTGGACGGGTGGGTTTATTGAAATCACCCCGACAAATTCCTCAAAATCACAAGGCATTAATCGATATATTAAAGAAAAAGGCATTAAACATGAAAACGTTTATGTTGTTGGTGATTCCGGAAATGATATTTCAATGTTTAATGAGTTTCACGAACATTCTTTTTGTTTAAGTCACGCTCACAAAAAAGTCAAAAAATTTGCTAACACTATTATTCGCCGTTTCCATCATTTAGAAAAATATATTTTATAGAATACGAGGTCCAAATTATGAATTCAACAACCCAATATATTGTCGGAATTTACCAAATCAGCATGGTGATACGGGACACCTTAGGTTATGCTTCTCCGGCGAAGGAAAACATTTTCCCTAAAAATATTTATAAACATCGCCATAACAGTTTTAATCTTTTAATCGGTGAAGGTTCTCCTTTTGCCCACTTTGTTTCAATCAATAGTGAAAAATCCGAAAAACTTCTCCAAAACATTAAAGATTACCAAGAAGAAGTTTTTGGTAAAGACTCACGAATTTTTCGCCTTACTCCCGAAACAGTTGAAGTTGATCGCAGTCAACATAAGTCAATTTACAATATGTCGATTGGCATTTATCAAACACTACTTGATATTTTAAATGGCTACTTGAATTTCGCTAAAGAAAATGGTACCTTTGAGCAATCAATTGCCGACGTTATCGCCGCGGACGAATACTTTTTTAAAAGCTTAGCCCACTACTGTATTATTAATGACATCTTTAAACTGTTCCGCGAATATAGTGATGCGATGCGTGATAACAAGGGCGAACCAAGTCCAATTTCGAAGTTTATTAACGAAGACATCGTTCAACTTGTCAACTTTGTTAATTTTATGGGTCAACATAGTAATGTTAAAAATGTTACTTACAATACGATGGTTGACCACGTCAAAGCTTTCATTGACAGCATGAGTGGTAAACGCGACCTGCCAGAAGGGCAAACGTTCCCTACCCTCTTTAATGAAGTTAATGCTTTATGCTTAAAAACACTTCAAGACGCCGAAGGTAAATGGCGCGCGCTCTTTTTACCACTAGCCAAAGAATATCAACAATTTACCGAAAACATTAATAAGAAAAAACCGGAGGATTTAGCCTAATGTCAAAACGAAAAACTGGATTAATTTTTGATTCCACTGCTATTATTAGCGATGAAAACATTAAAAAATACGATGTTCGCTTTGTCTCACTTAATTTAGCAATTAACGGAGAAAACCATGCTGCAATGTCGTTAGATGAAAATGAATTCCGCGAAAAGTTTTCTACTTTTAAAAGTATGAAAAGCGGTTCTCCTTCTCCTTATGACTTTGAAGAAGCTATTAATAAGCTTTTTGATGACGGCTATGAAGAAGTTTTAATTGTTACCCTTTCCAGTAAACTAAGCGCAACTTATGAAGTTGCCCTCCTTGCGTGTAACAACCTCTCCCCAGAACGACAAGCCAAAACTTTTGTCTTTGATTCTTTATACGCCTCAATTGGTCAAGATGTTCTTTTTACTTCAATTGTCCCACTTTTGGAAACTGATCCGAGTGCCGAAAAATTGATTGAAGAGCTTAAAGTAAGACGTGAATCTTGCACGATGCTATTTGAACTTAATGATTTACTTCATCTTGTTAAAGGTGGCCGGCTTAACCCACTTAAATACATTATTAGCTTAGCTTTTAAAATTAAACCGCTGGTGGAGTTTACCAACGGAGAATTAAAAGTTGTTGCGCAAAATCGTAATCGGCAAAAAACTCTTGATGTCATCTTAAATAAAATTGACGCGATTGTGAAAAGTTTCACTAATGTTTTTATTAATTTGTTTAGTTACCGCCCTGAAGATAACATTTTTGTGACGCTTTATGATACAATATCTAAACGTTGGCCAAGCGTTATTCTCGGCTTAACGAAACGAATTGATCCCGTCTTTATGACTCACGTCGGAATAAACGGTTACGCGGTATCAATTATTTGCTACAATTAAGGAGATTAAGTTTTATGAAAAATAAGAAAATTAGTGTTGGGGAATTAATTGCCTATATTGTTTTTGCCCTCATTGCTTTATCAGGTTTAGTGCTCGTTATTTTACATGTTATCTCAATGAACATTGCTAATCTTAATAACGATTTACGGCAAGCCAATGAAGCTTTTGCCGCAACAATGAAAATGAGTTGGCTCGTCTTTGGTAGTTTACTCGTCGTTTTAGCCGGTGTCTTAAGCGCTATTGTTTTAGCGGTTAACGGCCAAAAAGCTGAAGTTATCGCCGAGAAAAAAGCTCGTCGGCAACAACGGTTATCGCTTGAAAACGATGATGCAAATTTAGAATAAATAATTTCTAATCTAAAAAATAAAAGTCCGCTTTAATTTAAGCGGCTTTTTATTTAATCGGCAATTTTTCCATCTTTTCCCGAAATTCAGCGGCAAAAAGCAAGTAATTTGCCGAATACCTCGCAAAATCAATGTGTAATTTTTCGCTCATTCCTAGCTCATCTTTATGCTTAGCCACAACGTGCCACTGCAAAACTTGGTACATCCGATTAAACATTAAGCGCCGTACTTCTGCGGGCTTTGCTTCACGTTTTAAATAGTAGTTTAAAAGACGGAGCGGATCATTAAAACTAATATTACCAAAACTAGCAATGTCAGAATAAGGATCGTTAAGGCCTGAGAACTCAAAGTCCAGTAAGTAGAGGCGTTTTTCGCCCTTCAAGATGTTTGAACGTTGTGCGTCGCCATGACAAAAAACATGGACAACATCACTATAATTACTATTTAACTCATTTACCCAAAAAGCTTTTAGATCGTAATAAGCTTGACTTAAAGTCGTTCTAATTGTCTTTTCATAGCGCTCTAAGCGGGCGAGAGAATCAAAGTCCACTCCTTCGATTTTTAAGGCGTGGAGCTCATGTAAAATATTACTAACGTTTTCAAAATCATTCTCCGTTAACGGGGCAACGGTCAAATCACTACCACTTACGTATTCACTAATTTTAATTCCGTTTTCAGTATCGTAAAATAATGTTTTCGTTGTAATGTTAAACGGTTCCACTAAATATAAGTGGAGATTCTCAATTGAATAGGAAACAAATTTTTTTCCGTCCGCGTCCGCGATTCGAATCACATAGTCAACGCCGTTAACAATTACGTGATATGTGTAGTTACTCATTCCACCTAAAAATCTTGTGCATTTAGTAAGCAGCACTTCTTCCGTTTCTAAGTAGGTTTTAAATGTTTTAATAATTAGCGATTCATGCATGATTATATTCTATAACTATTAGCGAAAATTTGTTATGATAAAGACACGCGCTGGTAGCTCAGTGGATAGAGCAATCGCCTCCTAAGCGATAGGTCGGAGGTTTGAATCCTCTCTAGCGCGCCACTTTTTATGAACATCCATTATTACAATCTCCAACCTGGTCCGTTCTCCCTTATTAAAAGCGGCAAGAAAACGGTCGAAATGCGCCTTAATGATGAAAAGCGTAAACTTTTACATCTGGGCGACACCATTGTTTTTACAAACATTGAAACAAAGGAACTGCTCTCTGTTATTGTTACAAAATTAGATACATTTAAAGATTTTACACAGTTATATCACCACTTTACTAAAGAAGAAATTGGCTATTTAGTCAACGAATTAGCCCTTCCTTCCGACATGGAAAAATATTATCCAAAATCCGCAATCGAAAACTATGGTGCATTAGCAATTACTATCAAAGTCACTGCCATTTAAAACGTTTGACAACTTTTAAAAATAAATGTATATTTATTAAGATTGTTGGGGCCGTAGCTCACCTGGGAG
>CAYJDS010000054.1:0-6612 GCA_964369015.1 uncultured Staphylococcaceae bacterium | reverse complement strand
GAAATTGAAGCAAAAACACTATTAACTAAGGAAGAATATAATAAAACTCTTCGTCATTTTAAATTAGATGTCGCAGATGGTTACATTCAAAAGAATTATTATATTGAAACAAAGGCACAAGATTTACGAAAACTTGGCGTTAGTTTACGGATTCGGAAATTAAATGGCTACATTATGACTCTTAAGCTCCCCATGGCGGAAGGACTACTTGAAAAATCACAAAACTTAACCCGTGACCAATTTAGTGACTTTCAAAACCGCGGTATTTTCCCGGAAGGCGATATAAGTAAATTTATTGAAGGACTCTATATTGATCTTAAAGACTTAGAAATTATTGCAAGTTTAAGTACCCTTCGCATTGAAGTAGAATATGAAGACTTAACTTTGGCAATTGATGAAAATCGTTATGGCGAAATTCAAGACTATGAACTTGAAATGGAAGCCACCTCAATGAAAAAAGCGAAAATGCTGTTAGAAAAAGTTTGTAAAGAAGTAAAAATCCCCTATCGTGAAAACTTTGATAGCAAACAAAAAAGAGCAATTACCGCTCTTTTTGCTAAAAAAGATTAATCAATTTATTCTATTTCAAGTTCGCAGTCGTCACCTTCACATATTTTTGTGTCGTTTTCGAAAGCCCGCGTCATTAATTCTTCTTCCATTAAGGCCCGTCGATCGCGCGGGATAAAAGTCATAATTTCTTCACTGTTATAGCCAACTTGAATTCGGTGCTTATCAACCATAATTGGCCGTTTTAAGACACTCGGGTTTTCTTTAATAAATTTCACGACTTCACTCATTGTTAAAGAATTAATATCAATTTCTTTTTCTTTAATAACTTTACTACGTGTCGAAATAATATCATCCGTCCCATTTTCGGATTTATATAAAATTTCCTTCAACTCAGCTTCCGAAAGTGAGGAAGAAAAAATGTTGTGTTCTTCGTAGGGTATTTTTTGTTCATCAAACCATTGTTTTACTTTACGGCAAGATGAACAACTCGGTGATGTATAAATTTTAATCATTTGTTACCTCCTTGTTGTCTAATAATTATTACTTATTTGTTTAACAAAAGCAATACCAGAAAGTGATTTTTTTACGATTGCGCTTTCATAAGGATCACGCTTTCATCATATTTAAAAGCAAAAATTCACCTTTATTATTAATTAATATAATTAGTCAGAGACTTTTTAAGTCCCCTTCCTTTGCCCTATTTGACTATCGCCCGTTTTTAGATTATAATTTGCATTGAAACGAGGTTCAAAATGCGTATTTTAAGTGGAATTAAACCAACCGGTAAATTAACATTAGGCAACTATATTGGCGCCCTCAAAAATTTTGCGGCTTTTCAAGAAAAAAATGAAGTATTTATTTTTATTGCGGATTTACATGCCTTAACCCTGCCCATTGAACCAGCGGAATTACGCAATAATACCCGCCTTTTAACTGCCTTTTATTTAGCTGCAGGATTAGATCCTAAAAAAGTCGTGATTTTTCGCCAAAGTGACGTCAGCGCTCACGCCGAATTAAATGTTATTTTACAAAACTATTTATATATGGGTGAACTTAGCCGCATGACCCAATTTAAAGAAAAGAGCCAAAATATGGACCATAACGCAATTGGTCTTGGGCTTTTTGCTTATCCAGTTTTAATGGCTAGTGATATTCTTCTTTATGAAGCAAACGTTGTCCCTGTTGGCGAAGACCAAGTTCAACATATTGAAATCACCCGCGACTTAGTAAAACGGTTCAATAATCGATATGGTGAAGTTTTAGTAATGCCGAAACCAGAAATCGCCAAAGTCGGAAAAAGAATAATGTCTTTAAGCGAACCAACCAAGAAAATGAGTAAAAGCGCAAGTGAAAAAGGTGATATCTACTTAGTGGACTCCCTTTCCACAATCCGCAAGAAAATCATGAGTGCCGTTACTGATTCAGGAAGTGAAATTAAAGTTGACCCTGAAAATAAACCCGGGATTACGAACTTATTAACAATTTACGCTTCTCTTGCCGATATAAGTCTCGAAGATGCCGCACTTAAATTTAAAGATTATCAATATGGTGAATTTAAAAAGGCAGTCGCAGAACGAGTTCTTTTAGCGTTAGAACCATTAAAAACCAAAGCTGACCATTACTTAGAAAGTGGACTAGTTGACAAAGTTTTAGAAGACGGAGCCGCAAAAGCGCGCCTTATTGCTAATAAAACCCTCACTAAAGTTAAGCATGTCGTCGGCCTTTTATGAGTAATTCAAAACATGTTATCGCCCTTGATTTAGATGGGACACTTTTAAACGACGAAAAAGAAATAACTCCGAAAACTGTTGAGTTTATTCGTGAGTTGAATAAAGCAGGACACTTGATTGTTATCGCGACCGGACGTCCGCTCCGGGCTGCGCTTCGTTATCAACAACAATTAGGGTTAAATGGGCCAATAATTACTTCCAATGGTGCCTTAACAACTTTTCCCAACAACCCCGCATTCCCCAAACGGGCGATTGTTTTTGACCGTAATATTCTTAATTTAATAATTAAAGAAATTGGACTGAAAAACCTCGATAATTTCATGTTTGAAACTGAAGATCAAGTATATTTATTACGTGAAGAAGCACGCTTCAACGCTATTTTTTGGAATGACCGCGGGTCAATTACTTATGGTAATCCCTTCCTTTTTCTTGATGAAAACCCCCTTTCCGTCATTTTAGTTTTAAAAAATGATAGTGAAGGATTAAAACGGAAAATCAAAAAAATTCTTCTCAAGTATCCCGGTTACTATATAAACTTTTGGAACTATTCTAATTATGCCGAATTATATCGTGATCACACTACCAAAAAAGACGGATTAGAACACGTTTTAGCGTATTTTAATATTCCCGTAACTAACTTAATTGCGGCGGGTGACGCTGAAAATGACCGTGAAATGCTGGAATTAGCGCCAAAAAGCATTTGGATGAAGAATGGTAATCCTGCAGTTCAAGAATGTGCAAAATTAACTTCAATTGATGATAATAATAACGATGGATTAATCGCCGCGATTAAACATTTTCTTAATTAAGAATTTTACTTAAATCTTCTTTTAATCTAACAAAGAGTGCTTCCGCACTTTTTTTATCACTGGCTTTAACACCAAAATATACTTTACATTTTGGTTCGGTTCCACTGGGCCGAATCGAAATTGTCGTTCCACCTTCTAAGTGGTAACGTAAAACGTCACTTTGTGGCAAAGAAATTTCACTCACGACACCATTACTGATACTTTTGCGAGTTAAATAATCATCGGCTTGGATAACTTTTAAGCCACCAAGCGTTGCAATCGTATTTTGGCGAACATTGGTTAGCATTTTTTCCATCTCAGCTTGACCTTCCGCGCCTGGAAAACTAAGCGAAACCATTTCATCATGATAATAACCATGTTTTGCGTATAATTCATCTAAAACAACATCTAAGGTTTTACCTTGAAGATGATAATAAAGCGTCATTTCCGCGTAGAGCACTAAGGCTTGAATCGCGTCTTTATCGCGCGCAAAAGGCGCGGCCAGTAAGCCGTAACTTTCTTCATAGCCAAAGAAGAAGCGGTCAACCCCTTCTTTATCGTCACGCGCTAGTTGTTCACCAATATATTTAAAACCAGTTAGAAATTCTTTAACGTTTAAGCCATGACTTTTCGCAACATCAATTCCAAGCCGGCCCGTGACAATCGTTGTGTAGAGATATTTTCCTGCAATATCTTGGCCAAATTCAATCTTAGTTTTGGCTAGATAATCGAGTAAAAGCGCGGCACTTTGGTTACCGGTTAAATACATAAATTTATCATTATCATCACGAATAACAATCCCCAACCGATCAGCGTCAGGATCTGTAGTAATAATTAAATTCGCTTGATGGGCAAAAGCATACTTAATTGCTTCACTATAAGCTGCTTTTTCTTCCGGATTTGGATTTTTCGTGTTGGAAAAATCCGGATCAGGATCCATTTGTGCGTCCACTGGAATAACATTATACCCAATAACATTTAAAGCCCGCATCCCAAGTTTTCTCCCGGTCCCATGTTGCGGACTGAAGACAATCTTAAAACCGTTTTTTTCTTGTTCACGGCGTAATTGTAATTTCAAAACTTTAGCAAAATATGTTTCCTCAACTTCATCACTTAAAAGGGCATAGTTATTTTCCACTGCCCCAATCTCGATTGCTAAGGGATTTGGCCATTTTTTCATGGCGTTAACAATATGATCAACTTTATCAGGCGTTAATTGCGCCCCTGTTTCGTCATACACCTTAAACCCGTTATAGTTTTTTGGATTATGTGAGGCGGTAATCATTACGCCGCCGACCGCTTTTAAGTAAGAAACCGCAAAACTGAGCAAGGGAGTTGGTTTTAATTCATCAAAAAGAAAAGTTTTAATACCGAGGCTACGTAGTGCCCGAGAAGTTTCTTCTTTAAACTCAACATTCATATGGCGGTTATCATGAGCAATGACGACGCCGCGTTGTTTCGCATCAGGAAAAGTTTCTAATAAATATGTTCCAAAGCCTAAAGCCGCGCGCCGAACCGTAAAAATATTCATCCGGTTAGTTCCAGCGCCTAAAATTCCGCGCATT
Organism: uncultured Staphylococcaceae bacterium; assembly: GCA_964369015.1. Lineage (GTDB taxonomy): Bacteria > Bacillota_I > Bacilli_A > RFN20 > CAG-826 > UBA1361. Next base: position 2,019 of record CAYJDS010000054.1, on the reverse strand, counting down.
CCCGCAGTACCAAACGGAACATTTTGATAAAAAGCGTCAAGTTTAGCTTTTTCACTCATTCCTTTAAGTTCACGAATCATTTTTTTTGACATTTGGGCGTCACTCAACCACAATTCATAAAGTTTTTCAATGTTTTGCATTTTGTTCTCCTATAATTTTCTTAAACTGGGCGGTATTATCCGCGATAAATGTTTGCCCGTTTAAATAAACAAGCGGTCCTTCTAAATTACTGAAGGTCAGACTATATGCATTGAGCATTAAGGGGAGCGATTCACCTTTCCCATACTTGCGGTCGCCAAGGATATGATGACCAATTTCGGCAAAGGAAACTCTTATTTGGTGTTGTCTTCCCGTTAAAATCGTGGCCTCAACATAGGTCATATTGGCCACTCTTTGGAGCACAGTAAATTTTGTTATTGCAACTTTTCCGTGCTGATTAGCGATGACTAAGCCATCTTTTTTAATAAGGGAGAGATTTAACGTTCCCGCGTCCTCTTTCAATATACCATAAACAAGGGCCCGATAGACCCGTAAAACGCTATTGGGGTTTGTAAATGCGTTTGCAAGTTGTTGATGAACACTTTGTTTTTTGCAAAAAACAACAATGCCATTTGTGTCTTGGTCAATCCGCGAAACCGGAGAGGGAATATAGCCCCGTCGTGCAGGATCAAATTCTTTCTTTTTTAAAAGATACGTTAAGACCATATTTGTTAAGGTGATTTCTTTTTCGCTTTCACTAGGATGGACGATTAATCCAGTCGGCTTATTAACAATTAATATATTTTCATCCTCAAAAATAACACTGAAGGTTGGTTCTACTTTAATAAAACTATAATCTTGGATAAACTCTTCTTTTTGGGTTTGACTTAAAAACACAATAATTGTGTCGCCTTCACTCAAAATATAACTCGCGCTGGTCTTTTTATTGTTAACCCGAATATCGTTTTTTCGTAAGAGCCGAGAAATTAAAGCATGGGGCGCGGTTGTTAAAACTTTCTTTAAATACTTATCAAGTCTTTGCCCCGCATCCTCAGCAGTAATTAGAAAAGTTTCTTTAACCATACGCATTAATTTTATCAAATTATCGAGTGATATGCTAAAATTGACCCATGGAAATGAGGAATAATGTTTAAAGAAAAAGGGGCGGCCCCGGCTGGGGGACTTTTTACTTGGAGTCACTTTGGTTTATTAGCCTTTTTTTTACTTGTCGCAACGCTTTTTTACGTTTTAACGAAGAAGTGGTCAAAACAAAAAATGCTTATTTTCTTTAAAGTCTTTTCCCTAGTTCTTGTTGCAATGGAAATTTTTAAAATATTTTGGAATATTGCAACCTACGGCCAAGGGATTGAAACCCTTAATAGTTTCATTCCACTTTACTATTGTTCAATCTTTCTTTATGCCTTTGTTGCTTTAGCTTGGGGGAAGGGTCGCCTCCAACAAATGAGTTATGCTTGGCTTATTTACGGCGGTATTATTGCGGGTATTTCTTTTTTAAGCTATCCTTCAAGTTCATTACTCGATTATCCGTTCTATCATTTCTTAAGTATTCATTCGATGCTTTTTCATACGACAATAGTTTTAGTTGGACTCTTAGTGCTCCGTCATAAATTTTATGTTCCCAAAAAAGAAGACTTTGGTGACTTTGTCCTCTTTTCACTTCCTTTCATGTTACTGGCCTTTATTATTAATAAAACAGTCGGGACGAATTTAATGTTTTTAGAAGCACCGCTTGCAATCGCGCCTTTTGCTTGGCTCAACGAACAGTCGGCGGTTCTTTTTCAAATCGTTATGTTTACCAGTCAATTATTCCTACCTTTCTTTTTTACTGAATTAGCATTTATGCTCATTCGAAAAATCGCTAAAAAGCGCAGACTTGAGACAAAAAGCTAAATTAATAACTATTAATACGTTCTTTTTTACATATTTTTCAAAAAAATCCTTATTTTTTTATTCGCTTAATTAGCATGCTAATAAAATTTGCTATAATAACAATGGCTTTGGAGAAATACCCAAGTGGCT
>CAYJDS010000053.1:0-6795 GCA_964369015.1 uncultured Staphylococcaceae bacterium | reverse complement strand
TTGCTTGGAGTTTTTCTTTTTCTTTACTTAAAATTTGAGGAATAAAATTAATAAAAGTGGCATTAATACTTTCTTCGCCCGCCAAATAATTTATCCCGTTAATTCGTAAGAGTGAATCAAGTGAATTATTTGCATCGCTATCATTTAAATAAGCCATCAAGGCGACGTCTTCATACTCGCCACTTAATACCAAATTATTATTTATTAAAATAATTGCGGCCCGTTTGATGTCGTAACTTATTTTTGTAATATTAGAACTTTTTAATACATCTTTTAAACCCGAGTCTTTGACTAAATTGGAGAAAGTTATTCGATAAACATCTGCGTTATATTTAAAATACATAAAGGCAGGAACAGCGTCATAGTAGTTAGTCATTTCCCCATCAAGATAAAACGCAAACTCGTTTAAGGAAGTTAAATCGAGTCCGTTTGTGGTTGTAATCTCGCGGTATGAAATCTCAATGTTTCCAAGTGTCGGTCGGTAAGTAATTTTGTTTAAGAGTGTCCTTAATTCATATTTTTGGGCGAAATAACGCAGTGTTTCGTGATCAAAACCATGATATTCGTAATAGGAAAGTGGTTTAGTTAGTGGCACAGTGGTAACGATTGTTGCTAAGTGTTGGGTCTCTAATGCGGTTTGGGTATTGGCTAATAAATTCTCACCAAGTTTGCCTTTAATTTGTGCAGAGTTTTCAAGAATTGTCGCTAGATTTTGATACTCCTTAAGGAGTTTAATTGCCGTTACTTGGCCCACACCCGGGACACCTTTTAAATTATCACTGGCGTCGCCAGTCAACCCTTTAAAAGCCGTCACTTGCTCAGGATAGAAACCGTAAGTTTCATATAGTGATTCACGAGTGAGCGTTAAAATCTCACTCAACCCCTTTTTTATAAGTTTTACACTAATGTGGTCATCGATTAATTGGAAGTAGTCGTGATCACTTGTATAAAGATCAACCGCAAAACCTTCCGCGCCAGCTTTTTTTGCTAAGCTTCCCGCTAAGTCGTCAGCTTCATAACCATTAATTTCGTAATGTTTAATACTTAAGGCGTCGAGAAACTCGCGCGCGATTGGAAATTGAACAATTAATTCTTCTGGAACTTTTTGTCGTCCCGCCTTGTAATCATCATATTTATCATGGCGAAAGGTTTTTTCGCCCGTATCAAAAGCTACAAAGAGGTGGTCATCTGGTTTCAAGTCATTAACGATTTTAACAACCATATTGGAAAAGGCAAAAATAGCGTTTGTCGGAACACCAGTTGAAGTACGCATTATTTTTTCTACGCCCGCATAAGCAGTCGCATAGTAAGCGCGAAAAAGTAAAGAGTTTCCATCAATAATAATTAAGTGTTTATTCATGTTCGTACCTCATAATTTCTTTGACAATGAGCTGTAATTTGTCACCTTTATTTTCCGCGTGTCCCGTAACGATATAAAAGTCTCCCACCACTAACTTCGCAGCAAGAAGGGCAAAAGTATCAGGAAAAACAACAAGACTAAGGCGGTCCTCATAATTACTAAGTGTTGCAAAGGCCATTACATCGCCTTTTTTCGTTTTTATTTGTTTGATTTCTTCTAAAACCCCAAAGACTTTGATTTCTAAAGTGCTAGGCGTAATGTCATTAAAATTAACTAATCCCGCAATTTTAAAATTCTTCAACGGATTTTGACTTAAAGGGAAACGTAACCGACTAATTTCTTCGCTAATACTCGTGAAGGGAGAAGAAGCGACCTCGCTTACTAAAATATCCGATAAATGATCTTTCGAGTTAAAAAGACTAATTTTTAAACTTGGTAAATAAGCAGAAAGTTGAGCTTTTAAGAAAGCACGGTTTTGATTAAATTCATCAAGCGCGCCTGCTTCAATTAGGGCGATAAAGTCACTTTCATTAACGGCCGCATTAAAAGCGCGAAAAAATAAGTCTTGGACGTTATCAAAAGGATGTATTTCTCGTAAATTAATAAGCGTTTGTGCGACTTGATTATTAATCCCAATAATACTTGATAAGGGGAAAAGTAGGCTATTTTCTTTAGCTATAAACTTTAAACCAGAACAATTTATCGAGGGAAGAAGCACCGGAATGTTTCGGGCTTTTAACTCGTCGCGTAAATGGGAAAGCTTTGTTTTATCATTAATCACATTACTAAAGAGTTCACCGTAAAAAGAAAGCGGGAAATAGGCTTTTAAGTAACTTAACGCTAAAGTTAACATTGTATAGACGACCGAATGACTTTTATTAAAGCCGTAGGAGGCAAATTTTAATATGTCATTAAATACTTTAGTAGTTTCTTCATTACTATAGCCATTTCTAAGAGCACCCGCAAAAAACTTTTTTTGCATTGAGACCATTTGTGTTTCATCTTTTTTACTAATGGCGCGGCGCAATATATCGGCTTCGGCGAGCGAAAAAGAAGCCATAACTTCGGCAATTTTCATAATTTGTTCTTGATAAATAATGATTCCGTAAGTTGGTGCAAGGATCTTTTTTAAGTCGTCATTGAGATAAGTTACTTTTTCTTCACCCGTTTTTCGGCGACCGTAATCTTTAATATATTCCATAGGTCCAGGGCGATAAAGAGCAAGTAGGGCACAAACGTCATCAAAAGAAGAGGGGGCAATGTCTTTAATTGCTTTGCGCATTCCGTCACTTTCTAGTTGAAAAAGTCCAAGGGTAAAGCCGTTACGAATCATCGTAAAGTTTTCTTCCTCTTCTAGTGGCAGCTGATAAAAATCGAGATCTACATCATAATCTTGTTTAACACGTTTAATAATATTATCAACGAAAGTTAAGTTTGATAGACCAAGAATATCAACTTTTAAAAATCCTTTCTTTTCTAAAAAGGCCATTTCATATTCACTAACCCGCATCCCGTTATGATTAAAGGTTGGAAGGCTTAAGTAAAGTGGTTCCTTATCAATAATTAACCCCGCAGCGTGGATTCCGTTTTGCCGTGGAAAACCTTCTAACTTGACGGCTTTTTTAATGATATCTAAGTTATATGAGTCCCCATCAACCAGCTTTTTAAAGGAAGAAATCTTGCGATAACTATCGCGGAGCGAGTAATTATAATTGCCAAGACTTTTACTAAGTAGGGAGATGTATTTATTATCAATATTTAAAATACGGCCGGTGTCGCGTAATGATGCTTTGGCGGCATTAGTTTGAAAAGTAACAATATGGGCTACATTTGTTTCTCCGTATGTTTCTTTAATATAATCAAGCACTTCGCCGCGTCGTACATCCATGAAGTCAATGTCGATATCAGGCATGCTAACTCTTTGTGGATTCAAAAACCGTTCAAAAAGCAGATCATGTTTGATTGGGTCAGCCGAAGTAATCCCGAGCGTATAACTAACAAGAGACCCAGGCGCACTACCCCGTCCGTAACCGACCAAAATATTATTGTTTTTGGCATAATTTACATAATCCGCAACTAGTAAAAAATAATTTGTAAAGTTTAATTTTTGAATAACATTTAATTCATAAGTAAGGCGATCAGTATATATTTTATTACCTAATTTTCCAATCTTTTTTAAACCCTCATTTGTCAATCTAGTGATTTCTAAAAGTGGGTCAACGGGTGAAGGTAGGGGGAGATTTAGGGGATGATTTTCCGCTAAAGAAAAATTAATTTCCTCGGCTATTTTAAGGGTGTTTGCAAGTTGATCCGGCGTGTAAAATTTTTCTAATTCTTCATCACTTAAAAAGTAATGTAAGCCAGTCTCATTAGTGTCACTTTTTATAAGCGTTGCTTCTCTAATTGCGTCGATCATTTTAAGCGTTTCAAAGTCGCTTTTTGCGGCATATAAAATATGCGGAAACGCAACAATTGAATAGCCAAATTTATCCGCAAATTGCTGCAAAAGGGGGCTGTAACCGAATGATTCCCGTTCTAAACCAATATAAAATGAAGTTGTGGCCATGGCCCAACTTTTAAAAAAATCGCGATATGATTCCGGGGTAATATTTTGATTAATTAGGTTACTAGTTGGTAAGATTGTCACTAAATCTTTTGTATAACTTTTTAGATTTTCAAGCGTCAATTGTTGGTTAAAATTTAGTTCAAATATTCTTAATAAATCTTTGTATCCGTCTTGATTCCTGATAAAGAAAACCACCTCGGTTTCGCCGACTTTATAGCGGACTCCATATAGGGGTTTTACCTCATTTTGTTTAGCGGCGATTTCAAAGTAAGGAAAGCTAAAAATATGGTTGGGATCACTTACGCCTGCCGCGGTTATATTACGTTTTTTTAATTCTAAAAAATACTCATCTAAAGTGAGGGCACTTTTTAGTAAGGCATAGTTTGTAAAGACATTTAAAGGAATGAATTTCATTATGCTTTAGTTTACCATATAAAGTGGAGTTAAACGAGATAAAACGACTATAAATTGTCGGCAATAAATTTATCGATTGCTGCAATAAAAACTGGGATTTCTTCTTTATTTAATAAACTAGCACCACTCGCCTGAACGTGGCCGCCACCGCGCCAAGTTTCGGCAAATCCGTTAATTGGTAAAGCTGCGCTTCGTAAGGAGACGCGCCATTCTCCCCGTTTTGTGTCTTCGGTAATTGCGGCCCAAACGTTAATTCCGCGGACCCCACTAAAGACATTAACATTTTCTTTGGCCCGTTCGGATGGAATATTTAATTTATCTTGGGTTTCTTTATCAAAGATGTAATAAGCAAACCCGTGCGCGGTTATTACATAGTTATTAAGAATATAAGCTTTGCATTCTAAATCTTCAACTTCTTGGGCATACATTAAATTGTAGACTTGATTCATGTTGATACCTTTAGAAATTAATTGGGATGTGACTTCAAAAGTTGTCGCCGTTGTTGAATTATAACGAAAGCGTCCCGAGTCCCCTACGATACCACTAAATAAATAAGTAGCGCACTCTTTGGTTATTTCCCCGCCATCAATTAAGAAGAGGAGGGCAAGAATCTCGCTAACCGCAACTGCAGTGTCATCGACAAAACAAACATCGCCATAAGGATCAACGTTTGGATGGTGATCAATTTTAATTAAAGAACCGGCTTTTGTAAAACGGTCATCACTCGCCCGATCCCGCGTTGCGGTATCAACAACGATGGCTAAAACCTTTTCGTCAAACCAATCATCACTCACCTTGTCATTAAGCGGATAAAAATCACCGCTATAAAGATAGTGGGTTTCACCAAGGACGATTATTTCTTTATCTGGATAATTAGCTTTTAAATAACTAGCTAAGCCAAAGGAGGAGCCAAATGCATCAAAGTCAGGGGATCGATGCGCAAAAATAGCAATTTTTTTATATTGTTTAATTTTTGAAAATATTTCCTCTTGATAAGTCGTATATTTTTTTTGTTTTTCTTTGCTCAATAGTTCCATTTGGTTCTCCCTTCAAAAGACCTTACATAATATGCCTTTTCGCTTATCTAGCGCAAGTGTAGTAGTAAAAAACAGTTATTTTAATTAGTGAATTTCTAACATATTGCAATTAAAGTTAAAAAAAAGTAAGATTCTATGACGTTTCTTACTTCTTTTTGGTTAAATTAATCTTTTTTTAAGAGTCGGACACAATCTTTAACGATCATGAGTTCTTCATTAGTAGGAATAACAAAGACTTTTACTTTGCTCTCTGGCGCAGAAATTATGTTTGCTTTTCCGCCCCGTGCTTCTTTATTAGCGGCGTCATCAAGGACAATTCCCATCGCGCCTTTGACATTATCAATAATCATTTCGCGGATTTTAGGGACGTTTTCGCCAATCCCAGCCGTAAAGACAATGGCTTTGGCCCCACCTAAGCGAATGTGATATTGCCCAATAAAGTCACTAACCCGCCGGGCATACATTTGTTCAGTAAAGATTGCTTGTTTATCACCAGCGAGCGCAGCATTTTCAATATCACGACTATCATTACTAATCCCCGAAACACCGAGCATTCCTGATTTTTTATTAAATATTTCATACATTTCATCGATTGTCTTATTATCAAACTTTGCCGCAAAATACATTAAGCTTGGGTCAAGGTCACCAGTTCTAGTACCCATCATAATGCCGCCAAGAGGAGTTAAACCCATTGAAGTGGCAATGCTTTTCCCGTCTTTAACAGCTGAAAGTGAAGCTCCATTGCCAAGGTGACAAATAATTGTTTCGATTGGTTTCCCACCATTAAGGCGAGTTATTTCTTCACTTACATATTTATGTGACGTTCCATGGAAACCATAACGTCGTAAATCATATTTTTTGTAATATTCAAATGGTAATGGGTAGAGATAATCTTCGGGCGCCATTGTTTGATGGAAAGAAGTATCAAAGACGGCAACGTGCGCAACATGCGGTAAAACTAATTTAAAAGCCCGATAACCGGTTAAGTTTGCGCCGTTATGAAGTGGAGCAAGTGGAATTAAACTTTCAATATTTTTTTCAACCTCGTCGTCAAAAATAACACTATCCGCATAATATTTTCCGCCCATAACAACCCGGTGGCCGACGGCATTAATATCTTCAATGCTGCTAATTATTTTCAAGTCCACTAAAGCTGAAGTTAAGGTATTAACACAAACGGCGTGATTAGGTAAAGGTAGGGTTCGTTTTACTTCACCTTCGGGCGTTTTAATTTTAAAGATTCCATTCTCGTGGCCAATTCGATCAAAGAGTCCACTAGTGATTAATTTTTCACTCGGAAATTCAAAAAGTTTAAATTTTAAGGAGCTGCTTCCAGCATTAACGGCTAAGATTAATTTTGACATAAGTCACCTCACAGGAGTAATTATAATGGGAAAAGATAAAAAAAGAAACTAAGA
>CAYJDS010000052.1:0-6842 GCA_964369015.1 uncultured Staphylococcaceae bacterium | reverse complement strand
TAAATATCCAAGCTGTCAATTATGTTTAGAAAATGTTGGCTTTGGCGGTAATGAAGATACGCCTCCACGGCAAAATCTCCGCGCAGTCCCACTGCAGTTAGATAAAGAAGATTGGTATTTACAATTTTCGCCGTTTGTTTATTATCAAGATCACATTATTGTCATAAGTAGAGAACATAAACCAATGACCATCTCACCACGTATTTTTGCGCGACTCCTGTCTTTTGTTGATAAGTTCCCGCATTTCTTTATTGGTAGTAATAGTGACTTGCCAATCGTTGGTGGATCAATCCTTGATCATGAACATTTCCAAGGTGGGGCACTAGTGATGCCCGTCTTTGAAGCTAAAGACCGGTATGTTTTAAAACATAAACTCGAACGTAAAGTGAAAATTAGTATTGTTGAATGGGACAGTAATATTGTCAAGCTTGTTAGTCCTTCAAAGAGTCTTCTTTTAGAAACCGCGAGTAAGATTAGTGAAAACTGGCTTAATTACACGAACGAAGAATTAGATATTATTCCTTCAACCGAAGAAGTCCGTCATTCGGCAGTCACCCCAATTGTGGCAAAACACAAGAAGAACTATATTATGTATATTGTCCTGCGGAATAATCGGACGAGTGCAAAATATCCCGAGGGTATTTTCCACGCTCATCCCGAGTATCACCATATTAAGAAAGAAGGGATTGGCCTCATTGAACAAATGGGCACCTTTATCTTACCAGCCCGACTCAAGCGTGAGTTTGGATTAATCGCCGAACATTATTTTGCCAAAGTTAAACTCGCAAATATGCTTAGTGATTATCCCGAAATTAAGAAACACGAAGATTTCATTCGCAAACTTTATCAAGCAAAAGTTAAGAAAGAAGATTTTGAAAGTTTTAGTCGTGATTATATGAGCGAAGTTTGTCAAAATGTTTTAAAGAATACCGCTTGTTTTAAGGATGATGAAATTGGGCAAAAAGCCTTTATTGATTTCTTAAAGTTTTAAAGTGTTTCGACTATTAGTGAGAGGTGAGTTATGAAAAAGAAGTTACCAGCTTTAGTATTGTTACTCTTTTTTCCATTGCTCCTTGCTAATTCTCCTTCACCCTATCCTAATCCTGATATTTATCAAGACTATCTAGCGACGCCACTTGTTAAAAGCAGCGAAGGGGATAAGTTTACTTATACAACAACAATTACTAATACTGGTGATAACTACATTAGTGTTAATTCAACAACCCTCATCAATGAAGAAGAAGATATTTGGGTCTATTACTCAAGCAAAGTAGATGACGTCATTTTGCCAAGTGCAAGTTATGAACTCAAGTTTACAACAAGAGAGGAATTTGATCCTGCTAAAACTGTCCTGCGAGTTGAAGCTTTTGTGGAGTTAAGCGACGAATATACTTATCAAAATATCACGAACTTGAGACGTAGAGATAAAACGGAAAACGATGATTATTATCTCTATGAATATGATGTTGATATAAATGTAGAGACTAAAAATTATTACGGAATTATTACGGTTTATGATTATGACGGTCAAACATATGCCGGTTATAATAAGTTTGGTTTAGATGATCCGCTGTTTCTTAGCGATGAGGCGATGGAAGTCGAAGATATTACGATTACTGATGTTATTTTAGTCCAAGGGCGAACCCGGAGTAATGGCGGGACAGGAATATTGCTCGTCTTTATCATGCTCATTGCCCCGGTGATGTTAATCCTTGGGGTTATCCTCACGATTGCCCTGCTCATTGGGCTGACGATTTTTCTTATTAAACGGCACAAAGACAAAAAGAACATAAAGAGCGATACATAGAAGCAGAACAAAAAGCGCACTAAACCAAAAGCTGTCTGTGCTTTGAGTATTGATAATTTTCCACTCATTGTTAATTAAGCCTAACGCTAAAGAGACAGCGTTAGCGAGGAGACTAAAAAGAATCGTTTTTATTATCGGCGTTTTGTTCGTTAAGCAAATAAGGATTATTTCCGCTCCAACAACAAATAACTCCGCAATTAGGAGTGTTAGGTAATAATTATCGAGTAGTCTGGGCAAGAAAAAAGTCAAAATAATATTCATTACAAGATTAGAAACAGTGTTCATCACTAACACTGTAATGATGAATTTATAACTTTGTGGTTTCAAGAAATAATAAACAATCGTCTCGGTTAAAAGCGTCAGAGTTAAAGCAAAGATTAAAGGAGCAATTATTGGAAACATAACTAAATTATATCATTCTCCGTAAAGACCGGCAATTTTGGCTTGCATTAGGCGTTAAACGAGCGAAAAGGGACGGTTTTTGATAATATATATTGTGATATGGGAACAAGTAGTAATTCAAATATTCGCTTAAACTTCACTGGGAATAACGAGTTAGATCGTTATAATATTTTTAACTATATTTTAGAGAATTTTACTCCTGACCAAACCGAAGCAGAAATCCTCGTTTTAGCCGCAACCTTTTTAGGAAATAGCAGTCAAGAAATCATTAACGAAATCCGCGCTAATCCGGATATGCTAGTCCCAGTTTGTCTTTATTTAATGAGTGAAGAAAAAATTAACATTATGCGCCGGAGTGACATTGGTAATGCCTTAGTCCGGTATAGTGATAATTACGGTAAAACCTTAGAACAAAAAGCTGCTAAAAAACCCTTATTTAATTTCACTAATGAATATGAAAGACTCTTATTTAGTCGGCTTTCGCAGCAAAATCCTGCTGAAGTGGCGGTTGAATTTCCGTTTTTTAAAATATATTACGAACGCGGATTAATTTATGAAGCACTTAATGATTATAATAATGCCTTCCGGATGTATTCGAAAGCCCATCAATGGAATCCGCTTAATCCTAAAGCGATTGTGAAAATTTTAGATGGTCTAAAACATGATCAACGCTCTGAAGATTTGATGCGTCTTGGTTACTGGTATTTACAAGTAGTCTATAGTCTGCCCAACATTAGCAGTGCCCTCCGTTACTGTGGCTATGCCCTTTATTTGCAAGGCGAATTTAGTAAAGCTTATGCCTTTTATTTTCAATCAATTGTTTATGGTGGCGACATTATTCCTGATTCTTTAAATAAAGAAATTTCTAGTGTTTTAACGGCGTTAAAACTAACCGAACCATATGAACTTACCACTAAAGATATTAAGAAAATGTTTGCTTATAGCCGTGAAAAACCTTTTCCTAACGAAATGGTTTTTGATGCAATTAGGACTCTAATTATTGAACATTACACCCATGAACGTTATACCGATGTCTTACGCTACGCAACAAACTACATTGTTTATCGCCCTAATGACCAAAAAATAAGTCGAATTTTAAACGTTAGTAAATTAAGATTAAACTAAAGGAAAAAATAAAAATAAAAAATATAGCACTCTTTGTTGACAAGTGCTAATTTTTCGTTATAATGTATTTAGCACTTAGGAGTTTAAAGTGCCAAAGGAGGTTATGATATGAGTTTTAATCCATTTCAAGATTATGAAAAAGATGATAAAATCCTCGAGAAATTCGGACGATTTTTAAATACTGACGCTAAAGAAAATAAAAGCGATCCCGTGATCGGACGCGATAGCGAAATACGGCGCATTATTGAAATTTTAGCGCGTAAAACGAAGAATAACGTTATTTTAATTGGTGAACCGGGGGTGGGTAAAACCGCTATTATTGAAGGACTTGCCCAACGGATAGTCGCCGGGGATGTTCCGGCTAACTTAGCGGATAAACTTATTTACGAATTAGATATGGGCGCTCTTATTGCCGGGGCTAAATTCCGCGGTGAATTTGAAGATAGACTGAAAGCTATTTTAAAGAAAATTAAAGAAAGTGATCATAAAATCATTCTCTTTATTGATGAAATCCACCTAATTGTCGGAGCTGGTAAAGCCGAAGGAGCAATTGACGCTGGTAATATGCTTAAACCTATGCTTGCGCGGGGCGAAATCCATACCATTGGGGCGACAACCCTTGATGAATACCGGACTTATATTGAAAAAGACCGCGCTTTAGAAAGACGGTTTCAACCTTTAATTGTGCAACAACCAACTGTGGAAGATACGATTTCGATTTTACGCGGTTTAAAGTCGCGTTACGAATCACATCACCGCATTAAAATTAGTGATAGTGCCCTTGTGAGCGCCGCGGTCTTAAGTGACCGTTATATTACTGATCGCTTCCTCCCTGATAAGGCGCTTGACTTAGTTGACGAAGCATGTGCAACGATTCGCGTTGAAGTTGAAAGTCTGCCGGCAGATTTAGACGAATTACGGCGGAAGATTCGCCAATTAGAAATTGAAAAAGTTGCGCTTTCAAAAGAAAAAGATGAACTAAGTAAAGAACGCTTAACGCAAATCAATAATGAACTAACGAAGTTACACGATGAAGACACGAAGTATTCGAAAGAATGGCAACATGAATTAACTGATTTGGATACGCTTAATAATGTTAAAAAAGAACTAGATACAGCGCGGTTTAATTTAACCGTAGCCTTTAATGCGGGCGAATTTGAAAAAGCTTCGACCCTACAATATAAGTTAATTCCTGACTTAGAAGCAAAAATTGAAAAACTGACAACCGCGAGTAAAGAAAATAAACTACTCAAAGAAACGGTTGACGAAGACGAAATAGCCGCGGTTGTATCGCGCCAAACAGGCATTCCTCTGAAACGAATTATGGAAAGTGACAAAGTTAAAATCTTATCACTCTACGATCAACTGAAAAAACGGGTTCTTGGTCAAGATAATGCACTACGACTTGTAAGTGACGCGCTTTTACGCCAAAGAGCAGGTTTAAACAATCCTAATCGGCCCATTGGGAGTTTTCTCTTCCTTGGGCCAACTGGAGTTGGTAAAACTGAAGTCGCGCGCAGTCTGGCCGATGCCTTATTTGATGACGAACGTCATATTGTTCGAATTGATATGAGCGAGTACATGGAGAAATTTTCCGTAAGCCGCTTAGTGGGGGCCCCTCCGGGCTATGTTGGTTATGACGAAGGGGGGCAATTAACCGAAGCAGTACGCCGCAGTCCATATTCAATTGTGCTCTTTGACGAAATCGAAAAAGCTCATCCTGAAGTCTTTAATTTATTACTGCAAGTTTTAGATGATGGTCGTCTCACTGATTCGCAAGGTCGGGTTGTTAACTTTAAAAACACAATCATTATTATGACGAGTAATTTAGGCAGTGAATACTTCTTGAAAAACGAGCTCGATAAAATTGACTTACTAATTAAGGCAACCTTTAAGCCTGAATTCTTAAACCGAATTGATGAAACAGTTTACTTCTTGCCCCTTGACCGCAAAACCCAATACGACATTGCCACTAAAATGCTTAATGAACTAATCGAACACGTCAGAGAAAACAATTTCAAACTAATTTATGACGAGAAGATTGTTGATTTTGTCCTTGATAGTGCGTATGCTCCCGAATTTGGTGCCCGACCGCTCAAACGCTTTATTCAAAAAAGTATTGAGACGTATATTGCCGAAGAAATTATTAAAGGGACGATTGACCCGCGGGTTACATATCGCCTTACAATTAGTAATGGCGCCTTATCGATTTCACCCTTTGCCTAATTAATGGTTATACCATTATCTCTTTAATTTACAACTGAAGGTCGCTTTGCTATAATTTCAGTAATGAAAGAGGTTTTAAATATGAAAACACCAAAAATTATTTTTGCACTTGTGGCCCTTATAACAATAACTGGATGTGGTAAGGATCCTTCTTCTAGTTCCTCCAGTAGTAGTGGGAGTGAAGAAGAAAAGCGCCCCGTCCGTTATACGGCGGATAATCTTACTTTTACACCAACCCCACTTGCAATTACAAATGAGGAATGGGTTAGTCTGCCAAACATGACTGATTCGCAAACTTACTGGCGCAATGTTGACTGGAGTTTACGGGGCGACGCACTACTGCAAGCTTTAAAAACAGAAATGCGCAAAACATTTAAACAAGTTACTTATAGTGGCGCGCTTGACGCTGCTAAGGAGATGGACCGCGATCCAGCTAAATCGACAAACATCCTCTCGCTTTATGATTTAAAATCACAACCTGCGGCCGGATATAACGGCGGAAAATGGAACCGTGAACACACCTTCCCACAATCAAAGTTATATGACGAAACGGGCAAAATAAATGTTCGCGCTAACGCTAATGAGAAGAATATTGCTAGTGACGTTGCAAACATCTTTGCTTGTGACGCTTCCTTAAACGAAAGTCGGAGCAATAACTCCTATGGTGGTAACTGGAATTATGATGAAAATCCAGATATTTACTACAAACGTTTACAAGAAAACACTGACAAAGAATTAACTGATAACATTCTCTATTACGGTTTATATTCACCTTCACCAATCGTCCGGGGGGAAATTGCTCGCGCCCAACTTTATATGTTAGTTAACTGGGCGGGACATGTAACTCGCGATTCTAACTTCGCAATTGAAACAATGTTGGAGTGGGATATGCAACAAGCCCCAATTGCTGAACGTGATGGTCAACGCCAAACTGGTATTCTTAAACATCAAGCAATCCGTAATCCGTTTATTGATAATCGTAAAGTTGGTTGTTATATTTGGAGTGATGTCAATACGAGAACAAGAAAAGTTTGTGCAGGTATTGTTTAATCGAATTTGATTAGCTTAAACTACGAGAGACTTCGCTATATTGTGAAGTCTTTTTTTGATGATTTTTCACTTGCCATTGTGCTTGAAACTAGTTTTTGTTTAGTGTATACTTTAGCAGTTGACGACATTCATCAACTGTCTTCAATAATATTTTTAAGCCCCCTTAGTTAAATGGCATAACAGATCCATGGTAAGGATCAGTTGCTAGTTCGATTCTGGCAGGGGGCACCAT
>CAYJDS010000051.1:0-7211 GCA_964369015.1 uncultured Staphylococcaceae bacterium | reverse complement strand
GTTTGAAGTATTTTTTTGTTTTATTTTTGGTTGTTTTCTTCTTTATTTCCATATACTAATAATACCATTTTTTTGGCGTATTTCAGAAAATACTTTGCTAAATATTATTAATCGCAAATAGTTGAAATTATTAATTATTTAGCACTTTGGCGGATTGAAAGGCCAATCCGTTTCTTTTCAAGATCAACACTAATAACTTTTACTTTCACTACATCATTAACGGCATATATTTCACTAATATCTTTAACGAAATGGTTCGCAACTTCGGAAATATGGACAAGTCCGTCTTGATGGACATTAATATCAACAAACATCCCAAAATCCATAATATTACGAATTGTGCCGCTCAAAGTCATTCCGACTTTTAAGTCTTTAATGTCGCGGACTGCACTGTTTAGTTCCACTATTTCAACTTCAGTGCGAATATCCCGTCCTGGACGTGTTAATTCGGCAATAATGTCGTTATAAGTCGCTTCTCCCAGCGCAAACTTCGTCTTTATATCTTGGGCGGAAAGCGCCGCAAAAGCGAGTTTTTTTACTTCTTCCGTGTCACTTAGTAAATTAATCTTGCTCGTTTTTAATATGTATTTAGCGACAGCGTAAGACTCAGGGTGAATCGCGGTTGTATCCAAAACTTCACTCCCGCCGTAAATGCGAAGAAAGCCGGCACATTGTTCAAAAACTTTTGGACCAAGCTTAGCGACTTTTTTAAGTTCACTCCGATTGTTAAACGAGCCACTTTCTTTAATGTAATTATAAATATTTTGGGCAACGGTTTTATTAATGCCGGCCACATAATTTAAAAGGGCGACCGAAGCGTTATTTAAATTAACGCCGACACTATTAACAGCGTCTTCGACTACCCCATAAAGTGTTTCGGATAACCGTTTTTGGTCCATATCATGTTGATACTGACCAACCCCAATAGCTTTAGGGTCAATTTTAACGAGTTCACTCAGTGGATCTTGAAGGCGCCGGGCGAGCGAGATTGCACTGCGTTTTTCAACCGTTAAGTGCGGAAACTCTTCTTCAGCGATTTTAGAGGCACTGTAAACTGAAGCCCCGCTTTCATTAACAATAAAGATTTTAGTGGCAAAGTTATTATCATCAATAATTTTTTGCAGTTCAACTTCACTTTCGCGGGAAGCCGTCCCGTTACCTAAGGCAATGACATCAATTCTTTCCTTTTTCAAAATAGTTGTTATTTCTTGACGCGCCCGAACTTTTTCGTTTTCCGAGGCGGCGGTTAAATAAACGACCCCAACACTACTAGGAATGCCAAACTCGTTGACAAGGGCATACTTACAGCCCGTTCTAAAGCCAGGATCAAAGCCAAGAACCGTTTTATTTTTAAGGGGCGGATAAAGTAAAAGAGCATGCAAATTTTTCTTGAAGACAATGAGCGAGGCGTCCTCGGCCTTTAAAAAGACATCATTTCGGATTTCGTTTTCAAGCGAAGGCAAAAGCAGGCGTTTTAAACTATCTTTGATTGTATTAACAATAAAATCATTAAAGTCATGCGGAGCAATAAAGTCCTGCCGAATATAATTTAAAAGTGGTTCGTCTTCATACGTTAAGCTAACTTTTAAAAATTTTAGTTTTTCACCACGCGCAAGCGCTAAATAGCGGTGTGGGGGAATTAATTTAATCTTTTCTTGGAAGGCAGCATATTTACCAAAGGTATCTTTTTCATCTTTAGCAATCTCTTCGCTCGTGAAAAACCCTTCATTAACAATAAAACGTTTAAGATACTTGCGGTATTTAACGTCTTCACTAATCGTTTCTGCGATGATGTCGCCTGCTCCACTCCATGCTTCTTCAAGTGTTAAAACCCCTTTTTCTTCATTTAAAAAGGAAGCAATAAACGCCTCATGGTCAAGCCGTTTCTTTCCAGCTTTTAAATATTCCGCGAGTGGTTCGAGTCCTTTTTCACGGGCAATACTAGCTCTAGTCTTTCGCTTTGGTTTATAGGGCCGATATAAATCTTCTAATTCACTCAGTGTTTGGGCGTTTTCAATCGCACTTTTTAATTCCGCAGTTAATTTACCAAGGCCTTCAATCGTTGTAAGAACCGTTTCCATTCGTTCGGCGAGATTTCGGAGGTAGGTAAGATTTTCGGCAAGGTCGCGAAGTTCAGCGTCACTTAAGTTTCCGGTTACTTCTTTGCGGTAACGGGCAATAAAGGGAATTGTTGCCCCTTCATCAATTAAACCAATCGCCGCCTTTATTTGTAATTCACTAATATTTAATTTAGTTGAAAGTCTTTTTGTAATATTCATAATTTCCTCACATGTTAGTATAACATACCAATTATGCTTCCTAAAATTAGCATAAATGCGTCTTAAAGCACTAATGCATTACGGATTACGAGAAAAAATTAATTTTGCTATAATGGAAAAACGGAACAAGAATAATCTATTCCGTAAAGGAGAAAACTATGAAAAAGTTTGTTATTATAACTGACTCCACAAGTGACGTTCCGCAACATATTGTCGAAAAATATAATCTTGATTATATTCCGATGGAAGTTAACTTTGGTCCCGAAGTATTGAAGCAATACTTAGATGAACGCGATTTTAAACTCGCCGATTTCTTCGCTCGCCTTGATAATAAGGAAAGAGCCCAAACAAGTTTGATCAACATGCAAACATTTATTACGAAATTTACCCCTTATTTAGAGGAAGGATATGACATTATTTTTATTGGCTTAAGTAGCGGCCTTTCATCTTCTTTTGGTCAAGCAATCCTTGCTAAAGGTGAACTTGAAGCAGACTTCCCGGCCCGCTCTATTCACTTAATTGACTCCAAAGGTGGCAGCTTAGCGGAAGGTCTTCTCGTCATTGAAGCGCTAGAACTACAAGCAAAAGGCGCGAGCTTTGAAGAAGTTATTGCTCACGTTGAAGCACTTGTCCCCCATGTTGTTGCCCTTTTTGTCCCAGTTAATCTTGAAACCCTCCGTCGTGGTGGTCGGGTTAGTGCCGTGAAAGCGGTCCTCGGCGACGTTTTAAATATTAAACCAATTTTACACATTAATGATGAAGGTAAATTAGTCCAATTAAGTAAGGCACGCGGTTTCAAAAATGCTTTACGCACCTTAGTTGATCTTGCCGCCGAAAGACTTAGTGGTCCTTATGACCGTAAGTTTTATGTCGTACACGCTAATAATCTTGAAAACGCTAATTTAATGGTTGAACTCTTTAGTGAAAAAGCTAGTGGAGCGATTCCCGAAATTAATTCAATCGGTCCAGTAATCAGTGCCCACACGGGGACAGGGGTTATTGCGCTAATTTTTATCGGCACCCATCGTTAATACTTAACTATAATAAAAATTGCATTAACGTCTTTGTCAATGCAATTTTTTTTACTTTATTTTTCTTTATTTTTCTTTTCAATAACGATTTCTTTACTCTTCATCATCCGAATTGTATTACTACGTTCTAAGTCAGTCAGCTTCATCCGAATCGTCGTTATTTGTTCTTCAATTTCTTTAATAACAATGTTTTCAATTGCGTTGACGCGTCGTTTTGATTTTTCGATTTCCTTAATTAAAATATTAATTGAAGATTCTAACGACGTCAAAGCGATCAAGTCAGCGAATAAGCCCTTAATTTGCAAAATCAGCTCATCAAAGGCAGTGGTCGTTAAAAGTAGGTCGTAGTTATTATCATTACTTTCAAGCATTTCCGCTTCCAAGTTTGGAATTAAAACTCCCATTAGCCGTTGACTTTTGGCACTTAATTTATAATGGGTAACACTATCCGAAATTTGTTCACTAATTTCATCTTTGCGCATTTTTATCGCGGTTTTTAAATAACTCTTAACTAGTAAACTAAGCGACGATTCCACCTTAAAGCGTAGCGCTTTATAGTCGTTTAAAAGCGGGATGAATTGATGAATTAGTTCATCTTGTTTATCCTTCAAGAGTTTATGGCCGCGGGTTGTCGTCGCTAGTTTTTCGCGCAGGCGCAGTAACTCCATTCGGGTTGGATTAATTTGTGAACTACTCATTATTCCTTATACTTCCTTATAATACTTATTGATAAATTCAGGATCAATCCGTTTTAATTCTTGGCGGGGTAACATCCCTAATAGTTTCCAGCCTAAATCCAATGTTTCTTTAATTGAACGATTCGTTTCAAAGCCTTGGGAAATGTATTCTTTTTCAAAAGCATCGGCAAAAAGAGCATATTTTTGGTCAATTTCGCTTAAAGCACTCTCACCAAGAATAAGCGATAACTCTTTAGCGTCCTTGCCGCGAGCGTAAGCGCTAAAAAGTTGGTTCATCGTATCAGCGTGATCAGCGCGGGTTTTTCCTTCGCCAATTCCCTTATCTTTTAAACGGGAAAGCGAGGGTAACACATCAATTGGTGGAGTTAGTCCTTTGAAAGATAAAGGCCGTGACAAAATAATTTGTCCTTCAGTAATATAGCCAGTTAAGTCGGGAATTGGATGAGTTTTATCATCTTCGGGCATCGTTAAAATTGGGATTTGGGTAATTGAACCTTCAAGTCCTTTAACCCGTCCCGCTCGTTCGTAGAGCGAGGCAAGGTCGGTATACATATACCCAGGGTAACCACGTCGTCCGGGTACTTCTTTCCGAGCGGCACTAATTTCACGGAGTGCTTCGGCGTAATTAGTAATATCAGTTAAAATAACAAGGACGTGCATCCCTAAGTCATAAGCTAAATATTCGGCAGCAGTAATTGCCATGCGCGGCGTCGCAATCCGTTCAATCGCCGGGTCATTAGCCAGATTAATAAACATAACCGTTCGGTCAAGCGCGTCACTTTGGGCAAATACTTCACTAAAGAAATTGGCTTCTTCAAAAGTAATGCCAATTGCCGCAAAAACAACCGCGAACTTTTCGTCTTTGCCTAATACTGTTGCTTGTTTAGCAATTTGCGCTGCTAGTTTATTATGGGTTAAACCAGAACCAGAAAAGATTGGTAATTTTTGACCGCGAACGAGGGTATTGAGCCCGTCAATCGCACTGACCCCGGTTTGAATAAATTCATTCGGATAATTTCGGGCTACTGGATTAAGCGGAACGCCATTAATATCAATTCGTTTAAAGGGAATTAAATGGCCTTTGCCGTCAATCGGACGACCAAGTCCGTCAAATTTACGACCAAGAATGTGCGGTGAAACGCCAAACGAGACACCTTCACCAGTGAAAATAGCTTTCGCGTCATCAATCTTTAACCCTTGGCTACTTTCAAATAATTGAACAACGGCCATATCGTTATCGATTTCTAAGACTTTACCAAGCCGCTCTTCGCCACTACTTTGAATAATCCGCACTAGTTCGTCATATTTAACGCCACTAACGTGCTCAACAACCATTAAAGGACCAACAACTTCTTTGATAGTTTTAAATGCTTTAATTGCCATCTTTTATTCCTCCTTTAATTTTGCAAAACTCGCCACTAATGCGCGCTTTAATTCTTTATATTCTTTACTAAATTTTTCTTCAGGAACATTTTTCATGAAAGCAATTTTTTCGTTAACACTTAAGTTTTCCATGGCTTTAAATTCAACCCCTTCATCAAGAGCACTGTTTGCTTCATTAAACCAAGTTAAGATTAAATCTAACATTCCGGCTTGTTTTTCAATTGACGTATAAGTATCAATTTTGTGATAAGCGTTTTGATGCAAATAGTCTTCACGAATCATCTGCGCACTATGGAGTTTAATCCGGTCACGTTGACTTAAACTATCAATTCCAACGAGGCGGACAATTTCAAGTAATGCCGCTTCGTCTTGCAGTAACTCTTTAACCTTAGCGACGTTTTTGCCCCATTCTGGATAAGACTTAGCGTGGAATTTCGTAATATCTTCATCGTAGAGCGAATAACTCTTTAACCAGTCAATGGCCGGAAAATGACGTTTATAGGCAAGCGAAGCACTTAAGCCCCAAAAGACTTTAACAATTCGCAAAGTTGCTTGGGAAACTGGTTCACTCGTATCGCCGCCAGGGGGCGAAACTGCCCCAATCGCGGTAATACTACCAATTCGTTTTTCACTTCCTAAAGTTGAAACTACCCCCGCTCGTTCATAAAAATCACTTAAGCGCGAGGCAAGGTAAGCGGGATAGCCTTCTTCGCCGGGCATTTCTTCTAGCCGTGAACTCATTTCGCGTAAGGCTTCCGCCCAACGAGAAGTAGAGTCAGCCATAATAGCGACCCGGTAGCCCATATCACGGAAATATTCCGCAATTGTAATTCCGGTATACATACTTGCTTCCCGCGCTGCGACGGGCATATTTGAAGTATTAGCAATTAAAACGGTGCGGTTCATTAAGGAAAGACCAGTTTTTGGATCAATAAGACGCGGGAATTCTAAAAGAACATCCGTCATTTCATTACCACGTTCCCCGCAGCCAATATAAATTATTAAATCAGCGTCCGCCCACTTCGCAAGTTGATGTTGAACAACCGTTTTACCACTGCCAAATGGGCCAGGAATAGCGGCAATCCCGCCACTTGCAATTGGAAAGAGGGTATCAATCACTCGTTGACCAGTCACCATTGCTTCACGAGGAGCCATTTTACTAATATAGGGCCGTTTTTTTCGCACAGGCCACTTTTGGAGCATCGTTAAGGGCACGTCACCATCTTTTGTCGTTAAAACCGCAATTGGTTCAGTAATGGTGAACTCTCCTTCTTCAATACTTTTTAAAACACCTTTTTGGTTAGGAGGGACAAGAATAAAGTGTTTAATGGCGGCCGTTTCCGTAACGTAGCCTAAGACGTCGCCACTTTCAAGTGTCGCCCCTGTTTTAGCGGTTGCTACAAACTGCCACTTCTTGTCACGGTTTAGTTTTGCGGTTTGAACACCAACCGGGATGTAAGAGCCAAATTCATCAAAAATTTTCGTTAATGGTCGTTGAATACCGTCATAAATACTTTCAATTAAACCAGGTCCTAGTTCAACTGAAAGTGGCTCGTTCGTTAAAATAACGTCTTCCCCAGGACCAACTCCCGCTGTTTCTTCATAAACTTGAATACTTGCTAAGTCATCACGAATTTCAATGATTTCACCAATTATGTGTTTATCACCAACTAAAACAACGTCATAAACTTGGGCACTTTTCATTCCACTTGCGACGACAAGCGGGCCCGAAACTTTAACAATTTTTCCTACTTTTTCCATATTCACCTCTTAGAGAAGATCAATTCCAATTGATTTTCTAATATTTTCTTTCATTTGAC
>CAYJDS010000050.1:3504-7352 GCA_964369015.1 uncultured Staphylococcaceae bacterium | reverse complement strand
TTGCCACTAAAAGACTATTTTCGTAATCTAGATGCGCTGTTGGTTCGTCGACTAGCGTAACGGTTTTATTCATAAATAAACCACGAACAATACTCGCTCGCGCTTTTTCCCCGCCACTACAAACAGAAGCTTTGCGGCGTAATATTTTATTAATTTTTAAAAGTTTTGCCAGGCGCACTATTTCCTTTTTTCGCTTTGTTTGATTATAAAAGCTAACAAGCTTAATATTTTCATAAAGCGAGATTGCGCCGTAAAATATTGGCTGTTGCAAAATTAAACTAACCTTATTTGGTTTAAGTTTTCGTTTCTTGTAAATAATCTTTCCGCTTGTCGCGGGAATAACGCCGGCAATGATATGCAGTAAGGTTGACTTACCGCTGCCCGAGGGGCCACTTAAAAGATAGAGAAAACCAGTTTTAAAAGTGTAATTAACTTCTTTTAAAACAATGCTTTCGCCAAAAGACTTATTAATGTTTGTTAAAGATAAAATAGGAACCTCCTACTTTATAAATAAAAAACTATTTATTAAAAATGCTCATTTCGTGCTTATTAATTAACTTTTTAAACTTTTGATTAAACTTAAGGCGACTAATCATGACAATATTGCCACAGCCTAAACATTGTAACTTTAAATCCGCTCCAAGCATGACGACTTGAAAACGATGCGACTTAGTCGCACACGGATGCGGCTTTTTCATTTCTACTTCATCATATAAATCAACTTTAATTAAGTTCATTTACCGCACCTCTTTCATATTGACCGCTGCTGGAACTCGGGGAAGGCCAGGCATAGTTAACACTTTTCCAGTTAAAGCAACAACAAAACCCGCTCCCGCAGATAATCTAAATTCACGAATTGTTATTTTAAAATGCCGTGGAGCGTTTTTTAGAAGTGGGTTATCACTAAAAGAAAGCGGGGTTTTAGCCATACAAACAGGTAAATGCTCATACCCTTGCTTAATAATGTTTTCTAATTCTTTTAAAGCTTTTTTGGTATATTTAACAGCGTCCGCCCGATATAGTTTCGTAGCTATCTTTAAAATCTTCTCTTGAATAGTGTCACTATCACGATAAAGATAAGTAAAGTCGCTTGGTTCTTTTAAAAGCTTTGTTACCGCCTGTGCGTAACTTAGTCCGCCTTCACTTCCTTCTAAGACTGAAGTGTCAAGCGTATAATCATACTTTAATTCTTTCATCTTACTTTCAAACGCAATAAGTTCTTTTTCACTATCATCATTAAACTTATTGAGGACAACTAAAACTGGAACATTAAAAGAAGTCATATTTTGATAATGTTGTTCTAAGTTTTTAACTCCATCCAGAAGAGCGGCGACGTTTTCTTGTTTTAATTCACTTTCTGCGACTCCGCCATGAAGTTTAAGTGCCTTAATTGTTGCAACTATAACAACTAAACTCGGTTTTAGGTTACCAACACGACATTTTATATTAAAAAACTTTTCCGCGCCAAGGTCACTGCCAAAACCTGCTTCAGTAATAACAACAGGTGCCTTACTTAAGGCATACTTTGTTCCAATTAAAGAACTACAACCATGAGCAATATTAGCAAATGGTCCCCCATGAACTAAGACTGGATTACCTTCAAGCGTTTGGACTAAGTTTGGTAAGAGGGCTTTTTTCATTAAGTGCATAATTGCCTCTTCAACGTGTAATGCTTCTAAACGCACGGCTTTACCGTCAAGGTTATACCCAATAATTATATTTTGAAGCCGAGTTTTGAAATCGTTCTCGTTAAGACTTAAAGTTAAAATGGCCATTAATTCACTAGCGACCGTAATCACGAATTCTTCATGTCGTTGTGCCCCGTCTTTATTACCAAGATTAATTTTTGTATTACGAAGACTGCGATCGTTAACATCAAGAGCGCGCTTCCACGTAATCCGTTTAGGATCAAGTTGCAGTTCATTGCCTTGGAAAATATGATTATCAATTAAGGCAGCAATCAGGTTGATACTTGAAGTTAAGGCGTGGATATCACCCGTAAAATGAAGATTAATCTCGTCGCTTGGATAAAGTTTTGCCCGTCCACTGCCAGTTGCTCCACCCTTAATACCAAAGACTGGACCAAGCGAGGGTTCCCGTAAACATAAAAGACTGTTTGTGCCGCTTTTCCGTAATGCGTCATGAAGGGCAATTGCCATTGTTGTTTTGCCTTCCCCAGCGGAGGTGGGCGTAATCGCAGTTACAAGAACAAGTTTACTATCTTCATTTCCACTAACAAACGGATCTTTAATCTTCGCCATCTCACTACCATAAGGGATAATTTCGTCTTCGCTTAAACCGAGCATCTTTGCTACTTCAATAATTCGTTTAGCCACTTTTAAGAATCCTCTCTTTCAAATAAAGATATGCTTCATTACTATTATAAAACCAAATAGTATTAAATTGATTTTTGAAAAAGGTTCTTTGCCGTTTCGCGAGTTGACGAGTTTTAATGCTAATTAAAGTAATTAACGCTTCATCATTTAAGTCTGGGTTATTAATTATTTCTTTGTACCCTATTGCTTGCAAAGCTTGATTGTTAGGAGAAGCAATTTTAGCTAAAGCAAGGGCTTCTTCTTTTAAACCCAACTTAAACATCTGCGTTGTCCTTTTAGTAATCGAATCAGTCAATTCATCACTGTTTTGCGCTAAAGCGACGACAAAATGCGGGTATAAAGGCTCTTCAGTCGTTTTATCATCAAGTTCGCTTTTTGTTTCCGTCCCACTAAGTGAGACATTAAGAGCCCGTAAAATCCGCTTGCGATTATTGGGATGAATCTTCAGCGCAGATTCTTCGTCGATTTCTTTTAAACGACTATATAAGTCAATATTAGAAATATTTGGATCATCACTTACACTAACTCTATTATCTTCTCGTAATTCATAATTATAAAGGAGCGCACGAATATATAATCCGCTTCCCCCAACAATGATAATTGGCCGATTACTGTCTTTATACACTTCAATTATCTTTCGACCATCACGTTGATATTCGTAAATTGAATAACTTTCATTGAGGGAAATATTATTAAAAAGGAAGGTTGGAACACTCGCTAACTCAGCAAGACTTGGTTTTGCGGTACCAATATTTAATTCTTTATAAAAGGCAAAAGCGTCGGCGTTAATAATAATGCCGTTAAACTCTTTTGCAATCTTAAAAGCAAGATCACTTTTTCCGCTTGCCGTTTCTCCGCCAATTACGATAATCATGTCCCGGTCCGTTTAAACATTTTTTCAATGTCGAATTTACTAAATTTGACAATTGTTGGCCGCCCATGCGGACAACTATAAGGATTTTCACAATTTAATAGTTCATTAACAAGGTAGTCAATTTCAGCAAGACTTAGGCGGTGATTAGCTTTAATTGAGGCTTTACAGGCCATCGTTGCAATTGCATTGGATCGCAATACTTGTTCGCTAATTTTCTTATTATTTAATACTTCGTCAATAATATTTTGAATATAGACTTTTTCTCGGTATTCACCACTATAATGGGGAACTGCGGTGATTCGGAGAGTGTTAGAGCCAAAAACTTCGACTTCTAAACCAACTTTTTCAAGCATTTCTAAAACTGCGGGCGTAAATTCATTTACTTCTTTTGGAGTTAAAAAAACTAACTCTGGGACAAGGAGGGGGCGACTCATTAAACGATTAATGAGAAACTTTTGAAACTTCTCGTAATTGATCCGCTCATGGGCAGCGTGTTGGTCAATGAGCCAAAAGCCACCGTCAGGCGTTTGACAAACGAGATAAGTATTATGAATACTACCAATTGGTTCAAAACGTTTCTGGGCAAAAGCGTTAGCCGCTACTAAAGCGGGTTGTTCGGGAATATTATCAATTTGTGG
>CAYJDS010000050.1:0-3404 GCA_964369015.1 uncultured Staphylococcaceae bacterium | reverse complement strand
AGTTCGGGTTCAATTGTAAAATTTAAGACAACAAACGGGTAACGAGTGGGCGCAATAAAGCCGTGATATGCTTCACTAATGGCGTTATTAATTTTTGGCATATAAACATTTCGACCATTAAGATTCGTAATAATGCCATATTTATTAGAACGGACTAAGGTTGAGTTACCTAAATATCCGGTCACGCTAAAATCTTTATTGCTAAAAGTGATTGGTAAGAGATTTCGAACATAATTGATGCCATAAAGATTTAGAATTGTTTCTTTTAAGTCGCCGCGTCCGGTAGTTTTAAAACGTAATTTATCATCAAAATAAAGATTAAAGCTAATATGTTCATTCGCGAGTGCGAGTTTAGTAACAACATCTAAAATAACCGCTTCTTCAGTATAATCTTGTTTTAAAAACTTTAAGCGCACGGGTGTGTTATAAAATAGTTCTTCAACCGTGACGACGCTTCCTTTATTTACCGCAGCCGGGTAAAGTTTGACTTCACCAGCTTCAAGTCGCGCTCCATTACCGGCGATTCCTTCTGGTGAAGTTTCAATTTGAATTTTCGAAACTGAAGCAATACTTGGAAGAGCCTCACCTCTAAAGCCAAGCGTCATAATTTTAAAAAGATCAAAAGTTGAAGAAATTTTACTAGTTGCGTGCGGTGCAAAAGCCAGGACTAAGTCTTCTTTATCCATGCCGGTGCCGTTATCACTAACGACTATTTTCTTTCGACCAGCTTCGGTAATAAAAATACTAATGACACTTGCTTGGGCGTCAATACTATTTTCCACTAATTCTTTGACAACTGAGGCGGGACGTTCGATTACTTCACCAGCGGCAATTTGATTAGCGAGTTCGTGATCAAGAATTTTAATCTTGCTCATTAATTAAATCCTTCATCTTTAATTCGTTTTAAAAAGAGGAGTGCTTCAATCGGTGTCATCTCTTCGATCTTAGTGGCCGCAAGTTCTTGGTACCACACTGGGACAAGCGGAACATATTCTTCACTATTTGAAAATTGTTCAACGTTTTCTTTGCTAAGAGTTAATAAGTGTTGATCCGCGTTATGAATAATTTCAAGGGGTAGACCAGCTAGACGCGCAACATTAATCCCATAACTCTTATTCATTGGTCCTGGTTTTATTTTATAAAGGAACGTAACATTATTATTTTCTTCTTTAACTTCTACGTGAATATTTTTAATATTAGAATAGTCGTCACTTATCTTAGTTATTTCATGGTAATGGGTGCTGAACAAAGTTTTAACTTTGACTTTTTTGGCAATATATTCAAGCATTGAATAGGCGAGTGCCATCCCGTCGTAAGTTGAAGTCCCGCGGCCTATTTCATCAAACAGCAAGAGTGAATTAGGTGTCGCTTTTCTTAGAGCATAATTTGCTTCAATCATTTCTACCATGAAAGTCGATTGGCCACTTATTAAGTCATCACTTGCCCCAATCCGTGTAAATATTTGGTCAAAAAGCATAATTGAAGCATCTTCAGCGGGGACAAAGGAACCAAGCTGCGCCATAATAACAATTAAGGCTAACTGCCGCATTAAAGTCGACTTACCACCCATATTTGGTCCTGTGATAATCAAAACATCAACCTCATTATTGATTACAATGTCATTTTCAACAAAGGCGTGATGTTTTAGTAATTTACTTAAGATTGGGTGCCGTGCTTTTTTAATATTAATTACCCGTTGATCATTAAACTTCGGCCGGACATAGTTATTAGCGACCGAAACTTCCGCAAGAGAAAGGAAGATATCAATTTCACTAACGACATCGGCGCTTTCTTGAATAATTTCAGTTGCCTGACGTAAGGTTAATAATAAATTATTAAAAAGTTCTTTTTCTAGTTGTTGCCGGCGTTCTTCAGCGCTTAAAATTAGGGTTTCTTTTTCTTTTAACTCTTCATTAATAAATCGCTCACCGTTTTTCGTTGTTTGTTTACGAATATAACCAAATTCATCCTTAACTTGCTCTAAACTGCCATTACTAATTTCAATAAAATAACCAAAAACGCGGTTATAACCAACGCGCAAACTTTTAATTCCAGTCCGATTCTTTTCTTTTTCTTCAAAAGCACTAATCCACTTTTTACTACCGTGCGAAAGATCAATTAATTCATCCAACGTTTCGTTGTAGCCGTATTTAAATACTCCGCCTTGTGAGACTAAAAGAGGCGCTTCTTCACTAATCGACTCTTCAATTAATTTAATTAGGCTTTCGTTATTTTGGAGTCGGTCGTAGAGTGCTCTAATTTCCGGCTCGCGAATTTTACCAATTAATTTCCGGGATTTTTCAAGCGCAACAAGCGAAGTTTTAAGCCGTAATAAGTCCCGTGGATTAGCGCTGCCAAACGCAATCCGGGCAATAATTCGTTCTAAATCATAAATATGGGTGAATTCTTCTCTAATTTCCGCGCGGGTTACGAAATTAACAATAAAAGTATTAACAAGGTTTTGTCGCCGAATTATTTCTTCCTTATCTTGAGAAGGACGAATAATAAAATCTTTTAACTTCCGCCGTCCCATTGCAGTAGTCGTCTCATCCAGCAACCAATAAAGTGAACCGTACTTTGTTTCGTTTCTAACTGTTCTTGTAAGTTCAAGATTATTGCGTGAAAAAGCATCAATTTGTAAGAATTGTTGCGGGATACTAACTTTAATTCGCTTAAAGTAAGTTAAAGGTCGTTTCTTTGCTTTTAGCAAGTAATTTAAAAGGCGCGCTGCACTAATTCGTTCACCTTCATTTTCGATATTAACAAATAAAGAATCAATATCTTTGTTTACAGTTGTTGTGTCTTCAAAAGAGAGGACAATATTTAAATTCGTTTTTATAACACTTAAAAGTTTGTTGCTAAAAGTTGGACTAACTACTAATTCGCGAGCGCCTAAGCCGTTTAAGTAACTGATTAAACTTGCTTCTTCACGGGGTAAGGAACTAACAAAGATGTCGCCGGTAGAAACATCTGCGTAACAAAGCGCAAAACTATCACTAAAAGCATCAACGGAAACGATAAAATTATGTTCACTTTGTTCATAGTCCACAATTGAGCCAGGAGTAACAATTTGAATAATTTCACGTTTTACAATCCCTTTGGCGCTACTTGGATCTTCAACTTGTTCAACAATCCCGACTTTATGTCCAGCGTCAATTAGTTTAGCTAAATAAGGAACATAAGCGTGATGCGGAATACCGCACATGGGAATCTTGCGATTATTACCCGCCGACTTTTTCGTTAAGACTAGTTGGAGTTCACGAGCCACAACTTCAGCGTCTTCAAAAAAGAATTCATAAAAGTCACCCAGCCGATACATAATTAAAATACCGGGGTTTTCTCGTTTAATTTGCAAATATTGCTCAATCATCGGTGTGTAAACAACTTTTTTATCTTTTTCCATA
>CAYJDS010000049.1:1658-7640 GCA_964369015.1 uncultured Staphylococcaceae bacterium | reverse complement strand
CTTGAAATATCAAATGTTGTGGTCGCACCGCGATGGACACCACCAATTCCGCCGGTGACAAATACTTTGATTCCTGCTTTTGCAGCAATTATCATTGTTGCCGCAACAGTTGTCGAACCCCATTTTTTTAGCCCCACTACGTAACTTAAATCGCGCCGTGAAACTTTCAAGACCCCTTCTTTTTGGGCTAGTGTTTCGATTTCTTCTTTCGTTAGGCCAACAACAATTTCGCCTTCAATTAAGGCAATTGTGGCCGGTATTGCCCCGTTTGTGCGTATAACTTCTTCGACGGCTAAAGCAACCTTAATATTTTCTGGATAAGGCATACCGTGGGTGATGATTGTTGATTCTAAAGCAACAACCGGTCTTCCTTCTTGTAAGGCTTTTTCTACTTCATTACTAATTCGCATCTTTTTTACTCCTCCGTTTTGGTTTTGGCACCAGCTTATAATCAACATAAACATATATTCCGCCAAAGAATATAATAACAAGCCCCATTACTAAATAATTTAGCCAGTTAAGTGAACTAAAATCAATTCCAAAAAATTGTCCAACTCCTTCGCGACTAAAGCCAATCGTATTATCTAGCGCAACCAATCCCGCCGCAACAATGGCTAATAAAGATAATAAGATGATCTTGTTGCGGTTCAGCGGGCGGGCGTTATGATAGAGAATAACAAAACTTATTAGTGTAATTGTGAAGATTGACATTGTAATCATCGGGATTGAGGTGTTACTAACAGTCGTGCCGAGCATTTCTTCAAAGTTCTTCGTAATGTAAAGGGTGAAAGCCGCACCAACGAGGGTTAGTCCTGCCGGCAAACTTCTTCGCATAATATTATTTAAAAATGTCCCTTCCACGCGATCTTTGTTTGGTTGCATCGAAAGGAAGAAAGAAGGAATACCAAGGAAGAGGAATTCCCAAAGATAGAGATGTTTTGGTTCAAAAGGATAACGAATACCAGAATCTTTTGGCCCAAGTAATCCCGCAGTAACGAAGAGGAGCGAAAATAAAATCGCAAAGATTGTTTTAACTAAAAATAGTGACCAAGTCTTTTGTAAGTTATTGATTGCTCGTCGCCCTTCATCAACAATTGAAGGAAGCGCAGCAAAGTCGTCATTCATTAAAACAAGATGGCTTACTCCGCGCGCTGCGCCACTGCCAGTTCCCATCGCAATCGAGCACGAAGCAGCTTTAAGCGCTAAGACGTCATTAACGCCGTCACCAATCATCGCCACAACTTTTCCTTCTTTTTGGAGACCACTAATAATGCCTTCTTTTTGTTCGGGACGAACCCGGCCATAAACCGCAAAATCATTTAAGTTGAAGGCTTCTCTTTGTTCGTCATTACTAAAGTCTAAAGTTTTATGACTATCAACAATTCCGACTTGACGGGCAATTTCGCCAACACTTATTGGATCGTCCCCTGAAATAATTTTAATTTCCACGCCATTTTCTTGAAAATGACGAATAGCTTCAATTGCTTCACTACGGATATTATCTTGAATAATAATTAAGGCCATTGGCACTAAGTCGGTTGGTAATTTTTTATTATTAATGCCTTTACTTGAAACCGCTAAAACTAAAACTCGTAACCCTTTTTCTAAGTAAGTCCGTTCAAGCGCAGAAATTTTGTTATGAGCACGTGCGGAAAGAACATAGGAAGAGGCACCAAGGAGATAGGTGTTTTTATCGATTAGCGCACCACTATATTTATTCGCGCTTGTGAACGGATATGTCTTCGTCGCCGTATTCGGGAAAGGACTCGAAAAGTATTCCCGCATTGCTTTGGCGGTCGGATTTTCGTCCAAGGTAGCGTTTAAGATTGAGGTCACATATTTATTTACTTCTTCCGCGGTTGCGTTTAATAAAACTACTTCATTAACTTTCATTGTTCCGTCAGTAATTGTGCCAGTTTTATCTAGACACAAAACATTGACCCGAGCGAGCATTTCAATCGAATACATTTCGTTAACTAGTACTTTTTTAATTCCAAGCCGAACAACGCCAACGGCAAGAGTCGCGCTTGTTAAAAGATACATCCCTGAGGGGATCATGGCAATTAATGAACCGGCAATTGATTTAATATTATCGTGTAAATTTGCCCCTTGATAAAAACCATTAAAGACTAAAAGCATTGCCATCACAATCACAATCGTACCAATAAGCCTAAATAACTTCTGAATTGAATTTAATAGTTCTGACTTTGGACGTTTAAAGACTTTGGCCCGTAATTGTAATTTTTGGGCGTAGCCTAATTTGCCAATTGTATCAACTTGATAGTAACACGTCCCCATTGTCACAAAAGAGCCCGATAAAACTCGATTCATTTCTTCTTTGTGGACAATGTCGGGTTCCCCAGTTAAAAGTGCTTCGTTTACACCAACGCTGCCGTGAATCAAATAACCATCTGCGACAATTTGGTCACCAAGTTTTAATTTAATAATGTCATCAAGAACAACTTCATGCGCGGGAATTTTATATTCTTTTCCGCCTCGAATAACAAGTACGCGATGCTCATTTAAAATTAAAAGTTTTTTTAGAGTTGCTCTAGCCCGAAAATCTTGCACTAAGCCAATTGAGATGTTTGCAATCAAAATACCGAGGAAAAATAAACTTTCGTATTCGCCAATATAAAGTAAGGCCGCGGCAATAACATAAAGAATGATATTAAAAAATGAGAAAAGATTACTCGCTAAAATCGAGAAAACTGACTTAACTCCTTTATTTGGTTTAACGTTCGTTAGTTTTTGTTTTTGCCGAACTTCGACTTGTTGTAAACTTAAACCCTCTTCGTGATGGGGCGTATAACGTACAACCTCATCAACCATAATTTGACTTTTGTCGATCAGCGCTGTTGCAGCCCCTGGTCGTTTTTTCTTCTCTTCCATAATTAACCTCATTCTACTCCGTGCGGAGCGCCTCAACCGGATCCTTATTCGCCGCAATCCGGCTTGGAATAAGTCCCGAAACAACTGTTAAAAGAATATTAAAAACTAAGAGAACTAATCCGGCCCAAGGCGCTAAAAGGGCAATTTGACCAATGTTTTGTTCTGGTAATAAGTTATTAATAATAATGTTGATTGGTATTGATAAAAGATAAGTAGAGACAATGCCAATTGTTCCCGCAAGCAATCCAATCATCAAAGTTTCCGCATTAAATAAGCGGGAAATATCTTTTTTACGCGCACCAATTGCGCGCATTATACCTATTTCTTTAGTCCGTTCAATAACACTAATGTAAGTAATAATGCCAATTAATAACCCAGAAACCACTAGGGAAATGCTTGTGAATACAACTAAAACAATGGTTATAACATTTATTAGTGTTCCTAGTGAATTTGTCACAAGCTCTACTGCATCAAACGGCTTAATATGAAATTTCTCATCCCGTCCTTCGTTATAAGCTTCAATCCGCTCTTTAATAATTTTCTTGCTGGCACTATCTTTTGCAAAGAGGGCAAGCGAGCCAACTGGCGAATATGTTTCTGCTAATAAGTCATCAAGAAAAATTTTATATGCCGGGTTATCCGTATATACATCATCATGCGCAGCGCCAAACTTTTTTAAAAGCGCTAAGTATTCATCAGCTAAAATTCGTTTATCCACTTTTTCTTCGGTGTACTTAAGGGCGGGATAAAAATTAATTGCTTCCGCTAAGTTAGTTTCATTGGGTATTTGGTTAAAAACAATGTTATTAACTTGCGCTTTGGCAACCTTGTTTCCTTTATTTACATTAAACATGTGCTCATTAAGTTCTTGGGTATAAACAAGTCCCGTTGTTATTAATTCAATTTGCACATTTGGTTTTGCCCGTAATATTCCCGAAATTGTTAGTGTCTCCCCAATTGATTCGTCCTCATAAATACTTTGGGCGGTTCGGACTCTAAAACGTTCAATCGTTCTTTTGCCACCAAAGACATCATCTACTTCAAAATCATCCTCGTTATTTTCAGCTTTTACATAGTAATCGTCACGCGTAAACATCTTATATTGTTTGCCTAATAAGTCATCAAAAGGAATCGATTTTAAGTTTGTGGCTTCAATGACACTATCAGCAATTCCAATATTGACTAAATCTTGAATCGCTAGGCGACTATATTTATCAACTACAAGCATAATTTCATTTTTGTTAGTAGGAAAACGGGAATTTTTCCCTAACAAATCATAAAATTCAAGCATATATTCTTCACTACCTGGTAATTGAGTAAAAAGCCCACTTGGCAGCGGTGTAAAACTGTTATAACTTGGCGAGGTAAGAAACCGAGGATTATTAAGTGGCGGCTTAACGACAACATGAATATCGGCGGGATAGTTAACCATTGAACTAGCGACTAGTCCTTCCGCTTTTAGCTCGTC
Source organism: uncultured Staphylococcaceae bacterium (assembly GCA_964369015.1). GTDB lineage: Bacteria > Bacillota_I > Bacilli_A > RFN20 > CAG-826 > UBA1361. Next base: position 3,280 of record CAYJDS010000049.1, on the reverse strand, counting down.
CACAAATGATAAAAATTCATTAGTTATTAAATTGTTATTAACTGTAATCGCTTGACCATCATTCTCATTTCGGTCATAAACAATTAACTCTTCGCCCTCCGGATAGGGGGTATAACTCGATTTTGGGGGCGTAAAAGCGGTGCTATAATCAATTGATTGAGCAAAAACCGCAATTGGATAATTGGCCATAGTATTTCGTTCTACGCGACCAACATAGCCTTGGAATCCATTACTAATTGCCGCAACGAGCCCAACCCCAATAATTCCAAGTGATCCCGCAATCGCGGTTAGGATTGTTCTTCCCTTTTTCGTCAATAGATTTTTGAAACTACTTCTGAGGGCCGTTCCTAAAGACATTGCGGTTTTCTTAATCGTATATTCTTCCGTTTTAGCTTCTTCTTTAATTATATCTTCAGCACTATCACTAATTATTTTTCCGTCACGCATTTTAATAATTCGATCACTAAATTTAGTTGCTATCTCTTCGTTATGCGTAACCATAATAACAAGTCGTGTCTTGCTAACTTCTTTTAAAATACTAATCACTTGGTCGCTTGTTTTTGAATCAAGCGCTCCCGTTGGTTCATCCGCTAAAATGACCGAAGGATTATTTACTAAGGCTCGAGCAATTGCGACCCGCTGTAATTGTCCGCCTGATAATTGATTTGGTTTTTTGTTTAGTTCGCTTTCAATTCCCATTTCGCGAAGAACGCTTATTGCCCGTTCTTTACGCTCTTTAGCGGTAACACCGGTGAGACGAAGCGAAATTTCAACATTTTCAAGAATAGTTAAATGGGCGATTAAATTGTAATTTTGAAACACAAAGCCAACATGATGATTACGGTAAGCATCCCAATCTTGCATTTTAAAGTCTTTCGTAGATTTACCTTGAATAGTTAATTCACCGACACTATAATGATCCAGCCCACCGATGATGTTAAGTAAGGTCGTCTTCCCACAGCCCGAAGGACCAAGAATTGTTACAAATTGAGATGAAGGAAAAGAAATACTAATATTGTCAAGCGCCCGAAAAGGTTTTTTAGCAATAAAGTAGTCCTTAGAAACATTTTTTAAAACTAGCATTTTATTGCTTCTTCCCCCCTCGCAAATATTTATACTACATTGTCTAATTTTAACGATACTTTTACAAGGTAAAAGCGTCATAAAATTAATTATTTTTTCCTAATTTACGGCAAAACCGCTTCCATTTTACTTTGGCGCTCTTTTTTTACTAAAAAATTCTTTTATTATTGTTCGGCATTCTTCTTCACAAATTCCACTTGTTACGCTTGGAGTGTGATTAACAACTTTTTCGTTAAATAAATTAAATTGACTGCCCATTGCTCCGCCTTTTTGGTCGTAAGCACCAAAAATGACGCGTTTAAGCCGCGAAAGCATGATTGCACCCGCACACATGGGACAAGGTTCAAGGGTAACATAGAGCTCACAATCACTTAAGCGCCACACACCGAGCTTTTTACTCGCCTTTTTAATTGCAATTAACTCAGCGTGCGCTGAAGGGTCGTGATTTATCTCGCGTTTATTATGGCCGCGGGCAATAACTTTCCCCTCATATACGATAACCGCGCCAACCGGAACTTCACCGATTTCACGTGCTTTTT
>CAYJDS010000049.1:0-1558 GCA_964369015.1 uncultured Staphylococcaceae bacterium | reverse complement strand
CCCTCATATACGATAACCGCGCCAACCGGAACTTCACCGATTTCACGTGCTTTTTGCGCTTCTTTTAGTGCAATTTTCATGTATTTTTCGTCAAGTGTACTCATTTAAATAAAAACCACCGCACATGAATAAGTGATCTTAAGGCTGCTACGTTCCCGTCCTGACCTGGTTCGAAAAATATCCATTGCGATGGCCCTTTCATTATACCAATTTTCCTTACGGTTGTAAAACTTTTACGCCAAGGAATGGGACGAGGACATCAGGGACGATAACGCTGCCATCAGCTTGTTGATATTGTTCAACAATCGCTGGAATTAGGCGTGAAGTTGCTAATCCTGAGCCGTTAAGCGTATGTAAATACTTGACTTCATTACTTTCTTTATCACGGTAGCGCATCATCCCGCGCCGTGCTTGGTAATCTTTCGCGTTACTAACACTACTTACTTCTTTGTAAATGCCCATCGAGGGTAAATATACTTCAATATCATAGGTCCGCGCCATTGAATGTGAGCAGTCACCCGCCGCAAGCTTACTAACTTGAAAATGAAGGCCGAGTTTTTCAACTAATCCTTTAATATGTTCGACCATATCGTCAAACGCTTTTGCGCTTTCTTCCGCTTTCGTGTATTGAAATATTTCAACTTTGTTAAATTGATAGCCGCGAATCATTCCGCGCTCTTCGGTTCGATAGCTTCCGGCTTCACGACGGTAACACGGGGTATAACTAAAATACTTTTTCGGTAATTCGTCTTCGCTTAAGATTTCGTCACGGTGAAAATTAACCAAGGCCGTTTCCGCGGTTGGTAATAAAAACTTCGCTGGTTCACTACCCTCAAGCCAAAAAACGTCTTCTTTAAATTTTGGAAATTGGCCGGCAGTAAAGCCACTTTCATAATTTAAAATATGCGGTGGAAGGAGCATTTCATAACCCTTTTGCACGTGTTCAGCAATAAAAAAGTTTAAAAGGGCCCATTCTAATCTCGCCCCAAACCCTTTATAAATCCACGTCCCACTGCCAGATATTTTAGCGGCTCTTTTATAATCAATTAATCCTAAATCTTCGCAAAGCGCAACATGATCTTTGTGCTTGAAAGCAAATTCTGGCTTTTTACCGAAGGTGTAAATAACTTTATTATTTTCTTTTTCGCCCGCTAATAAATCCTCATCAGGTAAGTTGGGAAGCGCAATTAAAATATCATAAACTTTTTGGTCTAATTCTTTTAATTCGTTTTCTCGTGCTTCGTTCTCACTCTTTAGTGCTTTAACTTCACTAAAGATTGCGTTAATGTCGCCACCTTCTTTTTTAACATTCGGCACACTAGCGCTTAGTTTATTTAATTTGGCTTTAACTTCCTCGACTTTAAACCGAATTTCGCGGCGTTTTTCGTCAAGCGTTAAAATTTCTCGACTATCAAACTTCCAACCCTTCTTAAGCAAGGCTTTTTCGACATAACTACTTTCTCTGCGAATTAGATTGATATCAATCATCTTTTTCTCCTCCTCTTTTTTAAAAAATAAAACGCCCTTATTAGGACGTTATTAACGTGGTGCCACCTAA
>CAYJDS010000048.1:0-7805 GCA_964369015.1 uncultured Staphylococcaceae bacterium | reverse complement strand
AGGTGGCGGAATAGGTAGACGCACAGGACTTAAAATCCTGCGGTGGCGACACCGTATCAGTTCAAGTCTGATCCCGGGCACCATCCACAGAAAAAACGACAAGCTTAACGGCTTGTTTTTTTAATTCATAATTGTTTTTGTGTGACAAATGTGATACAATTATTAAGGAGGAAAAATTATGAAAAACAAGGTAGTTCATGTACGAGTAAATGAAGACTTGAAAAATAAGGTTGAATCAATCTTAGATGAGTTGGGGGTTTCTTTATCATACGCAATTAATATGTATTTAAAGCAAATTGAAAAAAATCGTGGAATTCCTTTTGATGTTATTTTGCCTAGTGAAGAAAAAAATAAAGAAATTGAAATTCTTGCTAAAGCAATCAACTTAACTGGGGGAGAAGAAGTTAAGCCGTACGCGAATAAAATCATCAATCTCTATGCCCAAAATGTTATTGATTATGAAACCGCCGTTTTTGCATTAGGGAGAAACTTATAATGGTTGATCCATATACTTATCCAGATAGTGATGTCTTAATCAATAAAGCTGATATAAAGGACAAAGAGAAACTAGATGAATTTGAAAATAGAATGAGTAACCTTGCGCTTGTTATACTTTTTAAAAATGAAACAAAGATAAAAAGCGTGCATGATGTTTTTAAAATTCATGAGTATCTCTTTCAAAATGTTTACGAGTGGGCTGGTAAACCGAGAGTGGTGAATATTTCAAAAGGCGAACCAGTATTAAACGGACTAAGCGTTCAATACACAGTAAAAAAAGAAATAACAACTGAGATTTCTAAATTAAACGATTATTTTGTTAGTCAAAATTGGAAAGATTTTAAAACAGAAGACTATATTTATCTCATTACTCGGTTTATTGCAAAACTCTGGCAAATTCATCCATTTAGAGAAGGAAACACAAGAACCGTTTCAGCATTTACATTTTTATTGTTCAAACAACACGGCTACTCTTATAATGCAGAAATCATAAAAGAAAACGCTAAGTTTTTTAGAAACGCGCTTGTAATGGCGTCGATTAAAGAATACTCAGAGTACAGTTATCTACAAAGGATATTAACGGATGTTATGAAGACCGAAGTCGGGAAAAAAGCAACGCCAAAATACAAAAAAATTAAAGACTATAATGTTGATGATTATGAATATGCATACCATAAAGTTAAAGAAGAAGACAATTAATTATTTTAATATTTCGTAAAGTTTTGCTTTTGTTGTATTTATTGGGCCAAAAAATTGACCATATAAAAGATGAAAATGTCCTTATAAAACCAAATAATGCTAAAAAAGAGTAGATTGTTATATGACATACCAATCATAACAAATTGTAAAAATCATCAATGGACTTAAAATCCTGCGGTGGCAACTCGGGCACCATCCACAGAAAAACAGGCGGACTACATATGTAGTTCGTTTTTTTATTTAATGTGGTCATTTATTTTTTATGTTTAGTTAAATATCAACTTCTTTTAATGTGAAGTTAGTTCAAAATATCCATTCTAAAAGTATCTTCTTGGTTAAAGGGTGTAAAAATATATTAATTCCCAAAGAATTAAAAAAAATGAAGTTTTGGGAATGAGATGGTTGGGGTTGCGACTAAACAAAAGAAATGAAGTGTTTACATGTTTTTAGTTATTTTTATAAATCAGCATCAGATATATTATTACCAAACGTGAGTAAAAAAACTAAAAAATTACCCACATTTTGTTGACCCGAGTAAAAACTTCCTATATAATTATTGTAAGGGAGCATAATTATGTTTGAATTACCAAAACTACCACCTCAAGTAAAGTTTGATTCTGTAGTCATATTAAAGCAACTAACAAAGACACATAAAGCACTCGCGGAGCTTAAAGGTTTTTCTGATGTTATTCCTAATAAAAACATTTTAATTAATGCTGCAATGATCAATGAAGCAAAGAACTCTTCCGAAATCGAAAATATTATTACAACACATGACGAGTTATATAAAGTGATGAGCGGTGCGAAAGAAAGTGGACCCGCTAAAGAAGTTATTAACTATCGTCGCGCACTATGGAAGGGATATGAACTAGTCGAGGAAAACGGGTTTATTTCCATAAATATGATTGTTACTATTCAAAGTATTATTGAAAATAGTAAAACGGGGATTAGAAGAGTTCCAGGCACTGTTTTAATGAATGACACAACGAAGGAAGTTGTCTATACACCACCGACAAATTACGAAGATATCATGGAATTAATGACTAATTTAGAAAAATATATTAACCAAGATGATGAGATTGATGACTTAATTAGACTTGCAGTTATTCATTATCAATTTGAATCGATACATCCTTTTTACGACGGGAATGGTCGGACGGGACGAGTTATTAACATTTTATATTTAGTCTTAAAGGGATTATTAGATTCACCCATTCTATATTTAAGCAAATTTATCAATAAAAATAAGCACGATTACTATGTAAATCTCCAACTTGTAAGAGATAAGAACGATTGGGATTCGTTAGTTTTATATTTACTAAAAGGTATTGAAGAAACCTCACAAAATACACTGCTCGTCATGAAAAAAATAGTTGCTTTAATTGACGATGTAAAGGAAGAAATAAAAGAAAAATTACCAAAAATTTATTCAAAAGAACTTGTTGATATTCTTTTTTATGAGTTTTACACAAAGATTAGTTATGTGGAAAAAGGGCTGGCTGTCAGCCGAAAAACGGCATCATCTTATTTAATTGAACTAGAAAAAGTCGGGATTTTAGAATCAGAAATGGTTGGAAGAGACAAGATTTACATTAATCGAAAGTTATTAGATCTTATCAAAGCAGCGGATTTTTAAAACGCCAACCGACTTAAAATCCTGCGGTGGCAACTCGGGCACTATCCACAGAAAAACGACAAGCTTAACGACTTGTTTTTTATTTATTAATCTATAAAACGCGGGTAAGAAATTGAAAAATTTACACACGTTTTGTTGACTTGAGTAAAATCTCCGATATACCATTTCTAAAAGAAGAAAACGGTTAATCACATCAACACTTTTTTCAACACTGTCGAAAAAAGATTTTAATTGATTATCGAAACAAATTTTTTTTAAAACTTATTCTTAATACTGGTGTAATTAAATAGAATAAAGTTGTACTTATTAATATAAGGAAATAACAAAAATGAAGAAAAGAAAATAAAAAAGATGTTGATTTGAGGGAAAATCAATTTGAATCAATCATCATTTATATCGAACAAGCAAGGCAAAACGTTTATTCTTACGTTAACTCAGAACTCATTGATTTGTATTGGAAAATCGGAAAACATATAAGCGAAACCATACCTAAGCATGAGCAGAGAAAACAGTTAATTGATAACTTATCAAACTCGATTCAAAAACGATATTCAGGCATAAAAGGGTTTTCACCATCTAATCTATCAAGAATGAGGCAGTTTTACGAAATTTATAGAAACAGCGAGCTTTTCGCGACAGTGTTGCGAAAAGTGTCATGGAGCCATAACGTTCGTATTATGAGCCTTGATAGTCCACATGAAAGAGAATATTACTTACGAACCACTATTCAAAATAGATATTCCATTAGAGAACTTGAATGACAAATAGAAAGACATGATTTCGAAAGTAGGTTGATATTAGGTAAAGTTAATAAAAACATTGTAACAAAACACCTTTCACTAGAAGTATTTAGAGACACATATGACTTTTGACCTTTTTGACGACAAAAACGGTTCATACTTACGCTTGTATTACGAAAACGGCTATACATATTTAGATCGTTCGGCGATTAATAATGGTTCTTTCCCCAATGAAAGTATTCATAATATTACGCGTGTTCTTACGCCGCTTGTTAATGGGGAAGTGAAGATTAGAGTATTACTTGATAAATATTCAGCTGAAGTCTTTGTTGCAGACGGAGCAGGAGCAATGAGCGCAACGATGCTAACGACAAGCGTAAATGAACAGCTTAAGATTAGTGCTGCAAACTTAACTTCGATTAAAATTAGCAGTGCGGATATTGTTGTTTGATTGAGAGTGATTTTAACTAATGGTAAGTCAACTTTTCAGTGACTTTGTTTTATCAAGTAAATCATATTAATAGCAAGTTTACGTTCTTTCGTTACATTTTAAGAAAACCACAGGCGAGTTTCATATTCAAGTGTGGTGTTTTTATTTAAAGAAGCGGGACAATAAATTACTCTATTTAATAAACTTGTATATAATAGTTACGGAAGGGAAGAGGCAGTGATGGGAAACATTATTTCTAAAGTAAAATGGTTTATTAAAAAAGAGTGGAAAAAGTATTTATTAATGTTTTTCACGCTTGTTTTAATTTCGGCGATTGCCTTAACTCCAACCTACATTTTAGGAAGAGCAATTGACACAATTATTTCCGGTCAGCTTACCCCTAACTTACTTGCTCTTTACGGTATTCTTCTTGTCGCGATGCCGCTTATTCGTTATACCTTAAGTTACTTTTATAATGTCCTAGCTAGTAAACAAGCCCAAAAGCTTGGGTTTGAACTAAGGCACAAGTATTTAGAACAACTTTTTAAAATGGATAATAAGTTTTTTGAAAAGTATACGAAGGGTGATTTAATTGCTCGGGTTACAAGTGACTTAGATAACTTAACCGTCGCCGCTACTTCGCTTTTAGAAGGAATTGTCTTTAACGGCTCAATGGTTATTTTTGCAATTACTGTTATGGCCAGCACTATTAGTTGGAAGTTAACGCTTATTTCGGTTCTTATTATGCCGCTTGGCTTAACGATTCTTAATTACATTCGTTTTCAAAAACGGAAGTACATTCAGCATCATCAAGAAATATATGCGACGATGACTGAAAAAGTACTTGAATCAGTCGAAGGTCAAAAAACAATTAGGGCGTACGGTCAAGAAGAAAACGACTTAAAAAAACAATACGCGGCAATTGAAGCAGACATTAAGTCGTGGCGCTATATTGTTAATTATGAAAACTGGTTTAATCCCTTGTTTGAAGTAATTTATGGGATTAGTTACTTCCTTGCTTTTGCCTTTGGTTCTTACTACATCATTAACCAAGAAATAACGCTTGGTCAATTAGTCACGTTTGTCTCTTATATTGGAATGCTCTACGCTCCAATTATTGCCATATCAACAATCTTTCAACAAATAAATAATGCTTCCGTTGCGGCGGATCGGCTTGAAGAAATCATGAGTGCGACCGCAGAAGTAATTGATCATGAAGACGCCAAAGCGATTATTGACTTTAAAACGATTGAATTTCAACACGTTACCTTCAAGTATCCGTTTGATAAAGAACCAGTCCTTAAAGACATTAACTTAGTAATTAATGTTGGTGAAACAATTGGCATTGTTGGTCAAACAGGCAGTGGTAAATCTACCTTAATCCGCCAATTACTTCGTGAATTTAACACAAGTAGTGGCAAGATTACAATTGACGGAGTATCAATTGATAATTATAAAATTGAAGACGTCCGTAACTTAGTCGGTTACGTCCCCCAAGAACATATGCTTTTTAAACGCTCAGTCGACGATAACATCTTAATGGGTAATCCCAAAGCAACCAATAAAGAGCTTGATCGCGCGGTTCAAGTCGCCGACTTTGAAAAAGACATTCTCTATCTGCATGATGGTCATAACACAATGGTTGAAGAAGCCGGTGCTTCCCTTTCTGGGGGCCAACGGCAACGACTTTCGATTGCGCGTGCCGTCATTAAAGATCCGCAGATTCTTATTTTAGACGACTCGCTTTCCGCAGTGGACGCTAAAACGGAAGATAATATTATTGCTTCACTTAAAGAAGCACGAAAAGGAAAAACTAATATTATTATTGCGCACCGTTTTTCGGCGGTAAGAGAGGCAAATATAATTTACGTTTTAGAACACGGCGAAATAACAGCGCGTGGCACTCATGAAGAATTATTACGAGTGGACGGCTGGTATAAGCGGCAATACATTGAACAAATTAGTATGGGGGATAAATAGTCATGAAAGCCATGCAAAAAGTTTGGCGTTATATCCGCCGCTATAAGAAGCTATTAGTCATCAGTGTTCTCGCAATGCTTGTAGTCCAGTTTTTAGGACTCCTTTCCCCCTTAATTGTTAAAAACATTTTAGACAAACAACTCGCGGGTGTCGAGAATACGTGGTATGAAATTGCGCCAGAAAATAAAACGAAAGATTCCGTCTTACTTAATGAACATTACTACCAACAAGAGGAAGTAACAAGTAGTCCCGCCACAATTGTTGTAATCTCTGGTAAATATTATTTTATTGAAGACTTAGTAATAAGCGGGAATAAAAAAATAGAAAATGATTTTCTAATTGTTACGCCGGTTGAAGGGGAAAGTCAAAGTTACCAGTATTTAGTTTTAAATCACGGGCAAGTACTTGCCTTTTACGCGCCTTTTATCGATGAATTAACGATTTTAATCATTCTTTTACTCGTCCGCTTTATTCTCCAAATTCTCTTTACTTATATTCAACGCATAACAACGTCGCTCATTAACGTTAATATTGTTAGTGACGCCCGTAAAGACGCCGTTAAAGCACTCCAACGCGTTCCGATGAGTTACTTAGAAGAAGAGCCAGCGGGAAAAACTGCGAACCGCATTATAAGTGACGTCGCCGGGATGATGAACTTATTTTCTACGATTATGAACTTACTCGTTAACGCGACGCTTTCAATTATCTTTGCTTATATTGGGATGTTTTATCTTAACGCTAACTTAGCGCTTTTGACGTTTGTTATCTTCCCGGTAGTTTACGTTTGGCTCCGCGCTTTTATTAAAAAACTTAATACAATCGCCGTTCGCGTTAATGAAGAACGATCACTCATTACGGCCCAACTTAATGAAATCATTAACGGCATTAACATTTTACAAATCTTTAATTACCGGAAGCAAACGGTTGATAAGTTTGATAACTTAAGTGCTTCCTTTATGAAAGAACAAGTAAAAGAACAAAAACTTCACCTTTCGCTTGGCTGGAACTTAATTCGTCTGTTTGGTGCGCTTGTGACCGCTGTTATTGTTACTTACTTTGGTTACAACCAACTAACCGTCGCGGGCTTTGTGGTGACCGCCGGGATAATTTATGCTTATAACGATTACTTAACTCGGCTGATTGAACCCGTTGGTACACTCTTCCGCGAAATCGGTAATCTGCAACACGCTATTGTTAAAACCGAACGAATTTTTAAGTTAATTGACGGCGAACAAGAAGATGATAGTCTCGACACTGTTGAAAGATATCAAGGCAGGATTACGTTTGATAATGTTTGGTTTTCTTATATTAAAGGCCAACCAGTCTTAAAAGGGATTGACTTAGATATTAAAGCGGGATCAATGGTTGGGATCGTTGGTCATACCGGAAGCGGTAAATCAACGATGATGAGTTTATTACTCCGTTTTTACGACTTAAATTATGACTATGATATGGGACATATTTATATTGATGAGGTTGATATTACGACCCACCCGAAACGAAGTTACCGCAAGGACATTGGGATTATTCTCCAAGACCCAGTAATATTTAAAGGAACACTCGCCGAGAATATTCGCTTTGGGAGTGAAGCAACTGACGAAGACATTGTTAATGTCCTCAAAGGAATTGGTGGCGCCTCGCTTTTAAGTAAACTAAATGAGGGGATTAATACAATGCTTGCTCGCGGGGGAAGTAATCTTTCCTTAGGGGAAAAGCAACTCATCTCTTTTGCGCGCGCTGTAGTGCATAATCCAGCGGTCTTAATCATGGACGAAGCAACCGCGAACATTGATACTGAAACGGAAACAATGATTCAAACCGC
>CAYJDS010000047.1:0-7966 GCA_964369015.1 uncultured Staphylococcaceae bacterium | reverse complement strand
ATGGCCCTGATAATTCTATCAAGACCAGCGTGCTCTTATGGGGCGACCGAAGGGAATTGAACCCTCGAATGCCTGGTTCACAGCCAGGTGTGTTAACCCCTTCACCACGGCCGCCACATTGCAAGTAGTATTTTACTTTTTAGTTGTATCTTTGTCAATTAAATTCGCTGCTATTGTAATAATTGGAAACTCGCGTCTGGCAACAAGAAGACCAACACCATTAATATTAAGTTGTTTTTCAAATATTTCTACTGCATCATGAATGTCAATCCATATCATTTTATCTATTAAGCGACTTTCTCTTTCTTCAAGGTGTCTAGTACCAATTGAATTTACTTTAACAAGGTAATAGTAGGAATAATTTTCTTGAGAAATTAAGTTATAAAAATCATGAACTATCCCCAGTTGTGCTTTTATTTCTCCTTCAACACCCAACTCCTCGTTTACTTCCCGTAATACCGCTTCTGAAACTACTTCGTTGACTTTTTTACCGCCTCCTGGGAGTTCAAAGTAATCCCGATGCCCAAATTGATCGTCGGCTAAAAGGTGAGTTAAGGCAATTTCTCCTTTTGTGTTATAAACAACAGCCCGTGCTGCAATTCGTGTTTTATATTTAGTGGCTTTCGGGTATTGATCATCAATTAAAGAGGTAATTAGTTTCATAATTAAATTATATTCTCAATTAAAAGTATTACTGGTCCACTTAACTCGATCCGTCCGTTTTTAACAAATACTTTTCCTTTTAAAATATTAGTGTAGGTCCCGTCTTCAAGTGGAACACTAATTACGACTTTTTCTTTTGTTAAATTAAAGAACCCAAACATTACACTTTTCTTATATTGACGGACAGCTTGAATTGTGCCGTCACTCCCATTATTTAAAATCCGATATAAATCATACTCACTAAAAATAGAATCAGCCTTTAAACTAATCAATCTTTGAACAAATTCGTAAAAAGGTTGATCACGAATTGTTAAGTCAATTGTATCTTTATCAAAAAGGGTTGGACGATGACTTGCTTTTACTTCTTGACCAGCATAAATAAATCCGACTCCGTCTTGGAAAAAGGACCAAGCAGTAACGTTATAAAGCAGTTGATCATTATCACAAAGTTCCACTATCCGACTTGTGTCATGATTTTCGATTGTGCGGATTTTTAAGTATCCTTCAGGATAGTTGTCTTCCTGCGCTTTAAGACCATTAAGATAGTCATTTAGTGGCTTTTCGTCCGCTAAATAAGCTTTAAAGTCTGGATAAACATCATAATCATAAAGCATATCAAATGCTTCAAACATCTCAGCGTCATTATGGCCCACATGGCCGTTTGCGTGTAAAAATGAAAGAAAACTTGGTTCTACTGATTCACTAAGCCAAAGCAAGTTAGGATACTTTTCATCTAACTTAGTACGGACATAAGTCCAAAATTCGAGTGGGATAAGTGGGGCAACATCAGCGCGAAACCCATCCACTCCGAAGTCAGCCCAGTAAGTTAACATCTTTAGCATGTAGTCCCAAAGCTCGCGGTTTTTATAATCGAAATCAATAATGTCACTCCAATCGCCAACTTTTGTGCCAGGCTTCCCGTTTTTATAAAAATAGAATTCAGGATGTTCATTAAGGAGCAGTGAATCAGGACTTGTATGATGTAAGACAATATCAATCATTACTGCTAAGCCGAGTTTATGAGCGGCATTTAAGAAACTTTTAAAATCGTCAAGCGTTCCTAATTCTTTATTTACACCGTAATAATCATTAATCGCATAAGGACTGCCCAGTGTACCTTTACGACTCTTAGCGCCAATTGGATGAATTGGCAATAGATACAAAACATCAACCCCCAATTCAACAATTCTAAGTAAGTCTTTTTCAAGGGCTTTAAAAGTTCCTTCAAAAGTATGGTTACGAACATAAACTTGGTAAATAGTTTGATGCTTTAAATATTCTTTACGTTCCATGGTCCTAAATTCTTTCCTTGTCTTTAAGTATTTTAATTATACTTTAATTATTAGTAAAAATAGGAGCTAAACGATGAAAAAAGAAAGTGTTAGTTATGAGGATATTTATTAAGTAACTAAAGATGAAATAAACAAAAACCCTGATAACTACATCTGTTTAAACCTTATCTACCTTTTATGTTAAACTTAATTGACCATAAATATTATATTTTTATGAAAGATGAATTAAAATCTATGAAACAAAATCACCTAAAATATCTTCAAATCAGAGACCAAACATACAGTATTTTTGAAATATATCACCGCCAAGCTTTGGCAAGCATTTTTAAATCTAATGTCTCTGCGAAAGACCTCGCACTTATTAAATCAATCGCCGCGCTGAAAGAAGCAACTCCAAGTAAAATCACTAATCTGACCGGCGTTAGTCCGACAAACCTTAGTAATCGTCTTGCTTATTTAGAAACGCAACATTTGATTGAACGAACCAAAAACATTATTGACCAACGAAAATACATCGTCACTTTAACGCCAAGCGCCTTAGATATTATTGAGCAATATCAAACTTACCTTAATGACTTTTTTACTTATGTTAAAAAAAACTTAAACTTTAAAGAAAAACTTATTTTTAACCATTTCTTAACAAACTGGAAAAAAATCAAAACTATTAAAGAAAGTGACAACACTCGTCATGACTTTAATGTCATCGATGATATTGAAAATTTCTTCTTAAATAAAGAATTTGACTTTTTTGCTGACGAAAAAGTTTCCTTTACTTTCAGTGATCTTTCATTTTTAAGCAGTCTATACTTAAATGAAGTTGTGGTTCAACTCAGTCTGCCAAAACTCGCGGACACGCTTTTTATTCCCTATCAAACTTTGGTTTCGAAAATTAATCGTTTTGTTCAAGAAGGACACATCACTAAAGATAAGAAAAAATTGACCTTCAGCGCGGAATTAATCCACGCGGTTGATCAATTTATGATGCTACGAATTATTAACTATTATGAAGCACTTCGGGGTGCTTCCTTAAAGGAACAAGAAGTCGTAATTAAAGTCTTTGCCCTTCTTAAAGACTACGCTTCTTCTTTTATTCAAAAATAACGCTTATTATTATTTGTCCCAAATATATGCAAGCGCAGAATCTTTTTCAAAAACACTTTTTGCATATGGACAAAGCGGTAATATTTTCTTGTTTGTCGCTACTGCAAGTTTAACTACTTCATCAAGTAGTTGCCGGCCCACTCCTTGACCGCGCAATGAATCATCAACAAAGGTTGAAGCAACAATGATGATGTGGTCGGTCTGACTAAAAGACATTTGGGCCACTAATTTACCACTTGTGTCATTAATATAAAAACTATTACGATCTTGTTTAATCATTCCTTATCTCCTTCTTCCTTAATAATGTATTTAAGGGCACCGGAAGGACATGTATCAATCACGCGTTTTACTTCCCTTACCGTGGCATTATTAGGTTCAATCCAAGGTTTTCGTTTGGTATTAAAGATTGCTTTATTGCCACGCACACAATTGCCGCTATGAGCGCACATTGCGCCATTGAAATATATATCAACTCCGTCGCCACAATACTTACGATAGCCTTTTGCTAATAGTTCTTTTTCATTCATCACTAAACATCTCCTTTAGATAATTTTAAAACTTATAGGAGTAAAAAGCACTCCGTCTACTATTTAATTATCGCTTCCATATTAATAATCTCATCGGCAATTTTAAGCGTTGATAACCGATGCGATAGCTAGTACTTCATTTTGGCTCTTCAAACTATTCTTACTTAGTGCAAAAATAATATCAATTAATGTCTTATTTGTGGACGTTTTAAAAGCTTTTTGCAGACTTTCATAATAATTATTTTCTATTAAGGCACGTTTTTCATCCTCTAAAAACTGCGCAATTTTATAAAAAAGCGCTATTTGATGCTTACAAACTTCTCCTTTAAAAGGACAAGTACATTCATTATTTATGATTTCACCATCGTCGCTAAGCAAAGTTTGTGTAACATAGAGCATACTTCCTTCAATCGTAGCAACAAAATGATTATCACTATCATTAATAAAGGAAACGATATGATTTTTGTAATAATCCCGACCTTTTGATAACATCAGCGAATCAAAATAATCGGCAAAATTATTAATTGTCATTACATCATCATTCATCTTCTTCTCGTTTCATATATTTTTATAAATACTATCTTGCTTTGATTTTACTCTATAATCACCTGAAATGAATCCGTTACTATAATTAAAAATTTTATCGAGCAATTGAACTAGTGCGGATTCCGCACTAGTTAGAGTCATAACATTTTATTTGCCTCATAACTATTAAATTGATATTTGATTTTAAGTTGGTAAATTCCACTTAAGAGTTAAAAAGTTTGTCTTTTTTCTCTCTGATTTCCTTATTCGTTTAACTAAACAAGGTAAAATATAGTGTCGTTACCCTATGTTCCCTTTTGGAACAATTGCACCAAAAAATTAATTTTAAACATTACCACCAACTCAGTTGCACTTTTTGCAACTGAGTCAATCGGGTTTAATTCTCATTGCATTTATATTTGTACATGTCCCGTTTTCTATCATTAAATTAGCGGTTATTGACCCGTTTTCTATTTCTTTTCAGAATCTTCGAATAATAAGGCGCTAACATTAATCTTCGTTATTAAGCCATTAAGTTTTCAAATATTAAAATGAGGGTGTTTATAATTCTTGGTTATCAAGCATCTTTAAAAATTCAAAAACATTTAGATGTTTGAAATTAGAGTCACTAAAATCGAATTCATCAAAAGTCACCAAGTATCTCGGGTGATTATCTTTAAGCGTATTAAATGGTTCAATTTCTCGCTTTAACGTATTTTCGTCCATAACTGTAAACGCCACTTGGACATAGATTGTCTTGTTATGAATATTAGCCACAAAATCAATTTCTTTATCACTATTTCTCATCACGCCAACAAAAACATCAAAGCCATGTTTTTTTAATTCTAAGAAAATAAAATTTTCTAAAATAAAGCCGAAATTAACTCCTCGATCACTAGTTATTTTCTTTCTTATCCCTAAATCAACCACATAGTATTTGCCATTAGTTTTAAAAACATCTTTACTTCTAATATCATAACGAGGACAAAAATAAAGAATGTATGACTTCGTAATATTATTAACATATTTTTCAACGGTATTATAGGAAACCTTTGTTCCATTTGAAATTAATGAGTCAGTAATTTTGTTGATGTTGATGATATTACCAACATTATTCATAGTATAGGTGAGTATTTTAGTTAAAAGCGCTTCGTCTTTTGTTTCATTTCTTAATATAACATCACGGTAGATAATTGAAGATATTAAATCTTTTTCATAGAGATTTTTCTTAAACTCATCTTTTTCTAAGACAAGGAGTGGAAAAGAACTTTCTAGAAATTTATTATAAGAATCAACCGAAACATCACGATTACTAAATTTTAGGAATTCTTTAAACGATAATGGATAAACGTCAATATTAACATAACGTCCCGCTAGATAAGTGAGACTTTCGCCAATAAAAACCCGAGAATTGGAACCAGTGACATAAATATCGAGATTAAACGAAGAACGGAGCGAATTAATAACTTTTGCCCACTCTTCTATTTCTTGAACTTCATCAATAAATAAATAGTACTTCTCTTTATCAGTCAGGGCATTAGCAATATATTCATGCAAGATGTCGCTATCAGTTAATAGTTTATTTTCATTGTTTTCATAGTTAATCGAAATAAACCTATTTTCCTTAATGCCTAGCTGTATCATCTCTTCTTTGAGTAATTTCAAAATATATGTCTTGCCAGAACGTCTAACACCAGTTAGAATTTTGACAAATCCATCATCTTTAAATTTTAAAATCTTGTTTACGTATTCTTCTCTTTTTATCATATAACAACCTCAAAATTATTATACCAAAGAAAAAGAAATTTGTAAATCTTTTCATTTTGTTTTGAAAATTTTTACTATTTTTGCAAATCTTTTCAATTTTTGACACATATTTTTCTTCATGACAGCCGAACTCATCAAAAAAAGCCCGATTAAGGGCAATTTTATGTGGTTTTTGGCAGTATATACTTACCAAAACAAGATTTTCATGGCGTCTTTAACTACTTAATTGGTAAGACTATTTTGTCCTAAATTCTCTCAACTGGTTAATTTACTACCTTTCTCGGTAAAAAGCGGAAACTGTGGGTATTTCAAAGAAAGTTTGAAAACTTCGTCAACTGGTTAATTTATGCCCTTTTTGGGTAAATCGCGGAAAGTCTGAGTAACTGTGTCCCATTTTTATGTACGTTAGAGTTCGGTATCTCTGTACTTTGCGGTTCTATTTAATAATATAAGATAATTATTTCCGATACTTATTTTCATTACTATTAACGCAAATTCCGAGAATTTCAAGTATTTTATCTAGTTATTTAAATTTATTAAATTAACAATAATTTTTACAATAACAGCGTGTTCTTGTGGGTTAGAAAGCGCGATTAATAAAACAATCGCCACAAGGGCATTATCCTCTAAAATTCGTGTTCCTTCCGCCTTATATAAAATTCCATAAATATCTAAAAACCAAATAAAAATGGCGGCGGCTATTCTTTTATTGCCATCATAAAAGGCATGATTTTTAACGATAAAATACAATAAATTAGCGGCTTTTTCTTCAATTGAAGGATATATATCTTCTCCAAACGCAGATTGATAAATTGCATTAAGTGCACTTTCAAACGACTTATCTTTTTCTTTGCCAAAAAGTTCTGATTTGCCATAATCTGGCATGGCCTTTATTTGCTTAATTGCTTCTTGATACTCAAGTTTAACTTGATTATTATCTTTTCTAATGTTTACAATCTTTAGTGTTTGGTGGTCATACTTATCAAGAGTCTCGAGAGCATAAGCATACTTAGATATTAGAGTTAGTAATCCCGTTGATTCACTACTCGTTAATTCCTTACGCTTTACCATATCCGCGATCAACTTAACGGTAGAAGAAAAATCCTTGTAATTTTGTTCACTATCACTAAGCCTTCGCGTATCAACCGCAAATCCTTTGTATATGTAATCTTTCAAAACGTTATTTGCCCATTTTCTAAAAACAATACCGCGCTTTGACTTTACCCTGTACCCAACCGAAATAATCATGTCCAAGTTATATAATTTAATTTTTCGAGTAACCGTTCTCTCTCCCTCAATTTGAACTTTTGCATTTTCTGCAATAGTTGAAGAAATTTCTAGTTCATTATCTTTATATATGTTATTTACATGTCGAAAAATTACAGTTTTATCAACCGCAAAAAGTATAGCCATCTGATCTTGTGTTAACCAAACGGTATCCTTATCCGGAGTAACCTTGACCTCTAATTCAAGATCATTATCTTTAAAAATAATAATATCGTTATGTTCTTCCATTTTATTACCTCATGCATACTCATAAATAAAATGGTTTGTATGAAAACATCACAGATTTTTAGTCCTTTTAATATTATCCTTGTTTTTAGTTACTCTAAATGAGCGGTTTTTCCCCTAATAGAATCATTACAAATCGAATTCATTATGAATAGAAAGTTCATTTAGAAAAAATCCGCCGTAGTCCACTGGCGAGAACTCGACCCGTTATCAAAAAAAGCCCTATTTGGGCTAATTTATGCTGTTTTTGGTATTTTTTCTAACCAGTTAACAATTTTAATGGCGTCATTAACGACTTACTTGGTAAGACTTTTTTATGTCTAAATGCTCTCAACTGGTCATTTTATTCCCTAAATGGGTAAACGGTTGAAACGGTACGTAACCGTGGCTATTTCAAAGAAAGTATGGGAACTTCATCAACTGGTTAATTTATGCCGTCTTCGGGTAAATAGCGGAAATTATGAATAACTATGGCCCGTATTCTAATTATAAAAATGCGATTATTATCCCGTTTTCCAAGAATAAAAAGTGTTTTCCGTTTTCGAAACTGATTATAAAGTCCCTAATAATACAGCAATT
>CAYJDS010000046.1:0-8062 GCA_964369015.1 uncultured Staphylococcaceae bacterium | reverse complement strand
TCATCTAATTCATTTGCCATAGTTAATTTCTCCTTTCTTTAATTATACTATTTTTTTTGATTAGTTTCGTTAAATAATTTGTTGAGTTCGGCACTATCGTTATCACTAAAACTTTTCGCGGCCAGGAAGGCTAAAACATGACGTCCGGTAACCGGGGTGTTTTTATTGGTGTACTTACTCAAATATCCCCCAATCTTATCAAATAATGTTGGATCTTTTACTTTCGCTTCTTCAGCTTTATCTAATACTTTAATTGTTGCATTAGTGTCTTTTGAAACCGGAATATATTCAACCCAGCGAACCGGGACTTGGTGAATCGACCCATTGCCGGCGGTCCGCGGAATATAATCAACTCGATCAACTGTTTTAAACCCATGACTCGTAATTGTGACATTATCAAAGTCAACCCCTTTAGCGATAACTTTGGTTTTTAAAATGTTTTGGGTCGTGCTTTCGGGATGAGCAAGAGAAGAGGCCGGAAAATAATGCGCTGTTGCTTCATGTTCATAAAAAGAAAGATGCGATCTATAATCAGTTTGATAAATAAACTCTTGTGGTTTATGTTGTTGATATAAAGGAATGGCTAAAACTGGAGCAATGTTAAAATAGAAATAGCGTAAATACGAGTTGTTATAACTAACAAACCGTTCCCGAATCACCTTATTATCAAAATGATAATAACGTTTGGGATCCGCTGAATAATCAAAACCTTGCGAATGACGGGAGCGAACAACATTAATGTTTTTACGTTTATGAAATTCGAAATTGTCACCAAATCCAACGGTTTTATCTTTAATTAAATCAACGATTTCTGATTGGCCTAAAGCAGTAAAAAGCAGACGGTATTGCACTTCATTATCGCGGTTATAGGCGTTAAAAAGTGCCTCAAACTCACTGTTACCAAGAGGCGTGAAACTCTTGCCTTTTTTAATCGCATTATCCGCAAGTTTGCGCATTTCGGCTTCTTCACTTTTAACAAAACTCGCAAGTGACTTGGCAGTCCAATCTAGCGGTAGTTGTGGATAGCGGTTAAAGGAAAGTTCGCCCGCCGCCTCGTTACCATAAATTATAATTGTGTCATTTGAATAATACGGACAAGGTTTTGTCACCGAAGCAGTAAGCGTTTCATGGCGGGTTTGTCGTTGGGCGCGATTATTAACATAAACAGTCACTGAGTAACTGACAGTAATTGAGCCAGAATAAGTTCGGTTGCCCATATCCATATATAAAGAACGCGCCAAAAGAAACGGATTACCTTGGATAACGCCCGACTGAACAAATTCGGCGCTTTCGTTTTCCGCAGTGTACTCACTTAACCCATATTTGCGCGATAAATAATCAAACCTTTTACTATCAAAGAGCGGATCCATTGTTAAAAGGGGGATGGTTTTTTCCACTAATTTCGGACTCATCTCGGCTTCAAAAAGTGCATTAAGGGGATTAACTTGATTCCATGCTTCCGCTTCTTTAATCGCTCGCTTTTCAATTAACGTCTTTAACCGTGCTTGAGCGTCTTTAATTTTTGGATTAATCGCCTTTACAATCAAAACTATTAAACCGACTGCCAAAAGCGGTAAAACTATACTTAAACTAATTACTCCGGCTTTAGTTAATAAATCAATGTTTTGGATCCAAACAACAATAAAGAAAATGCCGCTTAATAGTAAAGCAACAGTAAGAAAAACAAGCAATGATTTAATTGACTTGCGCTTTTTTAGATAACTATTTTCATTTGCAATCCGAGCGTCAAAATCTTTAATTTCTTTAACCGTTAAATCGTTTTGACCGAGATTAACATTACTTTTTTTAACTAGTTCATCAAACAAATTATTAACATTTTCGTTATGCTTTTGCTTAAAGTTATCGCGATACTCTTCAAGTGGATCAAAGATTAGTTTTTTCATAATTTTATTATAGACAAAAACCGTTGTATTTTATAAACAAATTATAAAATTAAATTGAAAGAAAATTTAAAAGTGGTGTTTTAGCAAGATATCCAACTTTGGTCGCCACTGCTTCTCCATTTTTAAATAGTTTCATCGTTGGGATCGTATGAACACTAAATTGTTGCGCCAAAACGCCAAAGGTATCAACATTAACCTTTAAAATTTTCACATCTGGCCGCTCTTTACTAACTTCTTCTAAGACTGGTCCAAGCATCCGGCATGGGCCGCACCAGTCAGCATAAAAATCAACTAAGACAGTCCCTTCTTTAATAATGACATCAAAATCAGTCGCTTTTTCTAAATAAATAACCATAAATTACTACCTCCTATATGATTAATGAAACTACAAAAATAAGAATAATATGAAGTAGGAAAAATGAATAGTAAAACGCTCGCCACCCTTTGCTATTATGGCCAATTTTTCCCGAATAAAGTAATAAAAATGGGATTGATAAAAGAGCAAAACTTTGAAAACCACTGCCAAAAGAAGTAACCCCATATGTACTAAGTAAGAAAGAAAGCATTGAAACAATAAAAAGGCCGAGTGTCGTTGCCGAATTGTAAATTATTTGCTCTTTTTGACGCTTACTTTCCTCATCTCCATCTACCACATCAAGTGGATAACGCTCCAATAAATAAGTGCCAAGTTTCCGCGCTCCGTAAAAAGCAAGAATTAACGCCATACCATAGAGTCCGTAGTCGCCAGCGAAGATTTCAAAAGCGGGAATAACGACAATATCAGCCAAAATATTAATGACTAAAAGTGTTATAGCGGGAATTAAGTAATACACTTTCTTCCACTCCTTTTTTTCTAAGTAAACTAAGAGCGAGGCCATCGCGCCGAGCGTAAAAAACACATTACGAAACACAAAAGTAGGATCAACAAGATTTGCCACGACAATAAAGACTTGTAATATTAAGTAAAGAAGCGCAAACCGCATCAAATATTTATCTTTATTCTTTGAAAATAAAATTCCCTCACTAACAAAAAAAGCAAAGAAAATAAAAGCTAACCGGCCAAAGATTCGCATAATTAAGTAAAGAACGGAATCAGAGGCCACAAACATTAACGCAATGTGATCGCTTAAAACGGCGGTTAAAGCAATAATCCGTAGTGTAAAACTATTAAAAATCAGTGTATTTTTCTTACCCATTGTATGCTCTAATGATTGTTACAATAAATGAAAGTAAGTTATTAGTAATGTGGGCAACTGAACTCGTCGCAAACCCTTCCTTATCATAAATATAAGCAAATAAAAGACCACTGATGATGTAACTAGGAATGTTAATGAATTCAACCATTAATTTTGCTTGATCAATAGCGCCACTATCCGTCAGCGGGACATTAAAATGAATTAAGCCAAAGATTAACCCAGAAATGACGTAAGCCAAGATATGATTAACTTTCTTTAACCCATTAAATATTCCAACACGGTAAAGTATTTCCTCAACTAATGGTCCTAAAATAACAATCCAAAAGAAATTAAGAAAGGGATTAATCTTAATCATGGCTTCAATTGATAATTGGTTAATGTTACTCTCACTTGGTCCAAAAATAATTGTGACAAGCGATGAATAGCTAACCGAAGCAATTATTACAATAAAACCGTAAAATACACCGGCAATATACGGTCGTAATTTAGTAAACCCTTTAAAAAGCGATTGAAAAGCACGCGTGTAGATTAAGATAATTGCTAGTAAAGAAAAGGTTAATAAATAAATAATCAAATTATATAAAGTGGCAGCAAAAAGTCCTTGTGGCGTGTTAGTAAGATTAGAAAAATACGGAATTTTATTAAAGATAATTGCAAATAAATTAAGTCCTAAATAACCAAGACCAAAAAGTAAAATATGGTGCCACCATAAAAATTTCTGCGGTTTATTCTCGGGAATTGGTTCTAACTCGTTTTCAATATATTCACTATTATCTAACATATATGTTAAGTATAGCAAAAGTGGCCATATGTATGTCTTATTTTGCCTAATTTTGGTAAAATAACTAGGTGAAAAAAGTAGTTAATCAACCAGCAAGCGCTGAACTAATCGTCGAGAAATCGCGTTTTATTGCCTATTTACTCCCACTTACGAAGCTCGATAGTTTTCCTTTGCTTTATGAAGAAATTAAAAAAGCGAATAAAGGAGCCGCTCATTTTCCTTATGCTTATCGTTATTTAAATTACGAAAAATGTAGTGATGACGGTGAACCCCAAAATAGTGCTGGATTACCACTTCTTAACTTATTAAAATTTAATGATTTAGATGAGGTTCTCCTTGTTGTTGTTCGTTTCTTTGGTGGCACCAAACTTGGCGCGGGACGGCTGTTACGGACTTTTGTCGATGCTGCTAATTTAGCAATTAAAAGTGCCGTTTTATTTACCAAAATCCCGGCATATCGTTATTCATTAAAGCTTGCAATTAAAGACTATGATAAAACTAATTATTACTTTAATAAAGAGGGCTTTTTTGTCATAAAAAGAGCATTTAACGGCGAATTTGTCGATATTTCATTAATCATAGACCAAAAGGATGCGCAAAAGATTGAAAGCAATTATAATGTAATAGAACGTGATGATGACGTGTTACTAAAGGAGTTTAAACAATGAAAAACGCAAACGAAAAAAGTCTTATAAAACATATTATTGGTGTCGTTTCTGGTAAGGGTGGGGTTGGTAAAAGCTATGTTACTGGCCTCTTAGCGGTCGAACTTAGTAAACAAGGTTACCGCGTTGGTATCCTTGACGGGGATGTTACTGGTCCTTCAATCCCTCATATGTTTAATATTAGTGAAGGTGTCTACGGCGACGAAGTAAGTATTTACCCGGCAGTTAGTAAAAATCTTGATATTAAAATTATTTCAAGTGCGCTTCTCCTTGATGAGGGTGAAGATCCCATTATGTGGCGCGGTCCGTTAATTGGGGATTTAGTGACACAGTTTTACACGACCGTTAATTGGGGTGAATTAGATTACTTGTTAGTCGATTTTCCACCTGGAACAAGTGATGTCGCTCTAAGTGCTTTTAGCGATATCCCACTTGACGGAATTATATTAGTAACAACAAGACAACAAATGGTCCAAACGATTGTGAAAAAGATTGTTAAAATGGCACAAACGACAAATACGCGCTTGTTAGGAATAATTGAAAATATGTCTTATCTTTATATTCCTGAATATGACCAAAAATATTATATATTTGGCGATGAAAGCGCACCAGATATTGCTAAGTCGTTTAATATTCCGCTTTTAGGAACTCTTCCCTTATTACCAAACAACACAAAACTAATTGATGAGCGTAAAATAGAAGTAACGGATACAAGCCTCCTAAGTGGGATTGTTGCAATGATTGAAAAGGAGTTAAATGATGGCAAATTATAAATTACGAAGAAACAAAATCGCCGAAGGAATGAAGGATCATAGTCTTCTTCTCCTCTTTAGTGGCACAGAATTAAAAAGAAGCGCTGACGCAGTTTATGACTTTAGTGTTAACCGCAACTTTTATTACTTAACTGGAATTAAACAAGATCATTCTTTTTTACTCATTAAAAAAGTTGATGGTATGGTTAGTGAAACACTTTTTACTAGTGCTTACAATAAAGCTAAAGAAATTTGGACTGGAAAACGGCTTACTCCCGAAGAAGCACTTGCAATAAGTGGGGTTAGCGAGCACGCTAATAGTGAAGATTTTGAAGCAAGTTTTAAGTCATTACTAGTTGATAAACTTACAATTTATTTAGATTTAGAAGAAGGCTTAACAATTAGTGACCAGCTATTAACAAAAGACGTAGCGGAACTTCTTGAAGCAGATGGCCATGAAGTTTTAGATATTTATGAACCGATTATCCGCTTACGAATGGTAAAAGACGATTACGAAGTTGCTTTAATTAAAGAAAGTATTACTCTGACCCATAAAGCGATTAAACACGGCTTAAGCGTCGTGCGCCCTGGGGTCCATGAATATGAATTTGCCGCGGCCTTTGAATATGTTATTAAAGCCGCGCATGGCGAATTAGGTTTTAATACGATTGCCGCAAGCGGGGAAAACGCGGTTATTCTTCATTATCCCTCGCTTGATGCGAAGATGAAAGATGGCGATTTACTTCTTCTTGACTTAGGAGGGCACAATAATATGTATACCGCCGACATTTCGCGCACTGTCCCCGTTAGTCAAAAAGTCAGTCCGTTACAAAAAAATATTTATAACATCGTGCTTGCTTGTAACAAGGCAGTTATTAACCGTATTAAACCCGGCTTAACCTTACTTGATTTGCAAAACTTTACGAAGGAATTTCTTAAACAAGAATTAGTGAAGGCTAAAATCATCAAGGAAGACGATGACATTATTAACTACTACTATCACGGAGTTTCCCATCATTTGGGCCTTGATACTCATGATGCCTCCATTCGCTCATTACCTTTAGAAGTAGGAAACGTCATTACAGTTGAACCCGGACTTTATTTTGCCGAATACGGCATTGGGGTTCGGATTGAAGATAACGTTTTAGTGACAAAAGACGGGGCACTAAATTTATCAGTTGAAATACCAAAAGAATTTAGTGATTACGCCCATGAATAAGTTTATCCTCACCATCGATCAAGGAACTACTTCAAGTCGGGCAATTCTGTTTGATTTTCAAGGTAATATTGCTTTTATTGCCCAAGAAGATGTTAAGTGTTATTACCCTGAACGAGGGCATGTCGAACAAGACGCTTTAGAATTATGGCTTAGCGTTTTAAATGTTGTTAATAAAGTTTTAATTAACGCGAACGTTCCGATGAGTAAAATCGTTACGATTGGTATTACCAACCAACGGGAAACAACGATTGTTTGGGATAAGAAAACCGGTATGCCGGTAAGTAAAGCAATTGTTTGGCAAAGTCGCCAAAGTGCCGAGATTTGTGAAAATCTTAGTCAATATCGTGACTTTATCCAGCAAAAAACGGGTTTAATCCTTAATCCATACTTCAGTGCGAGTAAGATTCGTTATATTTTAGATCATTTACCAAACGGCCAAGCCCGCGCTGAAAAAGGCGAACTTATGTTTGGAACAGTTGATACTTGGCTCATTTATAAATTAACTAATAATCTGCGGCATGTAACCGATGTGAGTAACGCTTCGCGGACACTTCTATATAACATTAAAACCCTCGAGTGGGATGATGAACTTTTAAAAATCTTTAACATTCCGCGTGCGATGCTCCCGGAAGTTTTAAATAGTGCTGACAATTTTGGCCGAGCAACCTATTTTAACCAAGAAACTCCGATTAATGGCGTTGCTGGTGACCAACAAGCTGCCCTCTTCGGCCAAATGTGTTTTGAAGCGGGCGAAGCAAAAAATACTTATGGCACTGGTTGTTTTATGTTAATGAATACGGGATGCACCCCGCGTATTTCAAAAAACGGCTTACTCGCAACAATCGCGTGGAAAATAAAAGATGAAGTCACTTATGCCCTTGAAGGTAGTGTCTTTGTTGGTGGAGCGGCCGTGCAGTGGCTTCGTGACGAACTTAAACTCTTTAAAAATGCCGCCGAAAGTGAAAGTTTTTCGCGCAAAGCCATTCAAGACGACGATGTTTATTTTGTGCCGGCGTTTGTCGGTTTGGGCACTCCTTATTGGAATGACCGCGCACGTGGGGCAATTTTTGGTTTGACACGCGACGTTAGTTCGCTTGAATTAGCGCGCGCTACACTAGAAGCAATCGCCTATCAATCGCGAGATGTTTTTGAAATTATGATGAAAGAAGCTAATCAAAATATTAATATTTTAAGTGTGGACGGCGGAGCCTCCGTAAATAAATACTTAATGCAATTTCAAGCCGATATTTTAAATTGTGAAATTCGTTTGCCCCGGATTTATGAAACAACGAGTTTAGGCGTTTGCTACTTGGCTGGTCTCCAGGCGGGAATTTTTTCTTCCCTTAGTGATCTTAAAGCCATTCATCAAGTGAAAAAAAGTTATCTTCCGAAGATGGACGAAGAAAAACGGGTTGCTAAATATTCCGGTTGGAAAAGAGCGGTTGAAGCTGTTTTATCATTTTCTAAAAAAAAGTAGTTTTGTTTAATTTTCATTCCGCCAATTGCCGTTTTTTGATATAATCAAAACTATGAAGAACTTATATC